>NZ_JBITTO010000006.1:0-417357 GCF_044541975.1 Streptomyces sp. NPDC085460
GGACCCCCCGATCCACGCGGCCCCCCACATCGGGGGCGGCGCCCCGGGCCCCCCCCCCGTCCCCGGGCCACACCCCGCCCCGGCCGCGGGGGGGTGGGGGGGGCGGGGGGCCCGGCCCCCCACGGCCGTCTCGCGTCCGGTGCGGCGGGTCAGTACGCCGCGGGCGATGATCGGCGGAGCCGGCGGGCGGCCGGGCGGACGAGCAGCGAGAGCAGCACCGCCGCCACCGCGACGGCGCCGACGAGGGTGGCGAGGAAGTGGCCGGGACCGAGGGCCCCGTGGGTGACGAGCGCGCCGAAGACGGCGCCGAGCGCACCGGTCGGGAGGACGGTCCTCCGGGCGGGGAGGCGGTCGGGCAGGCGGTGCACGGCGGCCCAGGCCAGGGCCAGTCCGAGCAGGGCGGATCCGAGGGCTTCCAGGAACACGGTGGATCACCTCGCGAGGGGTGCGGGGCGGGCGGTGCGGTCAAGGCCCCTTCTACCCAGGGCCATCGGAACGCAACCCTCCCCACACCCCGGTGAGGCGCCCGCCCCCGGGTCCCGGAGCACGGGCCCGGCGGCCCCGGAGCACGTACGGGAGGACCCCCCGCACGCCACCCGGACGGCCGCACGCCCGCAGCCGCGCGGGGTGACGTGCGGGCCTTGCGTGGGGGCTTGGGCGCGGATGGGGAAGCCCCGGCCGTGCGGGTGGACGCTCGGGCCCCGTGTGTGGGCGTCCGGGACCGCGCGGGTGGGGATCCGGGCGGACGCGAGGAGGCCCGGAGGGACGGTGTCCCTCCGGGCCTCCTCGTGCGGGAGCCGCGGCTCAGAGCGTGCCGAAGCCCACCCGGCGCACCGCGGTCTCGCCGAGCTCCACGTACGCGATCTTGTCCGACGGAACGAGGACCCGGCGGCCCTTCTCGTCCTCAAGGCTGAGCAGCGGTGCCTTGCCGGACAGCGCGTCGGCGACGGCGCGCTCCACGTCCTCGGCGGACTGCCCGCTCTCCAGAACGATCTCCCGGGGTGCGTGCTGCACGCCGATCTTGACCTCCACGGCTATGTCCCTCCGAACGGTCAGCCATGCGCGATGAACCCGCGCCGTACGCTGCACACATTAGCCCGGTGAGGGGACGCGCACGGCTCAGCCGCCGCACGCCAGGAGCGAACAGGGAGCGGGAACAAAGCCCGCGACCGGCCCGCCGCCCGCCCGGGTCAGTGGCCTTCGGCGCTCAGCTGGCCGTCGACGGGGTGCAGCGGGAAGCCCGCGATGCCGCGCCAGGCGAGCGAGGTGAGCAGCGAGACGGCCGTGTCGCGGGGGATCGGGGACTCGCTGGAGAGCCAGTAGCGGGCGACGACCTGGGAGACGCCGCCGAGGCCCACGGCGAGCAGCATCGACTCGTCGGTGGAGAGCCCGGTGTCCTCGGCGATCACCTCGGAGATCGCCTCGGCGCACTGGAGGCTGACGCGGTCCACGCGCTCGCGGACGGCCGGCTCGTTGGTGAGGTCGGACTCGAAGACGAGACGGAAGGCGCCGCCCTCGTCCTCGACGTACGCGAAGTAGGCGTCCATGGTGGCCGCGACCCGGAGCTTGTTGTCCGAGGTGGAGGCGAGGGCGGTGCGGACCGACTGGAGCAGGGACTCGCAGTGCTGGTCGAGCAGGGCCAGGTAGAGCTCCAGCTTCCCGGGGAAGTGCTGGTAGAGCACGGGCTTGCTGACGCCGGCCCGCTCGGCGATGTCGTCCATCGCCGCGGAGTGGTAGCCCTGGGCGACGAAGACCTCCTGGGCCGCGCCGAGCAGCTGGTTCCGCCGGGCACGGCGCGGCAGCCGCGTACCGCGAGGGCGTGCTGCCTCTGTCTGCTCGATGGCGCTCACGCGGCCTCCCAAGAATTCGATCCATGTGCGCTGTCGCGCCGCGCCGCCATCGTACTTTTGGGTAACCCGGCTGTGCGCGGTGCGGACGCAGAATTTCACGGACCGGACGTTGGGGTCGACAGTCGATTCAAGATTAAACCGAACAAATCAGCGGTAGTCGTCGGCGGAAGTCGCGGGATGGCCGCCGTCCCTTGTCCGCGCGGGGCGCCGACCGTGTCCGCGGTGGTCGCGGTGGTCGTCGTCCCCGGTCGCGGTGGTCCTCGTCGAGGGTCAGCGGTAGTCGTCCTCGTCGAGGGTGACCACGCGTGCCTGCTCGGAGGCGTCGCCCTCGTCCGCCGCCTCGTGGTCGATGTCGCCGAGCGGTTCGTCCTCCCTCGGACGCAGTTCCGTGTGCTGCTCGGCCGCGTCGGCCTCCGGGACTTCCTCGTCGAGCACGGCGTCCTCTTCCTCGGGGAACGTGTCCGGCTCGGACGGATCGACAGTCATGCGATTCCTTCCCGTCCTCCCCGTGCGCGGGCGGGCGTCCGCGCGGATGGCCCTCCCTACGAGCGTAGGAGCCCCGGCGTCCCCCCGCACCCGAGCCGCCCCCGCCCGGGTCCGGGCGCTCCCCTCCCCGACGCCGGCGCCCGTGCTCCCCGTGACGAACGGACCCCCGGCCGGACGCCACGCGCGCCTGTGACCGCTCCCACACCCGAGCCCGCGTGATCGTCTCGTAATATTGCGGCCATGTCCTCGACCGAGCTGCCGGAATCCCGGACCGCCGCCGACACCGCTCAGCCGGCACCGCGTCCGCGCGCCGTCCGGGTCGCCGACGGCGAGGAGCTCCGCTCCGTCGCGCTCCCCGGACTCACCCTCACCGTGCGCGCCCGGCCCGGCTCCCGCCCCGGTCTGCCGCCCGCCCTGTACGTGCACGGCCTCGGCGGTTCCTCCCTGAACTGGTCCGCCCTGATGCCGCTGCTCGCCGACCTCGTCGACGGCGAGGCCGTCGACCTGCCCGGCTTCGGCGACTCCCCGCCGCCCGACGACGGCAACTACTCGGTCACCGGACACGCCCGCGCCGTCATCCGGCTGCTCGACGCCGCCGGGCGCGGCCCGGTCCACCTCTTCGGCAACTCGCTGGGCGGCGCCGTCGTCACCCGGGTCGCCGCCGTCCGGCCCGACCTGGTCCGCACCCTGACCCTGATCTCGCCGGCCCTCCCCGAGCTGCGCGCCCAGCGCACCGCCTGGCCGACGGCGCTGCTCGCCGTGCCCGGCGTCGCCGGGCTCTTCGCGCGCGTCTCCCGGGACTGGACCGCCGAGCAGCGCGTGCGGGGCGTCCTCGCGCTCTGTTACGGGGACCCCGGCCGGGTCACCGACGAGGGGATCCGGCACGCCGTCGAGGAGATGGAGCGCCGGCTGGAACTCCCTTATTTCTGGGACGTGATGGCCAGGTCCTCGCGCGGGATCGTCGACGCCTATACGCTCGGCGGCCAGCACGGTCTGTGGCGGCAGGCGGAGCGGGTGCTCGCTCCGACCCTGCTCGTCTACGGCGGCCGTGACCGGCTCGTCTCGTACCGGATGGCCCGCAGGGCCGCCGCCGCCTTCCGGGGCTCGCGGCTGCTGAGCCTGCCCGACGCCGGTCACGTGGCGATGATGGAGTACCCCGAGACGGTCGCCGCGGCCGCGCGGGAGCTGATCGCGGACCACGACGCACGGCACGACGGGAGCTGAACCCGGGGTGGGACGACATAGTCGCAAGGGGGCCGTGCCCCCGGCGGGCGACACCGGGCGCGGCCCGGCACGGGACGGCGGGCGCGCACCGGCGGCCGAGACCGGACGCACGCCGGTCGTGGACAGCGGGGCGGGCACAGGCCGCCGCCGCAGGGCCGCGGGCGCCGGCCAGGAGGAGTACGGCACGCCCCCGGGCACCGCACGCGGCCACGGCACCTTCCACGGCCACGGCACGCCCGCGCAGGGGACCCCGGCGTACGGGGCGCCCGCGCAGGGCGGTACCGGTCCCGGCCCCGGCCCCGGCCCCGGCCCCGGCTTCCGTACCGGCGGCCCGGCCCACGGGAGCCCCACCCACGGAACCCACGGGCACGGGACCCCGGCTCACGGCACTCCCGTGTACGGGACCCCTGCCCACGGCACCCCGATGTACGGGACTCCCTCTCACGGCACTCCGGCTCACGGAACCCACGGGCACGGGACCCCTGCCCACGGCACTCCTGCCCACGGGACCCCGGCTCACGGGACCCCGCATCACGGGACCCCGGCTCACGGCACGCCCGTCCACCGGGCCCCGGGTCCCGACACCCCCGCCCACGGCGCCCCGCACACGCCCGCCCACGGCATTCCCGTGCGCGGGGGGCATCCCGCGCACGAAGAGGGCGGGACGGTCGCGCCCGAGCGTTACGGGCCCGCCACGGGGGGCGCGGCCCGGCTCCCCGGTCCCCGCAGGGCCGCCGCGGCTCCGCCGGACGGGCCCGACGCGCCCGGGACCGACGCCGGGGACGAGGCGTCGGGCAAGGGCGGCAAGGGGCGGGCGCTCACCGGGATCGCCGCCGCCGCCGTCACGACCTGCCTCGCCATCGTCGTCGCCGGCCAGGTCGCCGACCGCGAGGACGACGCCCCGGCCGTCCGCGCCGCGCAGCAGCCCGCCGAGCGGACCTCGGAGGACTCCGCCTCCCGCTCCGACGAGCGGCCGAAGCCGGCGAGCCCGGCCCCCGTCAAGCGGCAGCCGGCGCCCACGTACGAGCAGTTGATGACCCGCCAGTTCCCGATCGATCCGAAGCTCGCCGGCCCCGGCGACTTCGAGGCGGTGCCCGGACTCGACAAGGCGCCGGGCAAGGGGCAGAAATACCGCTACCGGGTGGACGTCGAGAAGGGCCTCGGGCTCGACGCCAAGCTCTTCGCCCGGGCCGTCCAGCAGACCCTGAACGACAAGCGCAGCTGGGCCGGCCAGGGCGCGATGACCTTCGAGCGGATCTCCACCGGGAAGCCCGACTTCGTCGTCACCCTCGCGAGCCCCGGCACCACGGGCACGTGGTGCGCCAAGTCCGGCCTGGACACCACCGTCGACAACGTCTCCTGCGACTCGGCCTCCACCGAGCGCGTGATGATCAACGCCTTCCGCTGGGCGCAGGGCTCCGAGACCTTCGGGCCGAAGGCGATGCACGCCTACCGGCAGATGCTCATCAACCACGAGGTCGGACACCGGCTCGGCCACAACCATGTGACGTGCCGTACGCCGGGCGCCCTGGCGCCGGTGATGCAGCAGCAGACCAAGTCCCTGGAGATCGACGGCATCGGATGCCGTCCGAACCCCTGGGTGTATCCCGGGAGTTGAGCCGGAAGGTCGGCGAGGTGAGGGGGCCCGGGCGCTCGCGGGCATTCCGGTGCCGGCGTTTCCGCCGCTGACGCCTTCCGGCGCATTCCCGCCCGGGAACCCTCGGCCGGGAGCGCGCCGGCGGCCGTTCCTCCATTCCGGCCGTGACCGCATTCCCGAGGGCGCGGCCCTCCCCGTGTTCTCCCCGCCCGGTGTTCGCTCCTCGCGGTGTTCTCTCGTCCCGTGATTTCCTCGCGGCCGCGGAATTCCCTTTTCCCTTGCCGCGGTTCACGCGAGAGGTTCCGCCCTCGGCCCCGCCCTCGCCGGGGCCCGCCGCGCCGTCGCGGTCCGACGCTCCGTCACCCCTCCGGGGCGTACCGCGACCGAACGCGACCGGAGTGGGAAAGTTACGTGCATTCACCCCTTCCGGTGGTGCGGCGGACAACCGTCCGTCGCGCCACCGCTCCCTGCGCTTACGTTCTACCCGCTGCGGGAATCCCGCCGTGGGAATCCCGCCGAGCAGCGCGCGCCATCGACGGGACCGGTGGGCGCCGTCGAAAAGGACCGGGGGTGTGTGCTCGTGCGGATCGGACTGCTCACGGAGGGTGGCCTCCCGTGCGCCACCGGTGACACCGGAGCGTGGTGGCGGCGGCTCGTCCACGGCCTCGCCCCCCACGACTTCGACCTGTACGCCGTCGGCGGCCCCCTCCCCGCCGGCCCGCTCCCGCCCCACCTGCGCCCCGTCCCCGCCACCGGCGAGGGCGCCCTCCCCGCCGGACCGCCCGAGCGCGCCGGCCGCCGCGCCTACGGCCGCCGCGACCGCCGCCGCTTCGCCGAGGGCTTCCACGCCCTCGCCACCGGCCTCACCGCCGAGACCGACCCCGCGCACCCGGCCGGCGAGGCCGCCGCCGACTCCTTCGCCACCGGCCTCGGCACCCTCGCCGACCTCGCCCGCGACAGCGGCGGACTGCCCGGCGCGCTCCGCTCCGACGACGCCGTCCGCCTCCTGGAGACCGCCTGCCGCGCCCCCGGCGCCCGCCGCGCCGCCGCGGCGGCGGGACTGCGCGACCACCTCGCCCTCGCCGACCACCTGGAGCGGGCCCTGCGCCCCCTCTCCCTCGACTGGTACGACGAGACCGCCCTCGGCGCCGCCGACCTCTGCCACGCCACCGCGGGCGGGCCCGTCGCGCTCCCGGGCCTGCTGGCCAAACGCTTCTTCGGCACCCCGCTCCTCGTCACCGAGTACGGCGTCGGCCTCCGCTCCCACTACCTCGCCCGGCCCGGCACGGACACCCCCGCCGCCTCCACCGCGCTGCGCACCCTGCTCGCCGCGCTCCACGGCCGCCTCGCCGGCGAGACGTACCGCCAGGCCGCCCTCCTCACCCCCGGCAACGCCCACACCCGCCGCTGGCAGGAGCGGCTCGGTGCCGACCGGGACCGGGTCCGCACCGTCCACCCCGGCATGCCCGCCGAGCGGTTCACCGAGGTCGGCGAGGACGAGGAGAGCGGCGAGCCCGACACCCTCGTGTGGATCGGCCGGGTGGAGCCCGCCAAGGACCTCGTCGCCCTCCTCCACGCCTTCGCCGAACTCCGCGCCCGCCGGCCCGGCACCCGGCTGAGGATCGTCTCCGTCCCCGCCGACGCGGGCGCCCCCGAGGAGTCCGCCGAACCCTGCGCCTACCTCGCCCAGTGCGCCGCGCTCGCCGCCCAGCTCTTCCCCGACGAGGCCGCCGGCGCCCACGCCGTGGGCGAGAACCCCGTCTCCTTCGAGGAATTGGGCGGACCCGAGGCACCCACCCTGGAGGACGTCTACGCCTCCGCCGCCGTCGTCGTCCTCTCCAGCACCGTCGAGGGCTTCCCCGCCAGCCTCGTCGAGGCCATGTTCTGCGCCCGCGCCACCGTCTCCACCGACGTCGGCGCGGTCGTCGAGATCATCGGCGGCACCGGGCTCGTCGTCCCCCCGCGCAACCCCCGCGCGCTCGCCGACGCCTGCCACGCGCTGCTGAGCGACCCCGGGCGCCGGTACCGGCTCGGCGCGGCGGCCCGCGCCCGGGCGCTGGAGCTCTTCACCGTCGACCAGAACCTCGCCGCGTTCCGCGGCATCTACCTGGAACTCCTCTCCCACGCGCCGGTCCGCCACCGCGCCGGGTCCGACGTGCCCTTCGCCCACCCCGCCGAGGCGCACCTCCCCGGCAGCTGGGCGCCGAAGGCCGTCGCCGCGGGGACGGGGGCCCCCGATGCCTGAAGGAGGCACACCCATGCGCGGCCCCGCCGCCCCGACGAGCCCCGGAGCCTGGGACGCCCGGTCCGAGGCCCTCCTCGGCACCCCCGCGGTGGACGCGGAGCCCGCGCCGCCCGCCATAGCCCCGGGGCCCGCCGGCCCGCACCCCGCCCCCGCTCTCGACCCCGCCCTCGACCTCGGCCTCGATCTCGGCCTCGACCTCCAGGCGGACCCGTCGCCCGCGCGCCCGGACCCCGCCCCCGGCCCGTCCGCCCTGGACGACCTCCTCTCCGCCTTCGGCCCGCCCCGGCCGTCCTCCCACGCGCGCGTGGCCGAGGAACCGGCGGCACCGTCCGAGCCGGAGGCTCCGGAGGCGCCGTCGGAACCGGAGCCCGAGCCCGTGGCCGAGACCGTGCCGGAGCCCGTGGTCGAGACCGAGAGCGTGCCGGAGCCCGTGGCCGAGACCGTGCCGGTTCCGGGGTTGGAGGTTGAGCCGGAGCCGGAGCCGGAGCCTGAGTCGGAGCCCGTGGCCGAGGTCGGGCGCGAGGGCGAACCCGCGCCGGGGGCGCCCGGTTCCGGACCCGCGCCCACCTCCGTAACCGAGCCCACCCCCGTAGCCGAGCCCGATCCCGTACCCCCACCCCCCGCCGACCCCGTCGGAGAGGCCGTCGCGCCCGGGCCGGGGGCCGCCTGGGGGGAGCCGCCCGCGCCCGTCGCGCCGGCCCCCGCCCCGGCCGGCCCCGCCGGCAAGGCGCGCCGTGCCGGGGACCCCGTCAAGGTGCTCATGCACCGGCACCGGGAGCTGTGCGCCCGCGCCGTCGACCCGCTGGAGATCGCCGCCGGGCTCGAAGCGCAGGGCTTCACCGACCGGACCGCCGCCCGCTACCGGCACCGCGACGTCTTCTCCCTCGCCGAGGAGCTGTACGCGCGCGTGCCCCGCGGCCACCAGGAACCCGCGCCACCACCGGACGCGCCCGCGCCCCGTACCCCGTGGGCGCTCGCCGCGCTCGCCCCCGGAGCCGCGGCCGCTCTCCTGGTGCCCGCCCTGCTCCACCTCGACGGCGCCGCCCGGGTCGCCGCCGGAACGGCCGGGGCGCTCGGGCTGGCCGCCGCGCTCGTCCTCGCCGTCCGGCGCGGCCCGCTGCGCGCCGCCGCCCCCGCGCCCGCCGCCCGGCTCTGGACCCTGTGGCTCCTCGCCTACGCCGTCGCCGGTGACGGCCTCCTGGAGCAGGTGCTCGCCGGCGGACCCGACGGCGCGTGGCCGCTGCGCCCCGCCCCGCTCCTCGGCCTCGCGCTCGCCGTCGCGCCCGCCGCCTGGTGCGCCCACCTCTTCGCCGCCCGTGCCCGGCGGCGCATCGCCGACAGCCGGGGGCTCGCCGACTTCGCCGCCGGCACGCGCGCGTGGCTCCTGGGCGCCGTCCTCCTCCATCTCGCCGCCCTCACCGCCCTGCTGGCGCTCACCGGCCTCACCGCCGGCGCCCTCGCCCTCGGCGCCCTGCTCCTCCTCGCCCGGCTGCTCACCGTCCACGGACACCCCGAGACCGCCGCCGCCACCCTCGCCGCCGCCTGCGCCGCCGAAGCCCTCGGCCTCGCGAGCGTGCTGGCCGCCCGGCTCCCGCTCCCCGGCTTCGACGCGCTCGACCTCCCCGTGCGCACCGCCGTCGACGCCTGGGGCGCGGGCGCCCTCCCCGCGCTCGTCTGCGGCGCCGCCGCGCTCGGCCTGCTGGCCCACGCGACCGGCGCCCTCACCCGGGCCTCGGCCCACACCACCCCCTGACCCCGGGGCACCCGCGGAGCCGACGCCGCGGGCGCCCGGCCCCCGACTCACCACCCTCAAGGAGAACCCAGACCATGACCCGTCACTCCCCAGCACCGGCCGGTCGGCACGAAGGGGCCGCACGATGAGGGTGCTACTGCTCGGAGCCAACGGCTTCATCGGCCGGTTCGTCGCCGACCGGCTGCTCGCCGACCCGGCGGTCCACCTCACCGCCCTCGGCCGCGGCGACGACGCCGACGTCCGCTTCGACCTCGCCACCGGCAGCCCCGGCGCGCTCACCCGCTTCCTGGACGCCGTCCATCCCGGCGTGGTCGTCAACTGCGCGGGCGCCACCCGCGGCGGCGCCCGCGACCTCACCCGGCACAACACCGTCGCCGTCGCCACCGTCTGCGAGGCCCTGCGCCGCAGCGGCTGCGGCGCCCGGCTCGTGCAGGTCGGCTGCGCCTCCGAGTACGGGCCCAGCCAGCCCGGCTCCTCCACCGCCGAGGACGCCGTGCCGCGCCCCGGAGGCCCGTACGGGGTCTCCAAGCTCGCCGCCACCGAACTCGTCCTCGGCTCCGGGCTCGACGCGGTCGTCCTGCGGGTCTTCTCCCCGGTCGGCCCCGGCACCCCCGCCGGCTCGCCGCTCGGGCGGCTGGCCGAGGCGATGCGCCGCGCGATGCAGGCCGGGGACGGCGAGCTCAAGCTCAGCGGCCTCGGCGTGCAGCGGGACTTCGTCGACGTCCGGGACGTGGCCCGCGCCGTGCACGCCGCTTCCCTCTCCGCCGCCCAGGGCGTCGTCAACATCGGTACGGGACGGGCCGTCCGGCTCCGGGACGCCGCCGCCGTCCTCGCCCGCGTCGCCGGCTACGCGGGCAACCTCCACGAGGTGGACGCCCCGCACGGCATCCCGCAGCGGCCCGTCATCGGCGCCCCCCGCACCGAGGCGACCATCGCCGAACAGCTGGCCTCCGCCCCCTTCCCGTACCCCGACGGCTGCGGCCCCTGGCAGCAGGCCGACGTCCGCACCGCCCGGGACCGGCTCGGCTGGCGCCCCCGCATCAACCTGGAGGAGTCGCTCGCCGACATCTGGATGGAGGCGGCGTGTCGCATCTGACCGCCACCGGCACCGTCCGGGCGCTCGGCGTCGGCGCCCCCGGCTACGCCCACCCGCTGCTCGCCCCGGTCGAATGGGCCGAACTGACCCGCCCCGGCACCCCCGTGCACTGGGCGGTGCTCAACGTCGCCGACGGCCCGGGCTCCCGCCCCGACCCGCACTGCCTGGAGACCGCGGGACGGCTGCGGCACGCGCGCGTGCGGGTGCTCGGGCACCTGGACCTCGCGCACGGTTCGCGCCCCTTCGGCGAGCTGGTCTCGCAGGCCCAGCGGTACGTCGACTGGTACCGGGTCGGCGGCTTCTATCTGGACCGCTGTCCCACGGACCGGACCGACCTGCCCGGAGTGAGGAGGGTCACCAGCACCCTGTCGGCCCTCCTCGGCGGCGACGCCCACCTCGTCCTGGGCCAGGGCAGCCATCCGTACCCCGGCTACGCGGAGGCGGCGGACCAGCTGGTCACCTTCTCCGGCGCCTGGGCGGACTACCGCTGGTCGCAGGTGGCGGAGTGGACCGCGGAGTACCCGGAGGGGAAGTTCGCGCACTTCGTCCACGGGGTGCCGCGCACCCACCTCGACGAGGCGCTGCGGATCGCCCGCTGGCAGGGCGCGGGCACGATCTTCTTCACCGACCGCGCCGCCGGCGGGGGCGTGGGAGGGGGTGCGGGACAAACCGCGCCATTCCACTCGCTGCCCGGCTACTGGGACGAAATCGTCTCGCGTATCGGACAGGGAGTCTCGGAATGAAATAGGGCGTGGCAGGGTTACGAGGGAAGAACGATGCCTGTCCCCTCCCCGCGCGAGCGGGGATGACCCTGGAGTCCCCGTGTCGCTGCCACCCTTGGTCGAGCCGGCCGCCGAGCTCACCGTTGACGAGGTCCGTCGGTACTCCCGCCACCTGATCATCCCGGATGTCGGGATGGACGGCCAGAAGCGCCTGAAGAACGCCAAGGTGCTCTGCGTGGGCGCCGGCGGCCTCGGCTCGCCGGCCCTCATGTACCTGGCCGCGGCCGGTGTCGGCACGCTCGGCATCGTGGAGTTCGACGAGGTCGACGAGTCGAACCTGCAGCGCCAGATCATCCACAGCCAGGCGGACATCGGCCGCTCCAAGGCCGAGTCGGCGCGCGACAGCGTGCTCGGCATCAACCCCTACGTCAACGTGATCCTTCACGAGGAGCGGCTCGAGGCCGACAACGTGATGGAGATCTTCGGCCAGTACGACCTGATCGTCGACGGCACGGACAACTTCGCCACCCGCTACCTGGTGAACGACGCCTGCGTGCTGCTGAACAAGCCGTACGTCTGGGGCTCGATCTACCGGTTCGACGGCCAGGCGTCCGTCTTCTGGTCCGAGTACGGCCCCTGCTACCGCTGCCTCTACCCGGAGCCCCCGCCGCCGGGCATGGTCCCCTCCTGCGCCGAGGGCGGAGTCCTGGGCGTGCTCTGCGCGTCCATCGGCTCCATCCAGGTCACCGAGGCCATCAAGGTCCTCGCCGGCGTCGGCGAGCCGCTCGTCGGCCGCCTGATGATCTACGACGCCCTGGAGATGCAGTACCGCCAGGTGAAGGTCCGCAAGGACCCGAACTGCGCGGTCTGCGGCGAGAACCCGACCGTCACCGAGCTCATCGACTACGAGGCGTTCTGCGGCGTCGTGTCCGAGGAGGCCCAGGAGGCGGCGCTCGGCTCCACGATCACTCCGAAGCAGCTCAAGGAGTGGATCGACGAGGGCGAGAACATCGACATCATCGACGTCCGCGAGCCGAACGAGTACGAGATCGTCTCGATCCCCGGCGCCCGTCTGATCCCGAAGAACGAGTTCCTGATGGGCACCGCCCTCCAGGACCTCCCGCAGGACAAGCGGATCGTCTTGCACTGCAAGACGGGTGTCCGCAGTGCGGAAGTCCTCGCCGTGCTCAAGTCCGCGGGCTTCGCGGACGCGGTGCACGTCGGCGGCGGCGTGATCGGCTGGGTCCACCAGATCGAGCCCGAGAAGCCCGTCTACTAGTCGGTGCGACGCGCCAGGCCCCGGACCGGGTGACAGTCCGGGGCCTCCGCGCGTCCTGCTACCCGCAGGTGGTGCCGTACGCGGGCACCTTCCCGTCGAGCAGGTACGCGTCGACCGTCCGCGTCACACACGCCGAGGTGCCGTACGCGCCGTGCCCCTCGCCCTTGTTGGTCACCAGGATCCCGACGCCCTCGCCGAGCTCCTCCGCCATCCGCTCCGCGCCCTCGTACGGGGTCGCCGGGTCGCCCGTCGTGCCCACCACGAGCACCGGGGCCGCGCCGGGCGCCGACGCCGCCGGGGTGCTCGCCTCGCCCGCCACCGGCCAGTCGGCGCACCAGCCGGCCGTGTCCCAGGCGAGGAAGGCGCCGAAGACGGGGGAGAGCCGGCGGAACTCCGGCAGCAGCGCCTTCGCGTCGGCCGCCGTCGGGCGCTCGCTGGAGTCGGCGCAGGATATCGCCCGCTGGGAATGCGACTGGGTCGAGTAACGGCCCTGCTCGTCCCGGTCGTTGTAGGCGTCGGCGAGCCGCAGCAGCGGGCCGCCGTCGCCGGCCTCGGCCGCCTCCAGCGCCCCGGTGAGCAGCGGCCAGGTGGACTCCGCGTAGAGGGTGACCGCGATGCCGGTGATCGCCAGCCCCTCGGTGAGCCGCCGGTCGCCGGCCTCCAGGGGGCGCCGGTCGAGCTCCGCCAGCAGCCGGGTGATCCGCGCGGTGCCGGCCTTCGACGACTGCCCGGTGCTCTTCAGGTAGTTGTCCAGGGCCCGCTGGAAGCCGACCGTCTGGTGCCGGGCGTGGCCCGCGGTGTCGCTGGTCGGGTCGACGACCGCGTCCAGGACCAGCCGGCCCACGTCGCGGGGGAAGAGGTGGGCGTAGGCACCGCCGAGCTGCGTGCCGTACGAGATGCCGAAATAGTGCAGCTTGTCGTCGCCGAGGACCCGCCGGATCAGGTCGAGGTCGCGGGCGGTGGCCGACGTGGTGGTGTACGGGATCACCGCGCCGGACCGGCGGGCGCAGCCGGCCCCGAACCCGGCCGCGTCCTTCAGGAAGGCGGCCTCCTCGGCGGGGGTGTCCGGGGTGGAGTCGACGCGGGTCTCGGCCGCCGCCTGCTCGGCGTCGGTGCGGCAGACGACGCCGGAGCTGCGGCCCACCCCGCGCGGGTCGAAGCCCACGAGGTCGTAGCGCTCGTTCAGCGCCCCGTACTCCCCGGACAGCTGCGGCAGGATGTCCACCCCGGAGGCGCCGGGCCCGCCGAAGTTGAAGAGCAGCGAACCGATCCGCTCCTTCCGGTCGGTCGCCTCCTTGCGGATCAGCGCGACGGGCAGCGTGGCACCCGACGGCTTCGCGTGGTCCAGCGGCACCTTCACGGTGGCGCACCGCCAGTCGGCGCCGGCCCCGTCCCCTTCGCACGGCTTCCAGTCGGGCCGCTGGCCGGTGAGGGAGGCGGGGAGGGGAGCACCGGACGCGGGCGTGGGTGCGGGCTTCGCGTCGGAGGCGGGTGTGGAGGCGGGTGCGGGGGCGGGGGATCCCGTGCTCGTACAGCCGGTGACCAGGAGTCCCCCGACGGCGAGGGCCGTCAGGTGCCGGCGTATGCGCATGGGAGACCCCCTGGGATCGAGACGGGTCTCGTCATCCTAGGGGGGCTCCGTTCCGCGCCCTCGGGGGCGGGGCTACTTGCAGACGGTGCCGGAGGCGGGGACCTTGCCGTCGAGGAGGTAGCCGTCGACGGCCTTCTTCACGCAGGCGTTCCCGCCGTTGTACGCGCCGTGGCCCTCGCCCTCGTACGTGAGCTCCACGCCGACGCCCTTGCCGAGCGCCTGCACCATCGCGCGGGCGCCCTCGTACGGGGTGGCCGGGTCGCCGGTGTTGCCGATGACGAGGATCGGCGCGGCGCCGGGCGCGGACACGTCCGGGTGGTCCCAGGCGCCCGGCACCGGCCACTGCGAGCAGCTCGACAGCGCCCAGCCCATGAAGTCGCCGAAGACGGGGGACGCCTCGCGGAACTGCGGCAGCCGCTCCTTGGCCTGGCCGAGGGTGTAGCGCTCCTTGAAGTCGACGCAGTTGATGGCGGCGTTGGCGGCCTGGATGTTGCTGTAACTGCCGTTCTCGCCGCGCCCGTTCATGGAGTCGGAGAGGGCGAGGAGCAGGGCGCCGTCACCGGCGTCGGCGGCTTCCAGGCCCTGCTCCAGGTAGGGCCAGAACTCCTTCGAGTACAGGGCCTGGGCGATGCCGTTGGTGGCCTGGGTCTGGGTCAGCTTCCGGCTGCCGATGCCGGTGATCGGCTTCTCGTCGAGCGAGGTGAGGAGATCGGTGACGCCCTCCTCGATCTCCGCGACCGTCGAGCCGGGCAGGGCGCACTCGTCACCCCGGTCCACACAGTCCTGCGCGAAGTTGTCCAGCGCCAGCTGGAAGCCCTTCGCCTGGCCCAGCGCGCCGTCCTCGACGCCCGCGTCCGGATCGACGACCGCGTCGAAGACGGCCCGGCCGACCCGCTCAGGGAAGAGGTGGGCGTAGACGCCGCCGAGCTCCGTGCCGTACGAGATGCCGAAGTAGTGCAGCTTGTCGTCGCCGAGGACCTGGCGCAGCAGGTCCATGTCGCGGGCCGCGTTCTCCGTGCCGACGTACGGCAGGACCGGGCCGGCGTCCTTCTCGCAGCCCGCCGCGTACGTCTTCTGCGCGTCGGACAGGGTCCGCTCCTCCGCCAGGTCGTCCGGGGTGAAGTCCATCGCGTAGTACGCGTCCAGCTCCTTGTCGGTCATGCACTCCACCGGCTCGCTGCGGCCGACGCCGCGCGGGTCGAAGGAGACCAGGTCGTAGCGGGAGCGGAGGGTCTCGTACTCGTTGGCGAACCCCGGCAGGGCGGTGACGCCGGAGCCGCCCGGGCCGCCGAAGTTGAAGACGAGGGAGCCGATGCGGCGGGCGTTGTCCCTCGCCCGGGCCCTGATCAGCGCCAGCTCGATCGTCTCGCCGTCCGGCTTCGACCAGTCGAGCGGGGTCGTCAGGAACGCGCACTCCCAGGGCTCGCCGCCCGGCAGCGGCGACGGCGCCGCGCCGCCGCCCTCCGCCGGGGACGGCGGCGGGCACGTGTCCCACTCCAGCTGCTGCTCCGTCAGCGCCGACAGGCCGCCGGTGCCGGTGGGGGCGGAGGCCGCGGGGGTGTCGCCGCCGGTGTCGTCCGAGCAGCCGGCCGTCAGGCAGAGGACGGCGGAGGCGGTGAGGAGGGCGGCGGCGCGCTGGGCGGCGGAGATCGGCATGCCCTCATGCTCGTCCCCGCCGCCCGCGCCCGCCCGTGACGCACGGCCAACCGGGTGCCGCCGCGCCGCCGCTCCGCTGTGCGCTGCGCCGCCGTTCCGTTGTGGGCAATCGTTCCGCTGGGGCGGAACGGGTGGGCACAACGGAACGGCACCGTTCGCGGGTGCCTCCGCTTCAGAGCCTGGACCCGCACCCGTACGGCGTCGTGCATCCGGTGCGGGTTCAGGCGCGGAAAGCCTGGGCGCGGCTGAGCGCGCCGTCCCGTGTGCCCACCCGTCCCGCCCTGCGGGACGCCTGCCCACACGGGGGGGCGCGGGAGAGCGCGCTGTCCCGCAGGCCGCGCCCCGGGGCGGAGGCCGGAACTGGGGGTGGGCTCCGCGCTGCGGGACGCCTGCCCCCACGGGTCGGCGGGCCCGCGCGCAGCGGGTGAGGGGCGTTACAAGAACGGCGTCGCGTGGGTGGCTGAGGAGATGCAGGCGGCTATGCCGACGCCCTCGTGGGCCGCGCCGCACAGCGTGAGGGACGGCAGCGCGGCGGCTCCCTCGCGCGCGCGGGCGATGCGTGAGGCGTGGCCCGTGTCGTACTGGGGCAGGCCGCCCGGCCACCGGCTGACCCGCGTCGCGACCGGTACCGGCAGCGCGCCGAGCGCCTCCCGGAGGTCCGCGAGGACCCGCTCCACCAGGACCTCGTCCCGCTGCTCGACGAGCCCGGTCGTACCGGCCCGGCCCAGCGAGGCGCGGACGACGCACGGGCCTCCGGCCGGGAAGGACCACCTCCGGGAGAGCAGCGTCGCCGCCTTGATCGTCCGGCCCTCGGCCGAGGGGACGAGGAACCCGTTCCCGGGCGGCAGCGCCGCCTCCGTCTCCGGCGGGAAGGCCAGCGCCACCACCGCCGTGTCCGCGTGCCGGATCCCGCCCAGCGCCTCCGCCGCCTCCGGCGCGAGCCCCGCGAGCAGCGGCGCCGCCGCGTGGGCGGGGAGCGCGAGGACCAGCGCGTCGGCGGTCAGGGAGCCGGACGCCGTGGCCACCCGCCACTCGCCGGACGCCCACCGCAGCCCCGTGACCGCCGTGCCCGTCGCGATCCGCGCCCCGGAGGCCCGCGCGACCGCCGCCGGGAGGCGCCCGGTGCCGCCGGTCACGCCGCGTACCGCCGCCCGGGGCGGCCGCGCGGGCCGGTCCCGCAGCGCCGCGAGCAGCGAGCCGCCGCGCCCGGCGAGCGCGGCCACGGGACCGAGCGCGGAGCGCAGCGAGAGACGGTCGACCTCGCCGGCGTACACCCCGCCGAGGAGCGGTTCGACGAGCCGGTCGACAGCCTCCCTGCCGAGCCGCCTGGACAGGTACTCCGCGACGGAGGGGTCCCCGGCGGGCAGCGGCGGCGCCGGCAGCCGCTCCTCCTCGCGCAGCCGCGCGAGGCCCGCCTCCGACAGCAGCCCCGTGCCCTCCAGGGCCGCCGGGTCCGGCGGCACGCCCATCACGTGCCCGGCCGGCAGCGCCCGCAGCGCGCCCCGGCTCCACAGCGTGACCGGCCCCGGCGCGGGGTCCCGCAGGTCCCCGCCGAGGCCCACCGCCTCCGCCAGCTCCACGGCCTCGGGGCGCAGCGCCATCAGGGACTCGGCGCCCTCGTCGACGGGGACGCCCGCGAGCGGGGTGGTGCGGAGCTTGCCGCCGATCCGGTCGCCGGCCTCCAGGACGGTCACCTCGGCCCGCCCGCGCAGCGACCAGGCCGCCGCGAGGCCGGCGATCCCGCCGCCGACCACGATCACCCGGCGCATGCCAGGACCTCCCTGAGTTCGTCCTGGTGGGGGAAGGAGCCCGGCCGGTAGGCGCACCACGGGTCGGCGGCGAGCGGGTCGCCGGTGACCGCGTACGCCCGGGAGCGCGAGCCGCCGCAGACCCGCGCGAACTCGCACGCCCCGCACGCCCCGCCCAGCCGCCCGGGGTCGCGCAGCGCCCGGAAGAGTTCCGACTCCCGGTAGATCAGCGGCAGTTCGCGTTCCTTCACGTTGCCCGCCGACAGTGGCAGGAAGCCGCTCGGGTGCACCTCACCGGTGTGGGAGACGAAGACGAAGCCGCGCCCGGACGAGACGTCCATCGGAGGGCGGCGCGCGGTCCGCCGCTCGCCGTCGAACAGGCCCAGTTCCCCGGCCCGTTCGGTGAGCCGCGCGTGGAGCGGGCCGAGGGCCGGCCGCTCGCCGCGCCGGTCGAGCACGGCCCGCTGGAGGGCGACCCGGCGGAAGTGGTGGCCCTCGGTGGTCTTCACCGGCATCCGCGCCCCGAGGTCGTACAGGAAGTGCAGCACGTCCTCGCACTCGTCGGCGGTGAGCGCGTCGAGCGCGCCCGCCCGGCCGGTGGGCACCAGGAGGAAGCCGGACCAGAGCAGGGCGCCCTCGCGCCGGACGAGCGCGGCGATGTCGGCGAGGTCGGGCAGGCTGTGCCGGCCGACGGTGGTGTTGATCTGCACCTTGAGGCCGAGGTCGCGGGCGTGGCGCCAGCCGTCGAGGGTGAGGCCGAAGACGCCGGGGACCCCGCGGAAGGCGTCGTGGCGCGCGGCGGTCGACCCGTCGAGGGAGAGCGAGAGGGCCACCGCCCCGGCGTCCCTGATCCGCGCGAGGCGGTCGCGGTCGAGGGTCGGCGTCCCGGACGGCGAGACCGCGACCCGCAGCCCGACCGAGGTGCCGTACGCGACGAGCGCGGCGAGGTCGGGCCGCTGGAAGGGGTCGCCGCCGGTGATCACGAAGAGCGGGGCCGGCTTCCCGAAGGCGGCGATCTGGTCCATCAGGCGGCGGGCCGCCGGTCCGGCCAGCTCGTCGGGGTGCCGGTCGGGCACGGCCTCGGCCCGGCAGTGCAGACAGGCCAGCGGGCAGGCCCGGGTGGCCTCCCAGATGACGAGGAACGGCCGCTCGCCGACGGGCTGTCGGGGCCGGCGTACGAGGGTCCTCCGGGTGGTGTTCACACCCGCTCCCAGCCGCGCTTCGGCGCCCGGTGGGCGATCCGGCCCGGACGGCGGCGCCGGTAGACGACGAACGGGCGGAAGAGGTACCGCACCGGCACGGCGAACATGTGCACGAGCCGCGAGTACGGGATGAGCGCGAAGAGCGCGAAGCCGAACAGGACGTGCAGCTTGAACGCGAGCGGCGCGCCGGCCATCAGCGCCCAGTCGGGGCTGAGCGCGAAGAGCGACCGGAACCACACGGAGACGCCCTCGCGGTAGTTGTAACCGTCCGTCGCGCCGGTGGAGTTGAGGATCGTGGCGAGGATCCCGAGGGCCATCGCCCCGAGCAGCACCGTGTACATGAGGTGGTCGCTCTTCAGCGTCGCCCCGCGCACCGCGGGCACCCGCATCCGCCGGTACACGAGGATCCCGATGCCGGCGGCGGCGGCGACGCCCGCGACGGCGCCGGTGGAGACGGCCATCAGGTGGTAGGCGTGGTCGCTGATCCCGAGCGCGTCGGTCCACTCCATCGGGATCAGCAGCCCGACGACGTGCCCGAGGACGACGAAGAGCATCCCGAAGTGGAAGAGCGGCGAGCCGATCCGCAGCAGCCGGGACTCGTGCAGCTGGGACGAGTGGGTGGTGATGCCGAAGCGGTCGTAGCGGCCGCGCCAGATCGTGCCCGCGACGAGCAGGGCCACCGAGACGTAGGGCAGCACGCCCCACAGCAGCAGATCCATCAGACCGGGGTCCTTTCGGCGCGGTGCGTGGTCGGCCAGGGCAGTTCGACGCCGGGGCCGCGGGGTTCGAGTCCGAGCGGGTCGATCCCGAGCGGGTCGATCCCGAGCGGGTCGAGTCCGACGCGTTCGCGCGGCGGCCCGGAACGGGCCAGCGCCTTCGCCTCCTCCTTCGTCTCGGGGGAGGGCCCGGGCAGGGTGCCGCAGACCGCCTCCAGGACGCCGGCGTACGGCGTCCCGGCGTCGGCGAGGGCCAGCCGCAGCAGTTCGAGGCCCGCCCGGTGCTCCTGGAGCAGTCCGGTGCCGGGCTCCTCGTGGAGGGCGGCGAACTCCAGGGCGGCGGGCAGGAAGTCGGGCAGTTCGTCGCTGTCGAACTCCAGGCCGTGCGCGCGGTAGGTCCGCTTGATCCGGACGAGGGAGAGGCCGCGCCGCCGGGTGTCGCCGTCGGTCCACCAGGTGAGGTAGAGGCAACGGCGGTTGCGGGTGTCGAAGGTGTCCGTGTAGTGGGCGGCGAGATCGAGGAGCGGGGTCCGTTCCACATGGTCGAGGAAGCCGGCGAGGCCGCCGGGAGCGCTGCCCGAGGCCCGCCGCAGCAGGGCCAGTTCCTCGTACAGCTTCTCGTCCGGATAGGTCAGGCAGCGCGCCGCCACCAGTCGTACCACCGCGTCCGGGTTCATGAACTCCTCCTCGTACGGCCCAGGTTGAGCAGGCCCCTGCTGCCGTCTCCGGCCTGGTCGGCGACCGGGCAGCCCGCTTCGAGGTCCAGTGGATGGCTCTCGGCGAGCGCGTCCGCGTCGGCGCGGGCGGCCGTGGGGATCACGTACCGGTCCTCGTACTTGGCGATGGCGAGCAGCCGGAACATGTCCTCCATCTCCTGCCCGGTCAGCCCGACCGCCGCCGCGACGCCCTCGTCCCGCTCCTCGCCCAGGTTGACCGCCCGCATGTAGGAGCGCATGGCGGCCATCCGGCGCAGCACGGCGTCCACGGGCACGGTGTCGCCGGCGGTCAGCAGCTCGGCCAGGTACTCGACCGGGATCCGCAGCGCGTCGATCGCGCCGAAGAGGTTCCCGGCGTCCTCGCCGTCGCTGCCGGTGGCGGCGACCGCGTCGACGACGGGGGAGAGCGGCGGCACGTACCAGACCATCGGCATCGTGCGGTACTCCGGGTGGAGCGGCAGCGCGACCTGGTAGGTGGCGATGAGGTCGTACACGGGGGAGCGGCGGGCCGCCTCCAGCCATTCCTCGGTGATCCCGGAGGCGCGCGCGGCGGCGGCCACGGCCGGGTCGCGCGGGTCGAGGAAGCACTCCAGCTGCGCCGGGTAGAGGTCGTGCTCGTCCTCCACCGCCGCCGCCCGGGCGACCTTGTCGGCGTCGTACAGCATCACGCCGAGGTACCGCATGCGGCCCACGCAGGTCTCGGAGCAGACCGTCGGCATGCCGACCTCGACGCGCGGGAAGCAGAAGGTGCACTTCTCGGCCTTGCCGGTGGCGTGGTTGAAGTAGACCTTCTTGTACGGGCAGCCGGTGACGCACATCCGCCAGCCCCGGCACTGCTCCTGGTCGACGAGGACGATGCCGTCCTCCTCGCGCTTGTACATGGCGCCCGACGGGCAGGCGGAGACGCACGCCGGGTTGAGGCAGTGCTCGCAGATCCGGGGCAGGTAGAACATGAAGCTCTGCTCGAACTCGAAGCGGATCTTCTCCCCGACCCGCTGCCGCACCTTCTCCACGAGCGGGTCCCTCGGGCCGTGCTCGGGGGCGCCGCCGAGGTTGTCGTCCCAGTTCGGGCCCCATTCGACCTTGTCGAGGGGTTCGCCGGTGACCTGGGAGACGGGCCGGGCGGTCGGCAGGTCGTCGCCGGCGGGGGCGTCGGTGAGGTTCTTGTACTCGTACGTCCACGGCTGGTAGTAGTCGTCGAGCTCCGGCAGCTCCGGGTTGGCGAAGATCTGCCCGAGCCGCTTCAGCCGCCCGCCGGCCCGCAGCCGCAGCCGGCCCGAGCGGGTCCGCTCCCAGCCGCCCTTCCACCGCTCCTGGTCCTCCCAGCGGCGCGGATAGCCCTGCCCGGGCAGGGTCTCGACGTTGTTGAACCACACGTACTCGGTGCCCTGCCGGTTGGTCCACGCCTGCTTGCAGGTGACGGAACAGGTGTGGCAGCCGATGCACTTGTCGAGGTTCATGACCATGGCGACCTGGGCCAGAACGCGCATTCTCAGTACTCCACCTTCTGGTCGCGGCGGCGGATGACCGTCACCTCGTCGCGCTGGTTGCCGGTCGGGCCCAGGTAGTTGAAGGCCCAGGTCAACTGGGCGTAGCCGCCGACGAGATGGGTCGGCTTGAGCATCACCCGGGTGAGCGAGTTGTGGATGCCGCCGCGGCGGCCGGTCTTCTCGGTCTTCGGGACGCCGACCGTGCGCTCCTGGGCGTGGTTCATGAAGACCGTGCCGGCGGGCATCTTGTGGGAGACGATCGCGCGGGCGGTGACCACGCCGTTGCGGTTGACCGCCTCGATCCAGTCGTTGTCGCGGACCCCGATGGCCTCGGCGTCCCGCGGCGACATCCAGACCGTCTGGCCGCCGCGGCCGAGCGTCATCATGTACAGGTTGTCCTGGTACTGGGAGTGGATGGCCCACTTGTTGTGCGGGGTCAGGTACCGGACGGCGACCTGGCGCCCGTCGCCCGACCCCAGCTCCGGTTCCCCGTACAGCCGGTGCATGTCCAGCGGCGGCTTGTAGACGGGCAGCGCCTCGCCGACCTCGTGCATCCAGTCGTGGTCGAGGAAGAAGTGCTGGCGGCCGGTGAGGGTGTGCCAGGGCTTGAGGTGTTCGGTGTTGACGGTGAAGGCGGTGTAGCGGCGTCCGCCGGCCTCGCTGCCCGACCACTCGGGCGAGGTGATGACGGGGACGGGCCGGGCCTGGGTGTCGGCGAAGGTGATGCGCTTGCCCTCGGCCTCCGCCGCCAGGTGGGCCATCTCCTGGCCGGTGCGCTTCTCCAGTTTCTCGAAGCCCTGGGTGGCGAGCCGCCCGTTGGAGGTGCCGGAGAGGGAGAGGATCGCCTCGCAGGCCCGCTGCGCCGTGTCCAGACGCGGACGGCCGTCCGCGATCCCGCCTCTGACCAGGCCGTTCTTGGCGCCGAGGTAGGCGACCTCCTCGTCGACGTCGAAGGTGATCGCCTTCGTCGTCACCCCGAGCCGGTCGACCAGCGGCCCGAGCGCGGCGAACTTCTCGCCGACGGCCCCGTAGTCCCGCTCGACCACCGTCAGGTTGTACATCGTGCGCCCGGGGACCGGCTCGCACTCGCCCTTCGACCAGTCGAGCGCCACCCCGCCGGGCTGTGCCATCTCGCCGCCCGGGGTGTCGTGCTGGAGGGCGGTCGCCACCAGGTCCCTGCGCACGCCCAGGTGGTCCCCGGCGAGTTCGCCGAAGCGGCGGGCGAGGGCGTGGAAGGCGTCGTAGTCGGAGCGGGCCTGCCACGGCGGGTCGACGGCCGGGGTGAAGGCGTGCAGGAAGGGGTGCATGTCCGTGGAGGACAGGTCGTGCTTCTCGTACCAGGTGGCGGCCGGGAGCACGATGTCGGACAGCAGGGTCGTGGACGTCATCCGGAAGTCCATGGCGAGGAGCAGGTCGAGCTTGCCCTCGACGTCGTCCTCCCGCCACCGCACGTCCTTCGGCGCGCAGCGCGGCCCGTCCTCGGGGAGGTTGGAGTGGGTGCCGAGGAGGTGCTTGAGGAAGTACTCGTTGCCCTTGGAGGAGGAGCCGAGGAGGTTGGCCCGCCACACGTTGAGCACGCGGGGCCAGTTCGCCGGCGCGTCCGGGTCCTCCCCGGCGAAGCCGAGCGTGCCGTCCTTCAGGGCCCGCACCGTGTCGGCGACCGGGTCGTCCCCGTCGCCGAGGTCCAGCGGGTTGCGGTCGAAGGTGGGGTACGAGGGCATCCAGCCCATCCGCGCGGACGCGGCCAGGCAGTCGGCGCCCGTCATGCCCGCGAAGCGTCCCGCGCCGAGCGGCGAGGCCAGCGACTCGGCGGGCAGGGTGTCGTACCGCCACTGGTCGGTGTGGAGGTAGAACCAGCCGGCGCCGATCATGTGCCGGGGCGGCCGGCCCCAGTCGGAGGCGCTCGCGAGGGTGGCCCAGCCGGTCACCGGCCGGCACTTCTCCTGGCCGACGTAGTGGCCCCAGCCGCCGCCGTTGCGGCCCTGGCAGCCGGTGAGCGTCAGCAGCGCGAGGAAGGCGCGGTAGATCGTCTCGGAGTGGAACCAGTGGTTGGTGCCCGCGCCCATGAGGATCATGCAGCGGCCCCGCGAGCGTTCGGCGGTGTCCGCGAACTCCCGCGCCACGCGCGCCGCCTGGGCGGCCGGCACCGAGGTCAGGGTCTCCTGCCAGGCGGGGGTGCCGGGCTGCGAGGCGTCCTCGTACGACTCCGGCCACACGCCCGGCAGGCCGGGGCGCCCGACCCCGTACTGGGCGAGCAGGAGGTCGTAGACAGTGGTGACCAGCGGCCCGTCCGGGGACAGCCGCCGCACGGGAACCCCGCGCCGCAGCACCTCGCCCTCCTCGTCGAAGCGGGGCAGCACCACCTCGGCGGACGCGCCCTCCTCCAGGAGGGACAGCCGGGGGCGTACGTCCCCGAGGTCGAGGTTCCAGTCGGGCTCGCCGCCGGTGCCCCAGCGGTGCCCGAGGGTGCCGTTCGGGACGACCGGCTCGCCGGTGGCGTCGTCGACGAGGACGGTCTTCCACTCGGCGTTCTCGACGTCCTGACCGAGATCGGCGGCCGTCACGAACTTCCCCGGGACCAGGCCGCGTTCGGTCTCGCTCAGCGTGATCAGGAACGGCAGGTCGGTGTAGGTCCGCACGTACTCGGCGAAGAACGGCGTCTCGCGGTCGACGAAGAACTCCTTGAGCACCACGTGCCCCATCGCGAGGGCGAGCGCGCCGTCCGTCCCCGGGTGCGGGTGCATCCACTCGTCGGCGAACTTGGTGTTGTCGGCGAAGTCGGGGGAGACGGTGACGACCTTCTGGCCCCGGTAGCGGGCCTCCGTCATCCAGTGGGCGTCCGGCGTGCGCGTCACCGGCACGTTCGAGCCCCACATCAGCAGATAGGCCGCGTCCCACCAGTCGCCCGACTCCGGCACGTCCGTCTGGTCGCCGAAGACCTGCGGCGAGGCCACCGGAAGGTCCGCGTACCAGTCGTAGAAGCTCAGCATCGGCGCGCCGATGAGGGAGTGGAAGCGGGCGCCGGCCGCGTGCGAGGCCATCGACATCGCCGGGATCGGGGAGAAGCCGGCCACCCGGTCGGGGCCGTGCTCCTTGATGGTGTGGACGTGCGCGGCGGCGGCGATCTCCACCGCCTCCTCCCAGGTCGCCCGCACCAGACCGCCCTTGCCCCGGGCCTGCTGGTAGGTGCGGCGGCGGACCGGGTCGCGCTGGATGTCCGCCCACGCGAGCACCGGGTCCTTCAGGCGCTTCCTCGCCTCCCGGTACATCGCGAGCAGGGTGCCGCGGACCATGGGGTGGCGGACCCGGGTGGGGGAGTAGCTGTACCAGGAGAAGGAGGCGCCCCGGGGGCAGCCGCGCGGCTCGTACTCGGGCCGGTCGGGGCCGACGGAGGGGTAGTCGGTGGCCTGGGTCTCCCAGGTGATGATCCCGTCCTTGACGTACACCTTCCACCGGCACGAGCCGGTGCAGTTGACGCCGTGGGTGGAGTACACGACCTTGTCGTGGCTCCAGCGGTCCCGGTAGAACGACTCGCCCTCGCGGCCGCCGGTGCGGTGCACCGTCCGCAGGTCATCGGAGACCTCGGAACGGGAGAAGAACCTTCCCGCTCGGAGGAGGATCTCGGCGGCGTCCGGCTGCTCCTGCTGCACGTCAGGCTCCTTCACGACGATGCGTTCAGCAGCTTGAGCCTAGGTCGGGCGAAACGGTGCGAAGGGGGGCCGATGGTCCCGTGAGGGGGTGACCAAATCCCGCATTTGTCCCGGGGGGAGGCGTGTGACCCTGGTGGGGTGAGCACTGTCCGTCGGTGGATACCGAACCAGCACGGAGCCTGGGCCATGCTCGCCGTGCCCTACCTCGCGGGAGTCCTGATCGGCTCCCCGACCTGGCTCCAACTCCCCCTCTTCCTGGCGTGGTTGCTCGCCTACTGCGCCGTCTTCCACCTCGAGCAGTGGGTACGGCTCCGACGCGCGTCCCGCAACCCCCGGGCAGCGGCACGCCACCGGCGCCCCGCGCTGGTCCTCGGAAGCGCGACGCTCGCCTTCGGCCTGCCCCTGCTGGTGGCGGAGCCCTGGCTGGGGATCGCCGCCGCCCTGGCGGCCCTCTTCCTCGCGGTGAACATCGCCTACGCCCGCCGCAACAGGGAACGGGCCCTGGTCAACGGGCTCGTGGCCGTCGTGCCCGCCTGCGGGATGCTGCTCGTCGCGCTCCGCGCGGGCGGCGGCCAGGTCGCCGAGGGCCTCGCCCCGGCGCTCGCCTGCCTGCTGTACTTCGCCGGCACCGTCCCGTACGTGAAGACGATGATCCGCGAGCGGAACTCGGAGGCGTACCGCAGGGGTTCGGTCGCCTACCACGCCCTGGCGCTGCTCGCGGCGGCCGTCCTGAACCCCTGGCTCGCCGTCCCGTTCGCCCTCTATCTCGCCCGCGCCGCCGTGCTGCCCGGCCGGGGCCTCAGGGTCCCGGTGGTGGGAGCGGTCGAGGTCGGCTGCTCGCTGCTGCTGCTCGGCTTCCTGGCCGGCGTCTACGGCTGACGGCGTCCCGGTGGGCGGGCGGCCACGGCCGGCGGGAGGACTACAGCGCCCCCCGCTTGGTGAGCCAGTTGAAGCAGATCCAGCCGGGCAGGACCGGCAGCCACAGGGTCAGCAGACGGTAGAGGAGGACCGCCGGGGTGGCGACGTCGATGGGCACGTTGGCCACCGTGACCAGGCCGCCGATCAGCGCGCCCTCGACCGCGCCGACACCGCCGGGCGTCGGCGCCGCCGAGCCGAGCGCGTTGCCCGCCAGGAAGACCACGGCCACGCTCGCGAAGCTGTAGGACAGGCTGCCGTGCCCGAAGGCGCGGATCGACGCGTCCAGGCAGAGCACGAACACACCGGTCAGCAGCAGCATCCCGCCGATGCCCGTGACCAGCTTCATCGGCCGCTGGAGCACGTCCAGCATGCGCGGCACCACGCCCGCGAAGAGCGACCGCAGCCGGGTCGAGACGAACCTCCGCATGAACGGGATCGCCGTCATCACCAGGACCAGCACCGCCACCGTCAGCAGACCCGCGATGACCGTCCTCGACGGCGTGAACGACTGCGACTTCTCCGTCCCCGTCAGATAGCCGAAGGAGAGCAGCAGCAGGATGTGCGCCCCGAGCCCGAACAGCTGCGAGGCGCCGACGCTCGCCACCGCGAGCCCCGGCCGCACCCCCGCGCGCTGGAGGAAGCGGGTGTTGAGGGCGACACCGCCGACCGCCGCCGGGGCGACGATCTTCACGAACGAACCGGCGACCTGCGCCACCACCGTCCGCCAGAACCCGACCCGCTCCGGCACGAAACCGAGCAGGCTCATCGCCGCCGCCAGATAGCTGACCGCCGAGCACAGCACGGCCACGGCCACCCACCGCCAGTCCGCCTCGCTCACCGTGGACAGCGGCGTCCGGGCGATCTGCGACAGCAGGAAGTACGCGGCGACCGCGCCGGCGATCAGCGAGATCAGCGTCCGCGGCTTGATCCGCTCCAGCCGGACCGGCTCCACCGGCGCCTGCGGCCGGATCAGCAGCACCTGCCGGCGGATCTGCGCGAGCAGGTCCTCCTCACGGGCCTCGTCCAGGGCCTCGTCGAGCGCCCGCTTCTCCGCCTTCTTGTCCGCCCGCTTCTCCGCCTTCTCGGCCCTCGGGTCGGTGCCGGGCGCCGCAAGCCCCGCGTGCGCCGCCGCCTTGGCCTCCTCCCGCTCCCGCTTCGCCGCCTCGGAGGCCGCGAGCACCGCCTCCCGCTCCCGCTGCGAGCGCTCCCGCGCCAGCTTCCGCAGGGTGGCCCGGGTCGACCGGCTCAACGCGATCGGCTGGAGCAGCGGCAGACAGGCCGCCACCGCGTCGGGCCCCAGCACCTCCACGGCCGTCGCCACCGTCCGCTCCGCCCCGAGCCGCAGGCCGAGGGTGGTGAGGAACTGGGCGATGTCCATCCGCAGCACCAGATCGCCGGCCGCGATCTCGCCGCCGCGCAGATCCGTCAGGAAGACCCTGCCGGAACGATCCACCAGGATCGCGTCCCCCGACAGCCTGCGGTGCGCGATCCGGCGCGACTGGAGCGCCTTCACCTGCCGCCACGCGCCCCGCGCCAGCTCGTCGGTGATCTCGGCGTCGTCCAGCGAGTCCAGGCTCCGCCCGCCGATGTGCTCGTACACGAGCATCACCGCGTCGGGACCCAGCTCGGACGTGGCGATCAGCTTCGGCGCGTTCGCCCCGGCCGCGATCGCCGCGTACGCGAGGAGCGCCTCCTGCTCCAGCGCCTGCCGGAGCGAGACGATCGACCGGCGGGTGGTCACCGTCCGCAGGGTGATCCGCCGCCACAGCCGGTAGAAGAAGCCGTGCGCCTGCTGCTCCCGGTCGACGACGGTGACGTCGAGCGGCGGCCCCTCCTCCAGGCTCACGATGTACCGGCGGCCCCGGTCCCCGCTCTCCGCCGTCTCCGGGACCTCCTCGGCGCGCAGCGCCGTCACCGGCCGGAAACCGACCCGGCGCAGGCCGGCCAGCAGGGTCTGCCCCGTCGGGCGCACGTTCGGCGAGCCGACCGCGTACAGCGTGCCGTACGCCACCGTCCAGCCGATCAGCACGGTGAGGATGATCGAGAAGGCGGTGGTGTAGCCGGCCACCAGCATGGTGAAGGCGTCGAGCAGCAGCACCGTCCAGAGCGTGAACCGCCAGCGCGGCCTCCGGGCCATGCCGACGGCCGTCATGTACGCGATCACCGGCGCGAGGTAGTTGTGCACCGGATCGGTCAGCCCGCCGCCGCCGGCCGGCTGGGTCAGCGCGTCCTGGATGGTGTCCGGCGCGGCCTTCGCCACCCACAGGTCGATCGCCAGCGTCACCCCGTGGGCGAGGACGGCCGCGAGCACGCCGTCGGCGATCCGCAGCCCGTCGCGCTTCACCAGCCGCTCGATGGCGAACGCCACCGGCAGCACCAGGATGGCGATCGACGAGACCAGACCGGCGATCTTGACGAAGACGTCGGGCGCGCCGACGGCCCCCTTGTTGATGTCCTGTTCGAGGCCCGAGGTGGTGCCGTGGGCGAAGGCGGCGATGCCGAGGACGACGGCGATGGCCAGCAGCCCGGCCAGCAGACGCATCAGGTCGGACGGCCGGTGGACACGGGCGGCGAGCAGCGGCTCGTCGCCGGAGACCCGCTCGGGCACGTCGGGCCGAGCCTCACCGGGAGGCTGAGTGTCCTGACCCATCACCATGTCCGTCTCTGCGTGTCCCGCTACTTCTGATTGTGCTGCGTCCGCCGCTGCTTCCGCTGCCCGTGTCTGTCGCTGTTGATCTCGTATCACCGGTCACCGCCCGGACGATGGTGGCACGAAGAGCCGCCGCGCGGAGGCATCGGTGCCATGTCGGTGCGGTGAGGCAGGATGGGGCGGATGAGCGTGGAGGGACCCGTGGGGCAGACCGGACCGAGCGGAGCGGACGGCTCCGGACCGGCGGACGCGTACGCGGAGGACGAGCTTCCCCCGTACGTGGAGGGCGGACTCCCGCCGGACGCGGAGGGTGAGCTCCCTCCCTACGCGGAGTCCGTGCTCGACGTCGCCGACCGCATCCCGCCGGGCCGGGTGATGACCTACGGCGACGTGGCCGAATGGCTCGGCGAGGGCGGCCCCCGCCAGGTCGGCCGCGTCATGTCCCTCTACGGCGGCTCCGCCCCGTGGTGGCGGGTCGTCCGCGCCGACGGCACCCTGCTCCCCGGCCACGAGCTGCGCGCCCTCGGCCACTACCGCGACGAGGGCACCCCGCTGCGCGAGCGCGGCCCGGCCGCCGAGGGCCACGTACCGCGGATCGACATGCGCCGCGCCCGGTGGGACGGCGACCCCGACGGTGGCGGTGCCGGCGACGGCGGCGACGGCTACCCCGACGGCGGACCCGCCCCGGAGTGACCCGCGCGGCTTCCGGCGGCAGGCGCCGGGCGTGCGGGATCTCACACACCCGCCGCGGGCCCGGTCCGCCCCGGCGGAGGCCGGGACCCCGGCCGTCCGGTCCGGGAGACCGGGGCCCGCCGCGGCCCGGTTTCGCGTAACGTCGACGGGCGTGCCGCACCCGGCGCCGGACACGGCGGGGACACGGACCGCGGCGCGACGGCACCACATCACCATCGACCAGGACCGGCCAACCACGTGAGCTCCTCCTCCACCACCCGGCCGACGCCGCCGCACCAGGGACAGCCGTACCCGGGCGCGGGACGGCGGCGGACCCCCGGCGCGTACCGGCTGGTGCGCACGGCCCCGGCCCCGGTGGATCCCCCTCAGCTGGACGCAGCGCAGCGGGCGGTGGTTGAGCACGACCGGGGACCGCTCCTCGTCCTCGCCGGACCCGGCACCGGGAAGACCACGACGCTGGTGGAGGCCGTCGCCAGCCGCATGGAGCGCGGCACCGACCCCGAGCGGATCCTCGTCCTCACCTTCAGCCGCAAGGCCGCCGTCGAACTCCGCGACCGGATGGCGGGCCGGCTCGGCGGCCGGCGCCCGCCGCAGGCCACCACCTTCCACTCGTACTGCTACGCCCTCATCCGGGCCCACCAGGACGCCGAGCTCTTCGCCGAACCGCTCCGGCTGCTCTCCGGCCCCGAGCAGGACCTCGCCGTCCGCGAGCTCCTCGCCGGCCAGATCGACCTCGGAAGGAACGGGCTCGGCGGGGTCCGCTGGCCCGACGAGCTCCGCGCCTGCCTCACCACCCGCGGCTTCGCCGACGAGGTCCGCGCCGTCCTCGCCCGCTCCCGCGAACTCGGCCTCGGCCCCGACGCGCTCCGCCGCTTCGCCGAGCGCGTCGGCCGCCCCGACTGGAAGGCCGCCGCCGGCTTCCTCGCCGAGTACCTCGACGTCCTCGACCTCCAGGGCGTCCTCGACTACACCGAGCTGGTGCACCGGGCCGTCCTGCTCGCCGAGCGGGTCGACCTCCCCGCGTACGACGCCGTCTACGTCGACGAGTACCAGGACACCGACCCCGCCCAGGTCCGGCTCCTCACCGCGCTCACCGCCGGCGGCCGGAACACGGTCGTCGCCTTCGGCGACCCCGACCAGTCGATCTACGCCTTCCGCGGCGCCGACGTGAACGGCATCCTCGACTTCCCCGCCGCCTTCGGCGGCGCCCCCGTCCGCGTCCTCGGCACCTCCCGCCGGGCCGGCGCGGACCTCCTCGCCGCCACCCGGCAGCTGACCCGGCGGATGTCGCTGACCCGCCTGCCCGCCGCCGCGGTCCGCGCCCACCGCGAGCTGACGCCGGTACGCGACGGAGGCCGGGCCGAGGCGTACACGTACCCCACCGCCTCCGCCGAGGCCGAGAACATCGCCGACCTGCTCCGCCGCGCCCACCTGGAGGACGGCGTCCCCTGGCACGCCATGGCCGTCCTCACCCGCGCCGGCGCCGGCCTCCCCGCCCTCCGCCGCGCCCTCACCTCGGCCGGCGTCCCGGTGGAAACCGACGCGGCGGACACCCCACTCCGCCACGAACCAGCGGTGGCCCCCCTGCTCCTGGCCCTCCGAGCGGTCGCGACCCCCCAGGTTGTGGGCACCCCGGTTGTGGGCGCCCCCTCCGCCACCCCGGTTGTGGGCAGGCGTTCCGCAAGGGCGGAACGGGTGGGCACAACCCCCCACGGCGCCGCACCGGCGCACGATCCTGAGCCCGCACCGGACGCGCCCGCACCCGCACCGGACGCGCCCGCACCGGCCGCGCCCGCACCGGAGGGCCCCGCACCGGACGCCCCCGCCCCGCAACCCGCCTGGCTCGACACGCAGACCGCCCTGGAACTCCTCGCCTCCCCCCTCGCCGGCATCGACCCCGCCGACCTCCGCAGACTCGGCCGCGCCCTCCGCGACGAGGCCCGCGCCGCCGGCGACCGCCTGCCGCCGCCGTCCGACGTGCTGCTCGCCCGCGCCCTCGCCGAGCCCGAGCGCCTCACCGCGCACGACCCCGCGTACGCCCGCGGCGCCCAGCGGCTCGGCCGCCTCCTCCAGGAGACCCGCGCGCTCCTCGCCGCAGGCGGCACCGCCGAGGAGGCCCTGTGGGTGCTGTGGAACGGCACCCCCTGGCCCGGCCGCCTGGAGCGCGCCGCCCTCCGCGGCGGCCCCGCCGGCCGCAACGCCGACCGGGACCTCGACGCGGTCTGCGCCCTCTTCGAGACCGCCGCCCGAGCGGAGGAACGGCTCGGCGGCCGAGGCGTGCTCAACTTCCTCGAAGAGCTCGACGCCCAGGACATCGCCGCCGACACCCTCACCCGCCGGCACACCCGCCCGGACGCCGTCCGCCTGATGACCGCGCACCGCTCCAAGGGCCTGGAGTGGAGCCTCGTCGTCGTCGCCGGCGTCCAGGAGGGCCTCTGGCCCGACCTGCGCCGCCGCGGCTCCCTGCTCGAAGCCGACCGCATCGGCCGCGACGGCCTCGCCGAACCGCTCACCCCCGGCGCCCTCCTCGCCGAGGAGCGCCGCCTCTTCTACGTGGCCGCCACCCGCGCCCGCGACCGGCTCGTCGTCACCGCCGTGAAGGCCCCCGCCGAGGACGGCGACCAGCCCTCCCGCCTCCTCGCCGAACTCGGCACCCCGCCGCAGGAGGTGCCGGGCCGGCCCCGCCGCCCGCTCGCCGTCTCCGCGCTCGTCGCCGAGCTGCGCGCCACCACCGTCGACCCGGACGCCTCGCCCGCGCTCCGGGACGCCGCCGCCCGCCGCCTCGCGGAACTGGCCGCCCTCGCCGACGAGGACGGGCAGCCGATGGTCCCGGCCGCGCACCCGGACCGCTGGTGGGGCCTCCACGAGCCGACCCGGTCCGCCGTGCCGCTGCGCGACCGCGACCGGCCCGTCGCGCTCTCGCCGAGCGCCCTGGAGAACCTCGCCGCCACCTGTTCCCTCCAGTGGTTCCTGGGCCGCGAGGTCAAGGCCGCCGAACCCGCCTCCGCCGCCCAGGGCTTCGGCAACGTCGTCCACGTCCTGGCCGACGAGGTCGCCTCCGGCCGCACCCCGGCCGATCTGGACGTCCTGATGGCCCGTCTCGACACGGTCTGGGACGCGCTCGCCTTCGACGCCCCCTGGAAGTCGGAGCAGGAGAAGGGGCACGCGCGCGTGGCGCTCGAACGGTTCCTGCGCTGGCACGTGATGGACCGCGGCGGCCGGACCCCCGCCGCCTCCGAGCACGGCTTCGACGTCACCCTGGAGGCGGGGGAGTACCAGGTCCGCATCCGCGGCTCCATGGACCGCGTGGAGACCGACGCGGAGGGCCGCGCGTACGTCGTCGACTTCAAGACCGGGAAGTCCGCCCCCACCCGGGACGAGGTCGCCCACCACCCGCAGCTCGCCGTCTACCAGCTCGCCGTCCGCGAGGGCGCCCTGGACGGGGTCGTCGACGGCCGCCCCGAACCCGGCGGCGCCGAGCTCGTCCAGCTCCGCCAGGCCGCGCCCAAGAAGGAGGGCGGCGACGCGCTGCCCAAGGTGCAGGCCCAGCCGCCGCCGGAGGGGGAGTGGATCGGCGACCTGCTCGCCACCGCCGCCGGCCGCGTCCTCGACGAACGCTTCACCCCGACGACCGGCCAGCACTGCGCGACCTGCTCCTTCCGCGCCGCGTGCAGCGCCCGGCCGGAGGGCCGCCAGGTCGTCGACTGAGCGAGTGTCGCGCGTCACGTTTCCGTTTGCGCATCCTTTGTCCACCCCGGTTGATCGCCGGTGGCCCGGCACCCCATAAGGTCTGCGTGAAGAGAACCTGTGAAATTCGCTTTCGAACACATCGAAGGCGCATCGAACACGCTGAGGAGTACGTGCATGAGGGCGAACCGGAAGCTCTGGGCCGCGACGACGATCTGCCTGACCGCCGTTGTCGGTCTCACGGGCTGCGGCAAGGGCGACGACAAGGCCGCCGACCCCTTCGCGGGCCTCTCCGCCGACGCGATCGCCGACAAGGCCGTCGAGGCCACCAAGAACGTCACCGCTCTCCACATGAACGGCAGCGGCACCAACGACGGCGAGGAGATGACCCTCGACTTCGCGGTCGACGACAAGGGCAACTGCAAGGGCTCCATGGAGGCCCCCAAGGGCGGCAAGGCCGAGGTCATCGGCACCGGCGGCACCAGCTACATGAAGGGCGACGACGCCTTCTGGAAGTCCTCCGGCGGCGGGGAGGGCTCCTCCGCCGAGGAGGCCGGCGCCATCTCCACGCTGCTCAACGGCCGCTGGATGAAGATGCCGGCCGGCGAGGACGGCCCCGCCGCCTTCTGCGACCTCAAGAGCATCACCAAGGACATGGACGAGGAGACCCCGCGCAAGGGCATGACGCGCGAGGCCGACGCCGACGTCGACGGCACCGCGGCCGTCGTCCTCAAGGGCAAGCCCGAGAAGAACGGCGAGACGTCGACCTTCTACGTCGCCAAGGACTCCGCCAAGCCCTACATCCTCCGTGTCGTGACCACCGGCGGCGAGGAGCCCGGCACCGTCACCCTCAGCGACTTCGACAAGCCGGTCGAGGTCACCGCCCCGCCGGCCGACCAGGTCGTCGACATGGAGCAGCTCATGAAGGCCGGCGCCGGCAGCTGAACGCCCCGCGCCGAGTAGCGACCACGCGCGCGTGGGGCCACCCTGGTGACAGGGTCCGGGGGGACGAGGAGGCTCGTATGCGGTCCCAGTCTTCCCGGTCCAGCCACCGGAAGCTCCGCGCCGCGGCGGTCGTCTGCGCCGCCGTCGCCGTCGCGGGACCCGCCCCGGCGGCGGCCTGGGCGGCGACGGCACCCCAAGCGGCACCCCAGGGGGCACCCCAAGCGGCACCCCAGGGCCCCGCCCGGCCCGCCGCGGCCCCCACGCCCGACCCCTTCGACGGGCTCACGCCCGCCGCGATCGCCGACCGGGCCGTGGACGCCACCCGCTCCGCCGACTCGCTGCGCATGACCGGCGAGGTCGTCACCGAGGGCCAGGACCTCTCCGTCGACTTCTCCGTCGACGACCGGGGCGCCTGCCAGGGCCGCATCGGCGTCGACGACGGCAGGGCCGAACTCCGCCGGGTCGACGACATCACGTACATGAAGGGCGACGAGTCCTTCTGGCGGACCTCCATGACCGCCCAGGGCGTGCCCGAGAACCAGATCGCCCCCGTCATCGAACTCGTCAAGGGCCGCTGGCTCAAGATCGCCCCCGGCCAGGCCGGCAGCTCCGACCTCGGCGAGGTCTGCGACCTCGACTCCCTCCTCGACGACCTCGGCAGGGACGAGGAGGACCGCGAGGGCCTCACCCGCGGCCCCGACCGCGAGGTCGACGGCACCCCCGTGGCGACCCTCGTCAAGAAGGACGGCGACGAGACCACCACCGTCTCCGTCGCACAGGAGGGCGAGCCGTACATCCGGGAGGTCGTCAGGACCGGCGGCGACGAACCCGGCACCATGACCCTCTCCGAGTTCGACCGCCCGGTGAAGGTCACCGCCCCGCCGGCCGACGAGACCGTCGACCTCTCCCGCCTCGACCCCGGCACCCCCGCCTGACCCAGGGCCCGACCGCCCCGACCGCCCCGCCCCACCCCCCGCCCCGAAAGCGCAGGTCAGGGACGTACCGGACGGGAATGTCCGACCGCCCGGTTAGCCTCTTCAGGGTGACCGCGCACCTCACCGACCCCGAGCAGCTCAAGGAGCTCCTCGGCATTCCCTTCACCCCGGAGCAGACGGCCTGCATCACCGCGCCGCCCGCCCCGCAGGTCATCGTGGCCGGCGCCGGCTCCGGGAAGACCACGGTGATGGCGGCCCGGGTCGTGTGGCTGGTCGGCACCGGACAGGTCGCCCCCGAACAGGTCCTCGGCCTCACCTTCACCAACAAGGCCGCGGGCGAACTCGCCGAGCGCGTCCGCACCGCCCTCGTCCGCGCCGGCGTCACCGACCCCGACCCGGTCGACCCCGAGAACCCCCCGGGCGAGCCCCGCATCTCCACGTACCACGCCTTCGCCGGGCAGCTCCTCACCGACCACGGCCTGCGCATCGGCCTCGAACCGACCTCCCGGCTCCTCGCCGACGCCACCCGCTTCCAGCTCGCCGCGCGCGTGCTGCGCGAAGCCCCCGGCCCGTACCCGGCGCTCACCAAGTCCTTCCCGGCCCTCGTCGAGAACCTGCTCGCGCTCGACGCCGAACTGGCCGAGCACCTCGTCGAGCCCGCCGACCTCCTCGCGTACGACACCGGGCTGCTCACCGCCCTCGCCGCCGCCACGCTCACCAACGACGACCTGCGCAAGCTCCCCGACACCGCCGCCGCCCGCCGCGAACTGACCGGGCTCGTCACCCGCTACCGGGCCGCCAAGCGCTCCCGCGACCTCCTCGACTTCGGCGACCAGATCGCCCTCTCCGCGCGGCTCGCCACCACCCGCCCCGAGGTCGGCGCGATCCTCCGCGACGAGTTCCGGGTCGTCCTCCTCGACGAGTACCAGGACACCTCCGTCGCCCAGCGGCTCCTCCTCTCCGGCCTCTTCGGCCAGGGCACCGGCCACCCCGTCACCGCCGTCGGCGACCCCTGCCAGGCCATCTACGGCTGGCGCGGCGCCTCCGTCGCCAACCTCGACGACTTCCCCGACCACTTCCCGCACACCGACGGCACCCCCGCCGCCCGCCAGTCCCTCTCCGAGAACCGCCGCAGCGGCGGCCGCCTCCTCGACCTCGCCAACGGCCTCGCCACCCCGCTGCGCGCGATGCACTCGGGCGTGGAGGCGCTGCGCCCCGCACCCGGCGCCGAGGCCGACGGCACCGTCCGGATCGCCCTCCTCCCCACCCACACCGAGGAGATCGACTGGCTCGCCGACTCCCTCGCCCACCTCGTCCGCACCGGCCGCGAACCCGGCTCCATGGCCGTCCTGTGCCGCACCGCCGGCGACTTCCCCGCGATCCAGGCCGCCCTCGTCGCCCGGGGCGTGCCCGTCGAGGTCGTCGGCCTCTCCGGTCTGCTCCACCTCCCCGAGGTCGCCGACCTCGTCGCCGTCTGCGAGGTCCTCCAGGACCCCGGTGCCAACGCCGACCTCGTCCGCCTCCTCACCGGCCCCCGCTGGCGCGTCGGCCCCCGCGACCTCGCCCTCCTCGGCCGCCGCGCCCGCCTCCTCGTCCACGGCGGCGACACCGACCCCGACCCGGGCCAGAAGCTCGCCGCCGCCGTCGAGGGCGTCGACCCCGCCGAGGTGATCTCGCTCGCCGACGCCCTCGACACCTTCCTCGACTCCGCCGGCCACCCCGACGACGGCCTGCCCTTCTCCGCCGAGGCCCGGGTCCGCTTCGCCCGCCTCGCCGCCGAGCTCCGCTCGCTGCGCGCCTCCCTCGCCGACCCCCTCATGGACGTCCTCCACCGGGTCCTGACCGTCACCGGCCTGGAGGTCGAGCTCTCCGCCTCCCCGCACGCGCTCGCCGCCCGCCGCCGCGAGACCCTCGGCAACTTCCTGGACGTCGCCGCCGGCTTCGCCTCCCTCGACGGCGAGGCGAGCCTCCTCGCCTTCCTCGGCTTCCTGCGCACCGCCGCCCAGTTCGAGAAGGGCCTCGACAACGCCCTCCCGGGCGGCGAGAACACCGTCAAGGTGCTCACCGCGCACAAGTCCAAGGGCCTCGAATGGGACGTCGTCGCCGTCCCCGGCCTGGTCGCCGGCCAGTTCCCGTCCGCCCGCGCCCGCGAGTCCTGGACCTCCCAGCCCCAGGTCCTCCCGCACGCCCTGCGCGGCGACGCGGCGACCCTCCCGGACCTCGACACCTGGGACGCCGCCGCCATGAAGTCCTTCAAGGCGGCGATGACCGACCACCAGCGCACCGAGGAACTCCGCCTCGGCTACGTCACCTTCACCCGCCCCCGCAGTCTCCTCCTCGCCTCCGCCCACTGGTGGGGCCCCGCCCAGAAGAAGCCCCGGGGCCCCTCGGACTTCATGGCGGAGCTGTACGCCCACTGCGAGCGGGGCCACGGCGACATCGAGGCATGGGCGGACGCCCCGGAGAAGGGCGCCGAGAACCCCCTCCTGGCGGAGGCCGACCAGGACCTCCCCTGGCCGCTTCCCCTGGACGAGACGGCGCTGGAGCGGCGCAGGAGGGCGGCGGAGGCCGTCCGGGCCAAGCTGTGGGCCTCCGTTCCGCAGGGCGGCACGGGTGGGCACGGCTCCTCAGGGGCGGCGCCCGATCCGCCGGCCCCGCACCCCGAGGACCCGCACCCGCACCCGCGGGACGGCGCCCTTCCGCACCCCCGCGAGCACGAGCTGACCAGGGAGGAGCTCCGCACCATCGCCTCCTGGGACAGGGACCTCGCCGCCCTCACGGCGGAGCTGCACCGCGCCCGCGCCACCACCCGGGACGTCGTCCTCCCCGCGTACCTCTCCGCCTCCCAGGTCCTCCGCCTCGCCGAGGACCCGGACGGCTTCGCCCAGGAGCTGGCCCGCCCCATGCCGAAGGCCCCCCAGCCCGCGGCCCGCCGCGGCACCCGCTTCCACGCGTGGGTGGAGTCCCGCTTCGAGGAGCTGCCGCTGCCCTTCCTCGGCCCCGACGAGCTCCCCGGCGGCGAGGACTTCGCGGGCGAGCCGGAGATCGTCGACGAGCGGGACCTGGAGGCCCTCAAGGAGGCGTTCGCCCGCACCCCGTACGCCCACCGCACCCCGTACCGGGTGGAGGTCCCCGTCCACCTCACCCTCGCGGGCCGGGTGGTGCGCGGCCGGATCGACGCCGTCTACCGGGACCCGGACTCGGGCGCGTACGAGATCGTCGACTGGAAGACCAGCCACCACCGCTCCGCCGACCCCCTCCAGCTCGCGCTGTACCGGCTCGCCTGGGCCGAGCAGCACGGCCTGGACCCCGAGGAGGTGGCCGCCGCCTTCGTCTACGTGCGCACGGGCGAGGTGGCCCGCCCGGCCCGGCTGCCCGGACGGGCGGAGCTGGAGGCCATCCTGCTGGGCGGGGCACCCCCCGGCGCCGGATAGGCTCGGGGCCATGAGCGAGACCCCGGACAGCGCCGTCCACCCCGTACGCGCGTACATCGCGCAGCACCGCGCCGCCTTCCTCGGCGACCTCGCCCAGTGGCTGCGCATCCCGTCCGTGTCGGCGCAGCCGGAGCACGCCGGGGACGTGCGGCGCAGCGCCGAATGGCTCGCCGCGGCCCTGAAGGACACCGGCTTCACCACGGTCGAGGTGTGGGAGACCGACGGGGCCCCGGCCGTCTTCGCCGAGTGGCCGTCCGACGACCCGGACGCGCCGACGGTCCTGGTCTACGGCCACCACGACGTGCAGCCCGCCGCCCGTGAGGACGGCTGGCACACCGACCCCTTCGAGCCGACCGTCGTCGACGGGCGGATGTACGCGCGCGGGGCGTCCGACGACAAGGGCCAGGTGTTCTTCCACACCCTCGGGGTCCGCGCCCACCTCGCCGTCACCGGCCGCACCACCCCCGCCGTCCACCTGAAGCTGCTCGTGGAGGGCGAGGAGGAGTCCGGCTCGCCGCACTTCCGCGCGCTCGTCGAGGAGCGCGCCGGCCGGCTCGCCGCCGACGTGGTGATCGTCTCCGACACCGGCATGTGGTCCGAGACCACGCCGACCGTCTGCACCGGCATGCGCGGGGTCGCCGACTGCGAGATCGACCTGTACGGCCCCGACCAGGACATCCACTCGGGCTCCTTCGGCGGCGCCGTCCCCAACCCGGCCACCGTCGCCGGCCGGATCGTCGCCGCCCTGCACGACGCCGGCGAGCGGGTCGCGATCCCCGGCTTCTACGACGGGGTGGCCGAACTCACGGAGGCCGAGCGGCGGCTCGTCGCCGAGCTCCCCTTCGACGAGGAGGCGTGGCTGCGCACCGCCAAGTCGCACGGCACCCTCGGCGAGGCCGGCCACTCCACCCTGGAGCGCGTCTGGGCCCGCCCGACCGCCGAGGTCAACGGCATCGGCGGCGGCTACCAGGGCCCCGGCGGCAAGACCATCGTCCCCGCCTCCGCCCACCTCAAGCTCTCCTTCCGGCTGGTCGCGGGCCAGGACCCGGACCGGATCGAGACGCTGGTGCGGGAGTGGCTGGCCGGACTCGTCCCGGCCGGCGTCCGGTACGAGATCGTCTTCGGCGCCCCGACCCGCCCCTGCCTCACCCCGCTCGGCCACCCGGCCCTGAAGGCGGTGGCCGGGGCGATGAGCCGGGCCTTCGACGGGGCCACCGTCCGCTACACGCGCGAGGGCGGCTCGGGACCCGCCGCCGACCTCCAGGACGTCCTGGACGCGCCCGTGCTCTTCCTGGGCATCTCGGTCCCGTCCGACGGCTGGCACGCGCCGAACGAGAAGGTCGAGCTCGACCTCCTCATGAAGGGCGTCGAGGCGACCGCCCACCTGTGGGGCGACCTTCCGGCCGCCCTGCGGGCGGGCGAGCGCTGAGCGCGCCGGGCCCGCACGCCGTCATCACCGTCACCGATCCGGGGGAGTTGGAAGCACCTGTGAGCACCTTGAACAACGCGTTCGCGGACCGCCCGATCTCGCTCACCGCCCCGAGCGGCGTCGACCGGGCCGCCCACCACCGCCTCGACGAGGCGTGGCTCGCGGCCGCCTGGAGCCACCCGACCACCCGCGTCTTCGTGGTGTCGGGCGGCCAGGTGCTGATCGACGACCGCCCCGACGGCACCACCGAGCTCGTCATGACCCCGGCGTTCGAGGCGCCCATGACCGAGACGCACCGCTACTTCCTCGGGACCGACGCCGACGGGGTGTCGTACTTCGCGCTCCAGAAGGACTCGCTGCCCGGCCGGATGGACCAGTCGGCGCGCCCCGCGGGCCTGCGCGAGGCCGGGATGCTGCTGTCGCCGCGCGACGCGGGCCTGATGACCCACGCGGTGGCCCTGGAGAACTGGCAGCGCCTCCACCGCTTCTGCTCCCGCTGCGGCGAGCGCACGGTGATCGCGGCGGCCGGGCACATCCGCCGCTGCCCGGTCTGCGGCGCCGAGCACTACCCGCGCACCGACCCCGCGGTGATCATGCTGGTCACCGACGACCAGGACCGGGCGCTGCTCGGCCGCCAGGTGCACTGGCCGGAGGGCCGCTTCTCGACGCTCGCCGGCTTCGTCGAGCCGGGCGAGTCGATCGAGCGGGCCGTGGTCCGGGAGGTCTTCGAGGAGGCCGGGGTCACCGTCGGCGAGGTCGAGTACGTGGCCAGCCAGCCCTGGCCGTTCCCGTCCAGCCTGATGCTCGGCTTCTTCGCGCGGGCCACCTCCCCGGAGATCGAGGTGGACGGCGAGGAGATCCACGAGGCCCGCTGGTTCTCCCGCGCGGACCTGGAGGCCGGCTTCGCCTCGGGCGAGATCCTGCCGCCGTACGGCATCTCGATCGCCTCCCGCCTGATCGAGCTCTGGTACGGCAAGCCCCTGCCGAAGCCCGGCGACGTCGTCTGAGATCCCGCGCACAGCGAGGAGCCCCCGCCGGACGCTTCCGGCGGGGGCTCCTCGCTGTGCGGGCGCGACGCGGGGTCAGGCGCCGAGCTTCTGCTTGACCTGGGCCAGCGACGGGTTCGTCAGCGTCGAGCCGTCCGGGAAGAGGACGGTCGGGACGGTCTGGTTGCCGCCGTTGGCCTTCTCCACGAAGGCGGCCGACTCGGGGTCCAGCTCGATGTTGACCTCGGTGTACGCGATGCCCTCGCGGTCCATCTGGCCCTTCAGCCGGCGGCAGTAGCCGCACCACTCGGTGCTGTACATCGTCACAGTGCCCTGCATGGCCAGGCGCTCCTCATCGGTTCGGGGGTCGGTGCCGAAGGGAGAACGTACGCCACCCGGCCCACCATTCCCGCCCGCCGCGTGAGCTGCGCCGCTCCCCGCCCCCGGCCGGGAGGATCATGCGACGGTACGACCACGGACCCCGGCCTGTGGACGACGCGCCGCACCGACCCCGCCCGACCTGGCAGCATGGCGGAGTGACAGCAGCAACGCATTCCCCCCTCTTCCCGCGGGTCCCGGAGACCGCCGACGCGGTGCTCGACGGGCTCGACCCGGAGCAGCGCGAGGTCGCCACGGCCCTGCACGGCCCGGTGTGCGTCCTCGCGGGCGCCGGCACGGGCAAGACCCGGGCGATCACCCACCGGATCGCCTACGGGGTCCGGGCGGGCGTGCTGCAGCCCGCGAGCGTGCTCGCCGTCACCTTCACCAACCGGGCCGCCGGCGAGATGCGCGGCAGGCTCCGCCAGCTCGGCGCGGGCGGCGTCCAGGCCCGTACCTTCCACTCGGCCGCCCTCCGGCAGCTCCAGTTCTTCTGGCCCAAAGCGATCGGTGGCCCGCTGCCCCGCCTGGTGGAGCGGAAGGTCCAGCTCGTCGCCGAGGCGGCGGCCCGCTGCCGGGTCCGCCTCGACCGGAACGAGCTGCGGGACGTCACGGCCGAGATCGAATGGGCCAAGGTCACCCAGACCGTGCCCGCCGACTATCCGGCGGCCGTCGCCCGCACCCGGCGCGACGCCCCGCGGGACCCGGCCGAGATCGGCCAGCTCTACGCGATGTACGAGCAGCTCAAGGGCGAGCGCTCGGTGATCGACTTCGAGGACGTGCTGCTCCTCACCGTCGGCATCCTCCAGGACCGGCTCGACATCGCCGAGCAGATCCGCCGCCAGTACCAGCACTTCGTGGTCGACGAGTACCAGGACGTCTCCCCGCTCCAGCAGCGCCTCCTGGAGCTGTGGCTGGGGGAGCGGGACAGCCTCTGCGTGGTCGGCGACGCAGGCCAGACGATCTACTCCTTCACCGGCGCCACCCCCGACCACCTGCTCGACTTCCGCGTCCGGCACCCGCACGCGACCGTGGTCAAGCTGGTGCGCGACTACCGCTCCACCCCCCAGGTCGTCCACCTCGCCAACGGCCTCCTCGACCAGGCCCGCGGCCGGGCCGCCGAGCACCGCCTGGAGCTCGTCTCGCAGCGCGAGCGCGGCCCCGAGCCGGTCTACACCGAGTACGGGGACGAGCCCGCCGAGGCCGAGGGCACCGCCCGCCGGATCCGCGACCTGATCGCCGCCGGCGTCCCGGCCGGCGAGATCGCCGTCCTCTACCGGATCAACGCCCAGTCGGAGGTCTACGAGCAGGCCCTCGCCGACGCCGGCGTCCCCTACCAGCTGCGCGGCGCCGAGCGCTTCTTCGAGCGCCAGGAGGTGCGGGAGGCCGGCGCGGCCCTGCGCGGCGCGGCCCGCTTCGGGGCGAACGACGCGCTCCTGGACGGCGCCGACGACCTGCCGGCCCAGGTGCGAGCGGTGCTTTCCGGCCACGGCTGGAGCAGCCGGCCGCCGACCGGCTCCGGCGCCGTCCGGGACCGCTGGGAGTCGCTCGCCGCGCTCGCCCGGCTCGCCGACGACTTCGCCGCCGCCCGCCCCGGCGCCACCCTCTCCGACCTGGTCGCCGAGCTCGACGAGCGGGCCGCCGCCCAGCACGCCCCCACCGTCCAGGGCGTCACCCTCGCCTCCCTGCACGCCGCCAAGGGCCTGGAGTGGGACGCCGTCTTCCTGGTCGGCCTCACCGACGGCATGCTGCCGATCACCTACGCCAAGACGGACGAGCAGATCGAGGAGGAGCGCCGGCTGCTCTACGTCGGCGTCACCCGCGCCCGCGTCCACCTCACGCTGTCCTGGGCGCTCTCCCGCTCCCCGGGCGGCCGCCCGAGCCGCGTCCCCAGCCGCTTCCTCAAGGGCCTGCGCCCCGGCTCCGGCAGCCGCGGCACCGGCCACGGCGCCGCAGGAGGCGGCATCGAGCGCGGCGGCTCCGGCCGGGCCGGCGAGGGCACCCGCCGCCGCCCGCGCGGCACAGTCCGCTGCCGGGTCTGCGGCACCACCCTCACCGAGGCCGGCGCGATGAAGCTGCTCCGCTGCGAGGACTGCCCCTCCGACATGGACGAGGGCCTGTACGAGCGCCTGTGGGCGTGGCGCGAGGAGCGGGCCCGGGCGCTCGGCCAGCCCGCCTATTGCGTCTTCACCGAGAAGACGCTCATGGCGATCGCCGAGCGGGTCCCGTCCTCCGGCGGCGAGCTGGCCATGATCGCCGGGGTCGGCGCACGCAAGCTGGACCGCTTCGGAGCCGATGTCCTCGCCATCTGCGCAGGTGAGGAGGGTGTGACGGGCACGGACGACGTCTGATCGAAACTCGTGGGAAAAATAGTTTGCGCCCGCCCCGTCAAGCCCCATAGGTTCTTAACCACGCAACAGCGGCTTCTTATGAAGCCCTGTCTCGTGCTGTACTTGTCCAAATAAACATCGAGAGCCCGGCTCGCACCCGAGCTCTCCGAGACGCCGAGAGGAGGCGATTCCAGTGATCAGCAACATCAACGTCATCAGCCGCAACGTCATCAGCAGCGATGTCAGCACCGTCGTCAGCACCGCCAAAATGACCGATCGCTCGGTCGTCTCCACCTGCTCGCTCGGCCTCTCCGCCTTTGCGCTCCTTGGCAGCGGTCTGCCCGCCACCGGTCTGTCCGGCCGCGGCATGGCCGCCATCGAGCGCGAGGAGCGACCGACCAAGGCACGGGTGGCTGAAGAGGGCAAGGCCGGAATCACGGCCTATGGCTTCGCGGCGGCCGGTGCCGGCAAGCAGCAGACGACGCAGCACCACACGATGTGGGCCTTCCGTGGGCTCGAACCCTGGAGTGATCCAGCCTGACCTGATCAGGCCGGCGCCTTCAGGGCCGCGGAACCCCACCCGGGATCCGCGGCCCTTCTGTTTGTCCCCGAACGGGGACGACGGAGCGAAGGGGCCTCGGGACAAGAAACCCGGTACCAGCCGAAGACCCGGCCGACCGGCCGGAACGACCAGACGAGGAAAGACACCCGTGCAACTCGAAGCGCACGCCCCGTCCGTACCGCCTTCCGAAACGATCCCCCCGTCCGGCCTCACGGAGGACCACACCTTGACCCCCCTGACATCGCTCACCGCGCTCGACGACGCCATCGAGAACCTCGGCGTCCCCGTCCCGTGCCGCGCCTACGACCCGGAGGTCTTCTTCGCCGAGTCCCCGGCCGACGTCGAGTACGCCAAGTCCCTCTGCAAGACCTGCCCGCTGGTCGCGGCCTGCCTCGCCGGCGCCAAGGAGCGCCGTGAGCCCTGGGGTGTCTGGGGCGGCGAGCTCTTCGTCCAGGGCGTCGTCGTCGCCCGCAAGCGGCCCCGTGGCCGCCCGCGCAAGAACCCGGTCGCGGCATGACCGCCCGCACCTGGGAGGCACCCCACAAGGCCCCCAGGCGTACCGGAACGATCGACCACCCCCTCACGCACGATCCCCAGAAGCAGGCCCCGATGACCACGCCCGCCACCGAGCCCATCCGCTCCGCTACCCCCGACTTCTCCACCGCCGGCGCCCCCGCGCTGCGTCAGAACAGGACCCGTGACATGCAACTCATCCCAGAAGCCCTGGCCCGTGCCCATATGCACGAGCGACAGCGTGAGGCCGAGGCGGAACGTCAGGCCGTGCGCCTGATCGCCGCCCGGCGCATGCAGCGCCGCGCCGAGCGCGTCTCGCTGCGCGCCCGCCGCGCGCTCGCCATGGCCGTCATGAACTGAGCGCCCCACCAGGCGTCCCCGCGGGGGCCGGTCCGAACGGACCGGCCCCCGCGGTGCGTTGCCCCGCCGTGGCCGCCCCGCCGGGCTATCGTCACGAGGATGAACGAGCCCCGCGCCGCGGAGGAGCCCGTGGCCTGCGCACGCTGCGGCAGGACCGCCGACACCCTCCCCCTCACCTGGACCTGTTCCGTCGAGAACGGCCGCCGCCAGTACTTCTGCGAGGAATGCGCCCGCGCCAACCTCCGCGCCATCGAGGGCCGCCTCGACTCCTCCTGGTGGTGACCGCCGCCCCCGTCAGGCCGCCGGGTCGAAGCCGGGCAGCCAGTCGGACAGCTCGTCCCGCAGCCGGACCGTCGCGTTCAGCTGGCAGAGCACCCCGATCGTGGAGAGCGTCACCCGGTGGATCAGCAGATACGACGGCGGCAGGTTCAACTGCCGCCCGAGCTGGTGCGCGGGGGAGCGCGGATCGGCGATCCGGGCCGCCTGCGTCCGCATCCAGCCCCGGGTGAAGACGAAGGACTCCGCCTCCGCCGGCTCGATGATCGGCAGCAGGTACTCCAGGACCTCCTCGGGGTCGAGCGCCACCGACTCCTTCACGAAGCCCTCCTCGCGCAGCAGCGCGTACACCGGCTCCGCCTCACCGGCCAGGGTCATCCGCAGACAGGTCCCGATCATCTCCGGAAGCCCGCCCGGCAGCCGGTCCACGGTGCCGAAGTCCAGCACCCCGAGCCGCCACCCCGCCGGATCGTCCGATCCGTCGGTGGCCGGCAGCAGCCGGAAGTTCCCCGGATGCGGATCGGCGTGCAGCAGCCCCGTCCGCGCCGGACCCGAGAACAGGAACCGGGCCAGCAGCTGCCCTGCCCGGTCCCGCTGCTCCTGCCCGCCGTCCGCGATCACCTCCGCCAGCGGGATCCCGTCCATCCACTCGGTCACCAGCACCTGCTCCGCCTGGTGTACCACCGCCGGCACCACCACGTCCGGATCGCCCGCGAAGACCTCCGCGTGCGCCCGCTGCGCCCGCGCCTCGAGCGCGTAGTCCAGCTCCTCCGTCACCCGCTCCCGCAGCTCCGCGATGAGCGGCTTCACCTCGATCCCGGGCACCAGCGGCCCCAGCAGCCGGGCGAACCGGCTCAGCTGCGCCAGGTCCGACAGCAGGGCCTCGCCCGCGCCCGGGTACTGCACCTTCACCGCGACCTCGCGCCCGTCGTGCCACACCGCCCGGTGCACCTGCCCGATCGACGCGGCCGCCGCAGGCTTGTCCTCGAACTCCAGGAACAGCTCCCGCCAATCCGCCCCGAGCCGCTCCTCCAGCACCCCGTGCACCGTGCGCACCGGCATCGGCGGCGCCGCCTCCTGAAGCTTCGTCAGCGCCGCCCGGTAGGGGCCGGCGATCTCCTCCGGCAGCGCCGACTCGAAGACCGACAGCGCCTGGCCGAACTTCATGGCCCCGCCCTTGAGCTCCCCGAGCACCTTGAACAGCTGCTCCGCCGTGCGCTCCTGGAGCTCCCGGGCGACGAACTCGGCGGACTTGCCGCCGATCCGCTTGCCCAGACCCCAGGTCGCGCGGCCCGCGAAGCCCAGCGGCAACGCGGCCAACTTGGCGGTCCGGGTGACCGCCTTCCGGGGAAGATCAGACATGCGCCCCTCCAATTCCCAGACTGTCGTGCCGCGCAGGGCTGCGCCCCGCCATTGTGGACCGCGCCTCCCCGGCTGCCGAGGCGCCCACCCCCACCCTGCCGCGCGCGGCCCCGCAGGGACAGGCCGGGTGCGGTTCCAGCCGCTCGGACCGCCATGCCAGCGTCGGAGCCACCGCCTCCCAGCGGCTCCCCGTGCTCGCCGGCGGCTCCCCGTCCAGGAAGGCAAGCGCGTGCGCCGCGGCGAGCCCCGCCACCGCCGTCGCCAGCGCCACGTCGCAGGCCGGCAGCGGATGCGGCGGCCCCGAACGCCACTGCGCGAGCAGCCGAGGCCACTCCGGGTCCCGGTCCACCGCCCCCTCCTGAAGACACCGGGCGCAGGCCGTCCCGCCCGGCAGCACCAGCGGCCCCACCAGGCCGGTCGCCTCCAGCACCCCCGCGTACAGCTGCGGGACCCCCGCCGCCATCCACGGCTCGGCCGCCACCGGATCGGGCAGCAGCACCCCGAGCCCGTCCCGGGGCGTCACCAGCACGAGCGACACCGGCACCTCGCCGTCCCCGTCACCCGCCCCAGGCCCCGCTCCCGACCGCCGGGCCGTCCGCCGGGCGGCCACCGGACCCCGCGCCCAGCGGGCCACGAGCCGCCGCGCCGCCGTGAGCCGCCGCTCGCCGACCGCCTCGGCGGGCAGCCCGCCCGGCGCCGTGTCCCACGGCTCCACCCGGCCCCTGTCCGCCACCTCCACCGTGCCGACGCCCGCCGCCGCGAGCAGCGCCGCCACCGTGGCGCCCACCCGCCCGGCGCCCCGCACCAGCACCCGCCGCTCCCGGCGGGACGCCAGCGTCCGCAGCGCCCGGTCCGGCTCCGGGCACACCACCGACAGCGCGGCCAGATCCGCCCGCAGCGGATCCAGGGCCGTGTCCACCGGCCCCGCCGCCGGACCCGCCCGCCCCGGCCGCCCGGCCCCGGCCTCCACGAGGAGGCCCGCCGTGTGAAGCCGCGCGAGCAGCGCGTCCAACCGGCCCTCCGGCAGCCCCAGCTCCGCGGCCTCCCGCCGCAGCAGCGCGGTCCCGCGCGTCCCGTCCATCAGCCCGAGCAGCCGGCCCGTCGCCGCGTCCACCGGGTCCAGCACCACCGCGTGCGCCGGGGCCACCCCGTACTGCGCGCACGTCAGACTCCGCCACGCCCGGCGCAGCGCCGGCTTCACCATCGGATGCATCCCCGCCCCCGTCCGCTCTCCGCGTTCTCTCCCGGACCAGGCTGCCCGCCGGAGCGCAACCGTGCGGAAAGTTGTCCACAGGCCCGCCCGAAAGTCATACGGACGGAAAGTCGTGTAGCTCATCCACAGGCGATTCCGCCGGGCGGGCCCGGTACCGTCGAGGGCGTGCCAGTCGAGATCCGCAGGAGCGCCCGCCGTACCCGTTCCGTCTCCGCGTACCGCGAGGGGGACCGCACCGTCGTCCTCATCCCGGCCCGGATGTCGGAGGCCGAGGAGCGCCGCTGGGTCGGACTGATGCTGGAGAAGCTCGCCGCGAAGGAGCGGGACAAGGAGCGCCGCGCCACCCGCGGCGACGCCGAGCTGGCCGAACGGGCCGACCGCCTCTCCGCCCGCTACCTCGACGGCAAGGCCCGCCCCGACTCTGTGCGCTGGGTCACCAACCAGAACAGCCGCTGGGGCTCCTGCACCCCCGCCGAGGGCTCCATCCGGCTCTCCCACCGGCTCCAGCCCATGCCCGAGTACGTCGTCGACTACGTCCTCCTGCACGAGCTCGCCCACCTTCTCGTCCCCGGTCACGGACCCGGGTTCTGGCGGCTCCTGGAGGCGTACCCGCGGACCGAGCGGGCCCGCGGCTACCTCGAAGGAGTGGTCGCCGCAGACCGCCTCCCGCACCCGCCCGACGGGGATCCCGCGGCCTGAGGGCAGATTTCCCGATTCCGTACCGGAACCGCCCCGCCCTGTCTGGATGTCGTTCTCAGCGGTTAGCCTGACGCGAGTCATTCGCCATCGGGATGGGGGACGGTCGTTACGCATGGCCAGGGAATTCCAACGCGGCCACAAGGCCAAGATCAGTGATCTGACCGCGGGCACCGATCTGTACGTGGGTGTGCAGATCGCGGCGCCCGGGCTCACCTTCGACATCAGTTGCTTCGGGCTCGACGCCGACGAGCGCCTCTCGGACGACCGGTACTTCGTCTTCTTCAACCAGCCGAAGTCGCCCGAGGAGTCCATCCAGCTGCTCGGGGCGCAGTCCGGGGACACCGAGTCCTTCCGCGTCACCCTCGACCGGATCCCCCCGCAGATCCACAAGCTGTCCTTCACCGCCACCATCGACGGCAACGGCCAGATGTCGCAGGTCGGCCCCGGCTGGATCCGGATCGTCGCCGGCGGCGAGGAGGTCGCCCGCTACGCCTTCACGGGTGCCGAGTTCTCCACCGAGCGCGCGGTCATGCTCGGCGACTTCTACCTGAAGGACGTGTGGCGGTTCGCCGCCGTCGGCCAGGGCTTCGACGGCGGTCTGGAAGCGCTGCTGCGGAACTTCGGCGGCGAGGTCCTGGAGGAGGAGCAGCCCGCGGCCCAGCCGCCCGCCGCCCCCCAGCAGGCCGCGCCGGCCTTCGGCGCCCCCGCCCAGGCCGCGCCGGCCCCGGCCCCCGCGCCCGCCTTCGGTGCTCCGCAGCCGGGTCACGGCGCTCAGCCGCCGACCCCGCCGCCGGCCCCGCAGCCCGGCTACGGCGCCCAGCCGCCCACCCCGCCGCCCGCCCCGCAGCCGGTGCACACCCAGCCGACCATGGTCGCGCCCCTCGCCCCCTCCCCGGTGCCCCCGCCGGCCCCCGCGCCCGGCGCCCCCGGGCCGTACGGGCAGCAGCCGCCGCAGGCGCCCTACGGCCAGATCCCGGGCCAGACCCCGCCGCACGGCGCCCCCTACGGGCAGCCGCCGCAGGCTCCGTACGGCCAGCAGCCCGGCTACGGCCAGCAGCCGGGCATGCCCCCGGGCATGCCGCCCCAGGGAGTGCCCCAGGGCGCGCCCGCGGCCGGTGCCGGGCTCGCCGCCGCGCTCGCCCCGTTCAAGGAGACCGCCACCGGCGCCCGCTGGACCCCGCAGAACCAGCAGCTCATGCGGGTGGACCTGGCCATGGGCGGCACGCCCGTCCTCGCCCGCCAGGGCTCCATGGTCATGTACCAGGGCAAGGTCGACTTCTCCTACAAGGGCGCGGGCTTCGCCGGCCGGATCGTCGGCAACGCCACCGGCCAGGAGATGCAGCTCATGCGCTGCACCGGCCGCGGCCAGGTCTTCCTCGCCGAGAACGGCGCCCATCTGCACCCGATCGAGCTCCAGGGCGACGCCATCTGCGTCTCCGCGGAGAACGTGCTCGCCTTCGACGAGTCGCTGCAGTACGAGGTCCGCCGCATCGAGGGCCACGGCATCCCCGGCGGCGCCCTGTTCACCATGCAGTTCCAGGGCACCGGCACCGTGATCGTCAAGACCCACGGCGTCCCCGTGGTCCTGCCCGTCACGCCGACGACCTTCGCCGACTGCAACGCGGTCGTCGCCTGGTCCGCCGCCTCGCAGGTCATCCTCTCCAGCCAGGTCCGGCTCCGGCGCAACGCCTTCCCCGGCCACAGCGGGGAGACCGTGAACCTCCAGTTCCGGGGCGCCCCCGGCAACTTCATCGTCGTCCAGCCGTACGAGGTCTGAGGGAGCCCGACACCATGAACCAGCAGCTCGCGGGCTATGCCCCGACACCCATCGCGGCCCGCATGGAGAACCACGGCCGCACCATGCTCAAGGTCGCCATGGCCTCCGGCCAGGACCTCTACGCCCGGGCCGGCTCGATGGTCGCCTACGAGGGCTTCATCAGCTACGAGCCCAACCCGCCCGCCGTCCGCCAGGTCGCCAAGGAATGGGCGACCGGCGAGGGCGCGCCGATCATGAAGTGCTCCGGCGACGGCCTGCTCTACCTCGCCGACTACGGCGCCGACGTCGTCGTGATCAACCTCCAGAACGACGCGATCTCGGTCAACGGCACCAACCTCCTCGCCTTCGACGCCCACCTCCAGTGGGGCGTCGAGCGCGTCAAGGGCCTCGCCAAGTTCGCCGGCCAGGGCCTGTTCAACGTGGGGATCGCCGGCACCGGCTGGGTCGCGCTCACCTCGCGCGGCACGCCGATCGTCGTCGACTGCGGCCGCGGCGAGGACGAGACGTACGTCGACCCCGACGCGCTCGTCGCCTGGTCGCCGGCGCTGAAGGTCAAGGGCAAGCGCAGCTTCAAGGCGTCCTCCCTCATCGGGCGGGGCAGCGGCGAGGCATACCAGATGGCCTTCTCCGGCCAGGGCATCGTCGTCGTACAGCCCAGCGAGGACAGCAGCGACCGCCTGCGGGTCCGGGGCTGAGGGGGAGCGAGAACACATCATGCAGAGCCCGCTTTTCAACCACGCCGAGCAGCAGAGCCAGGAGCGGTACGTCATCCAGAACCCGCAGCTGCTGCGGGTCAGCCTCACCGGCCATGACGACATCCTCGCCCGCAAGGGCGCCATGGTCGCCTACCAGGGGCTCGTCGACTTCGACGGCGAGTACCAGAGCAGCAGCCAGCGGCAGGCCCGCGCCCGCACCGGCGAGGGCCTGGACCTGATGCGCTGCTCCGGCCAGGGCACGGTCTACTTCGCCAACCTCGCCCAGTACATCCACGTCGTCGAGGTCGACCACGAGGGCCTCACCGTCGACAGCTCCTACGTGCTCGCCCTCGACACGAGCCTCCACACCGAGGTCATCGCGGTCGACAGCCAGTACGGGGTCTCCGGCACCGGCAAGTACCAGCTCAACATCACCGGCCGCGGCAAGGTGGCCCTGATGACCTCGGGCCAGCCGCTGATGCTCCAGGTCACCCCGGAGAAGTACGTCAGCGCCGACGCGGACGCGATCGTCGCCTGGTCGACCTCGCTCCGGGTCCAGATGCAGGCCCAGACGCACAACAGCAGCGTCCGCAGCCGCCGCGGCAGCACCGGCGAGGGCTGGGAGCTCAGCTTCCTCGGGCAGGGCTTCGCCCTCGTCCAGCCCAGCGAGGTCATGCCCCCGCAGAACGCGGCGATCGGACAGGGCGCGGCCGCCCAGTTCGGCGTCGGCCAGCACGGTGCCCACGCGCAGAACCAGAACAACGCCTGGAACTGACGGCCGGGTACGGACGTACGGAGAGGGCCCCCGGAAGGAATCCGGGGGCCCTCTTCCGCATGACGGCCGTCACAGGCGGGCCAGCGTGGCCTCCACCAGCCGCACCACCGAGGCGTCCGCGACCGCGGCCACCTCGTCGTACGCGAACCACCTCAGGTCCAGCGACTCCTCGCTGATCCGCTCCACCCCGTCCGCCGGGGCGAGCGCCGCGTACTGCACGTCGAGGTGCCAGTGGCAGGGCGCCGGGATCGCGTGCCGGTCGAGCCGCACCGGGCCGCCCGGCAGCAGCGTCAGACCGGTGACGCCCGACTCCTCCTCCGCCTCGCGCAGCGCCGCCGCCTCGACCGTCGGGTCGCCCTCCTCGCAGTGGCCGCCCATCTGCAGCCACATGCCGAGCTTCTTGTGGAGGGTGAGCAGCACCCGCCCGCGCGAGGGGTCGATCACCAGCGCGCTGCTGGTGAGGTGACCGGCCCCGCACGGCTTGTACATGCCGTCCGGATGCGCCGCCAGGTGCTCCAGGTACAGGTCGCGCAGCTCGGGCTGGTCCTCGTACCGCTTCAGGACGAGGACCGCGTCGTCGTGCAGGGTCACTTCTTCTCGTCCCCGTCCTCGGGGGTGTCGCCCTTGTCGCCCTGGGCCGCCTCGCCGAGCATCTTGTCGAGCTCGGAGAAGTCCAGGTGCTCGCGGTGGACGAAGCCGTCCGGGTCGTCCAGGTCGGTCGCCGTCGGCAGCATGTCCGGGTGCTCCCAGAGGCCGTCACGGCCGTCGACCCCGCGCGCGTCGGTGAGCGAGGCCCACAGCCGGGAGGCGTCCCGCAGCCGGCGCGGGCGCAGCTCCAGACCGATCAGGGTGGCGAAGGTCTGCTCGGCGGGGCCGCCGGTGGCACGGCGCCTGCGCAGCGTCTCGCGCAGCGCGTCCGCCGAGGTCAGCCGGGACTTGGCGGCCTCGTGGACCACCGCGTCGACCCAGCCCTCGACCAGCGCGAGCGCCGTCTCCAGACGGGCCAGGGCCGCCTTCTGCTCGGGCGTGTCCTGCGGCTGGAACATGCCGGACTGGAGCGCTTCCTGAAGCTGCTCGGGGTGGCTCGGGTCGAGCTGGGAGACGGCCTCCTCCAGCTTCGAGGTGTCGACCTTGATCCCGCGCGCGTAGCTCTCGACGGCGCCGAAGAGGTGCGCCCGCAGCCACGGCACGTGGGCGAAGAGGCGCTGGTGGGCGGCCTCGCGCAGCGCCAGGTAGAGCCGGACCTCGTCGGAGGGCACGCTCAGGTCCTTGCCGAAGGACTCCACGTTCAGCGGGAGCAGCGCGGCCCGGCCGGCCGGGCCGAGCGGCAGGCCGACGTCGGTCGAGCCGACGACCTCGCCCGCGAGCGCGCCGATGGCCTGCCCGATCTGCTGGCCGAACATGGCGCCGCCCATCGACCGCATCATGCCGATCAGGGGGCCGGCCATGGCCTGCATCTCCTGCGGCAGCACGTCGCCCATGGCGTTGCCGACCCGCTCGGCGACCGGGTCCACCAGCGCCTTCCACGCGGGCAGGGTCGCCTCGACCCACTCCGCGCGGCTCCACGCCACCGCCGTGTTCGCCCCGGAGGGGAGCGAGGTGACCTGGTCGAGCCAGAGGTCGGCGAGGCGGACGGCCTCCTCGACGGCGGCCTTCTCGGCGGGGCCCACGCTGGCGTCCTTGACGCCGTCGGCGGTGCCCTGGGCGACCACCTGGCGGGCGATCTGCTTGGCCATGTCCCAGTTCACGGGACCGCCCTCGTAGCTCAGCATCTGTCCGAGCTGCTGGAAGGCCGCGCCCAGGTCCGTCGGGTTCATCGCCCCGAACATCGCGGCGAACGGATTGTCCGCGCCGCCCTGGCCGCCCATGCCGGGCAGGCCGCCGAAACCGAACGGGTTCGCCCCGAACGGGTTGCCGGACCCCTGGCCACCTCCGGCGGGGTCCTTCTTCTTGCCTTCGTCGCCGTCCTCCGGCTCCTCCGGCGGAAGGCCGAATCCGAATGGGGTGTCACTCACAGGTTTCCTCGGCTCCTAGGGCCACCGGCTTCTGCCGGCGGCGACTGCCCGCTGCACAACACCAGCGTAGACATCCGGATCGGATATGGGCTCAAGTCTCCGCCGGGCCGTGCCCTGCGGCAGGATGGACGCCACCTGGTACGTACGCGTCATCCGCGTACGTACTGAAGACAACCACTGGAGTCGGTCGGTGAGTTCCCCAGATCCGCAGGTTCGCGGAGCGCGAAACCACTCAACCCGGTCCGCCGTGCGCGGCCCCGTCGTCGCGGTCACCGGCGCCGCCACGGGTGTCGGCGCCCTGCTGACCAGGCGTCTCGCCGATTCGGAGGAGATCCGGCAGGTCGTCGCCATCGACGAGCGGCGCGGCGAGGTCGCGGAGGCCACCTGGCATGTCCTCGACGTGCGGGATCCGGCCATCGCGGAGAAGCTGCGGGGCGCCGACGTCGTCGTGCACCTCGCCGTCGACCTCGACCTGGAGACCGACCCCGCCGCCCGGACGGCCTACAACGTGCGCGGCACGCAGACCGTCCTCACGGCCGCCGCCGCGGCCGGCGTCCACCGGGTCGTCCTGTGCACCTCGACGATGGTCTACGGGGCCCTGCCCGACAACGACATCCCGCTCTCCGAGGACGCCGAGCTGCGGGCCACCGCCGAGGCCACCGGGGTCGGCGACCTGCTGGAGATCGAGCGGCTCGGCCGCCGCGGCTCCCGCGCCCACCCCGGACTCAACGTGACCGTGGTCCGCCCGGCCGTCCTCGTCGGCGGCACGGACACGGCGCTGACCCGCTACTTCGAGTCGCCGCGCCTCCTCGTCGTCGCCGGATCCCGCCCCACCTGGCAGTTCTGCCACGTGGAGGACCTGGTCAGCGCCCTGGAGTACGCGGCCCTCGAAAAGGTCGACGGAGAGTTCGCCGTCGGCTGCGAGGGGTGGCTGGAGCAGGAGGAGGTCGAGGAACTGTCGGGCATCCGCCGCATGGAGCTGCCGTCCGCCGTCGCCCTCGGCGCCGCGGCACGGCTGCACCGGATCGGCCTCACCCCGTCCCCCGCGGGGGACCTCGCCTACACCATGCACCCCTGGGTGGTCAGCGTCGGCCGGCTCCACGACGCGGGCTGGCGGCCCCGGTGGACCAACGAGGAGGTCCTCGCGTCCCTCCTGGAGGAGGTCCAGGGCCGGCACACGGTCGCGGGCCGCCGGCTGGGCCGCAAGGACGCCACGGCGGCGGGCGCGGCGGGTGCCACGGTGGCCCTCCTGGGCACCGCGGCCCTGGTGCGGCAGATGAGGAAGCGGCGCGGCCTGTAGGACCCTCCTACGGAGGGTCCCGGTCCACCGGTCGAAAGCGCTATTCCGGGATGTCGGCGGCGTGCGGCACCATGGACGGCATGACCACGACGCACGACCACCCCGGTGAGCAGGCCGCGGACGACCCGATCAAGCTGCTCGCGATCCGCGACACCCCGCTCTCGGTCGACGAGGTCTTCCGGGCCGTCGGCGACGACGCCGCGGGCGGGACGACCCTGTTCGTCGGCACCGTGCGCAACCACGACGGCGGCGCCGACGTCGACCGGCTGGGATACTCCTGCCACCCGAGCGCCGAGGCGGAGCTGCGCCGGGTCGCGGAGAAGGTCGTGGCGAACTTCCCGGTCCGCGCCCTGGCCGCCGTGCACCGCGTCGGCGACCTCGCGGTGGGCGACCTGGCGGTCGTCGTCGCCGTCTCCTGCCCGCACCGCGGCGAGGCGTTCGAGGCGTGCCGCAAGCTGATCGACGACCTCAAGCACGAGGTCCCGATCTGGAAGCACCAGACCTTCTCGGACGGCACAGAGGAGTGGGTGGGCGCCTGCTGAACCTCGACCCCGAGACTGGGGGTCCCCCCGGACGGAGTCTGGGGGAGGGTGGGCGCCTGCTGAACCTGGGGTCCCCACTTCTGCCGAAGGGGCAAGGCGGCGCGCCGACACGGCGTAGCCGAACGCCCGATTTGCGTAACCGGCCCCCAGGCCCGAGCGTTGTTGGCACAGATGAATAATCTGCTGATCAACTCACTGGGGATGGGAGGTCGGAATGGCAGTGCTGGCCTGGTTGCTGATTCCGCTTTTCGCAGTCGTCGGCGCGGCGATATGGGGAAGCTGGGTCCAGAGAAGCAAGACCATAGGTGACGTGGCCGAACTCGCCGGCTACGCCCGCTTCAGGGACGCCATGGAGCGTTCCCACCCCGTCGCACCCGATTCCGCGCCGCTGCGCCCGGTCCCCGAACCGGCCCCCGCCGAATCCTGACGCCCCGGTCCGCCGTCCGGCACGTGGAGCGCCCCAGGGGTGCGCGCACAGGCGAGTCCCGTACTGTCGTTCCATGCCACGCCGCACCGCGACGATGCTCGCCTCCACCCTGGTCCTGATCAGCCTGCTCATCGCCGGCGTCCTGATCCCGGTGCCGTACTCGGAGATGAGCCCCGGACCCACGGTCAACACGCTCGGCGAGGCACGCGGCGAGCCGGTCCTCCAGATCTCCGGCCGCAAGACCTACCCGACCGACGGCCACCTCAACATGACCACGGTCAGGGTCACCAGCGCGGACTACAAGATGAACGCCGTCGAGGCGGTCTACGGCTGGCTCACGCACGACAACGTGATCGTGCCGCACGACACCCTCTACCCGGACGGGAAGACGGAGGAGGAGTCGAGCCAGGAGAACGCCGAGGAGTTCAGCCAGTCGCAGGAGAGCGCCAAGGTCGCCGCCCTCGACGAGCTCGGCATCCCCTTCACCACCCGTGTGGTCGTCGCCTCCGTGGTGAAGGACTCCCCGGCGGAGGGCACCCTCCACGCCGGAGACGTGATCAAGGCCGTGGACGGGGTGCGGGTCACGAAGCCGGCCGACGTCGCCGCGCAGGTCACGAAGCGGAAGCCGGGCGACAAGGTCGAGTTCACCATCGTCCCGGCGAAGGAGGCGGCGGCCGCCGAGAAGGCGCACAAGGAGGCCACCGTCACCCGGAAGGTGGCCATCACCACAGTGAAGTCCGAGGAGGGCGACCGGGCGATCGTCGGCATCCAGGCCGGCACCGACCACGTCTTCCCGTTCACCATCGACATCAAGCTCGCCGACGTCGGCGGCCCCAGCGCCGGCCTGATGTTCGCCCTCGGCATCGTCGACAAGCTGACCCCGGAGAGCCTGACCGGCGGCAAGTTCGTCGCCGGCACCGGCACCATCGACGACGACGGCAAGGTCGGCCCGATCGGCGGCATCCAGATGAAGCTGGTCGGCGCGCGGAACGCGGGCGCCGAGTACTTCCTCACCCCGGCCGACAACTGCGCCACCGCCGCCGGTGACACGCCGGACGGGCTCACCCTCGTCAAGGTCGACACCATCGACGACGCGACGAAGTCCCTGGAGAAGCTCCGCGAGGGCGACACGGCGAACCTGCCGACCTGCTCGAAGAGCTGAGCCGGTACGGGACCCCGCCCGGGGCCCCGTACCCGTACCGCTCAGCCCTCGAAGGTCGCGGCCAGCGCGTCGGCGAGCCCCGGCACCAGGTCCGGGCCGGTCAGCACCTCGGTCGGCGAGTCCTTCTCGCGCAGCCGGATCGCCGCCTCCCGGGCGCCGGTCCGCAGCACGGCGACGGTCATCCGCACCTCCTGGCGGTCCGGGTGCCGGGCCACCCACTTGTTCAGCGCGGCGCCGCTCAGGTCCTTGGGGACCTGGGTCTCCGCCGACGGCGGCAGCATCAGCCGCTCCACCGTCAGGGCGCAGCCGGCCACCCCGTCCGGCCAGGCGATGGTGCCGAGGAACTCGTCCAGCGGCTTGCCCGCCGGGATCTCCTCCTGCTCGATCGGGGTGTAGGCGGTGGCGTCCTGGCCGAGCTTCAGCGAGGGCGCCTGGGCCCGCAGCCGGGCGGTGTCGACGAGGGCGAAGAGGCGGGCGGGCCGGTCCCAGCCGAGACCCGAGGCGTACTCGTCGATCTCGAGCACCGCGCGGGTGAGGGGACTGGAGGCCATCGGCGGGCCCGAGGGGGAAAGGTTGGACATGACCAATATCCTGCCTCCTCTTCCCCCGGAGACGGGAACTAGGTAAAGCCTCAGTAAGTTGCATCAGTGGGCTCTACGATCGCGGGGCCCGCTTTCCGACGCATCAACACCGAGGGGCGCACGTTGGCTTTCCAGATGCCTGACCGTGGCGGAGGCCCGTCCGGGCCAAGGATCAGAGTCGGCCGGCCGTCCCGGCGGGCCCGCACCCTGCTGATGACACTGGGCGTGCTGGCCGTCCTGGCCATGGCGTTCGTGATGTTCGCCGGGTTCTGGACGGACTGGCTCTGGTACCGCTCGGTCCACTACTCGTCCGTGTTCACCACCACGCTGTGGACCAAGATCGGGCTGTTCGCGGTCTTCGGCCTGCTCATGGCCCTCGTCGTCGGCCTCAACATCTGGCTGGCGTACCGGCTGCGCCCGCCGCTCAGCGCGATGTCGCTGGAGCAGCAGAGCCTCGACCGGTACCGCATGGGCGTCGCCCCCTTCAAGAAGTGGGTGCTGCTCGCGGTCACCGCCCTCGTGGGCCTGATCGCCGGCGCCTCCGCCTCCGGCCAGTGGCGCACCTGGCTCATGTGGATCAACGGCGTCGACTTCGGCGAGAAGGACTCCCAGTTCGGCAAGGACGTCTCGTTCTACGCCTTCGACCTGCCCTGGTACCGCTTCCTGCTGGCCTTCGGCTTCGCCGCCGTGGTGCTCTCCCTGATCGCCGCGGCGATCACGCACTACCTGTACGGCGGACTGCGGGTCACCAGCCCCGGTGCCCGCGCCACCGCCGCCGCCACCGGCCACCTCTCGGTGCTGCTCGGCGTCTTCGTCGCGCTGAAGGCCGTGGCGTACTGGCTCGACCGGTACGGCCTGGCGGTGAAGTCCAGCGACTTCAAGGCCACCGGCAACTGGACGGGCCTGCGGTTCGTCGACGCCAACGCCTATCTGCCGGCCAAGACGATCCTCTTCTGCATCGCCGTCATCTGCGCCCTGCTCTTCTTCGCGACCCTGTGGCGGCGCACCTGGCAGCTGCCGGTCATCGGCTTCGGCCTGATGGTGCTGTCGGCGGTGCTGATCGGCGGCCTGTACCCGGCGATCGTGCAGAAGTTCCAGGTCCAGCCGAACGAGCAGGCCAAGGAAGCCCCGTACATCCAGAAGAACATCGACGCGACCCGCAAGGCGTACGCGATCGACGAGACCAAGCTGGAGAACTACTCGGGCAAGTCGACGGTCAAGGCCAAGGACAAGCTGCGGGCGAACGCCGACACGGCGGCCGCCTACCGCGTCCTCGACCCGAACATCGTCTCGCCGACCTTCCAGCAGCTGGAGCAGAAGCGGAAGTACTACCAGTTCCCGACGACGCTCGACGTGGACCGCTACAAGGGCCAGGACGTCGTCATCGGTCTGCGCGAGCTGAACATCCGCGGCATCCCGAAGCGGAACTGGATCAACGACCACTTCACGTACACCCACGGCTACGGCGCCATCATGGCCCGCGGCACGCAGACCGACGCCAACGGCTCCCCGGTCTTCACCGAGTCGGGCCTCCCGACCACCGGTGAGCTCGGGAAGTACGAGCAGAAGATCTACTACGGCGAGAAGACCGACCAGTACTCGATCGTGGGCGGCCCCCAGAAGGAGCTGGACTACGAGGAGAACGGCGAGAAGACCACCAGCTACGAGGGCAACAGCGGGGTCAGCCTGGAGAGCGCCTTCAACCGCGCCGCGTACGCGGTGGCCTTCAGCGAGCCGCAGATCCTGTACTCGGGAGCCATCGGCGACGGCTCGCGGATCCTGTACAACCGCACGCCCAAGCAGCGCGTCGAGGCCGTCGCCCCCTGGCTGACGATCGACGGCGACGCCTACCCGGCGGTCGTGAACGGCCGGATCCAGTGGATCGTCGACGCGTACACGACCACCAACGGCTACCCGTACGCCTCGCGGACCACGCTCGGCGACACCACGGCCGACTCGCTGACCGTCGGCAACCAGCAGCGCGCGGTCGTCGCCCAGCAGAACCAGGTCAACTACATCCGCAACTCGGTGAAGGCCACCGTCGACGCGTACGACGGCACGGTCACCCTCTACCAGTGGGACACCGAGGACCCGGTCCTCAAGACCTGGATGAAGGCGTTCCCCGGCACGGTGAAGGCCAAGGCGGACATCGACGCGGACCTCCTGGAGCACCTGCGCTACCCGCAGGACATGTTCAAGGTCCAGCGCGAGCTGCTGACCCGCTACCACGTCACCGACCCGGCCCAGTTCTACAGCGGCTCGGACGCCTGGCAGGTGCCGGACGACCCGACCAACAAGGACAACGTGGCCGTGCCGCCGTACTACCTGAGCATGAAGATGCCCGGGGACACGGAGCAGCGCTTCTCGCTGACCACGACGTTCACCCCCAACGGGCGGCCCAACCTGGGCGGCTTCATGGCGGTCGACGCCGACGCCACCAGCAAGGAGTACGGCCGGCTGAGACTCCTCAGGGTCACCGAGGACGTGCCGGGACCGGCGCAGGTGCAGAGCAAGCTCAACGGTCTGCCCGACGTCGCCACCTTCGTCCGCGACATGAAGGGCGCCGACTCGGACATCCAGTACGGCAACCTGCTCACCGTGCCCCTCGACGGCGGGTTCCTGTACGTCGAGCCGGTCTACGCCCAGGGACGGAACGCGCTCTACCCGCTCCTGAAGAAGGTCGCGGTGTCGTACGTGGACGCCGACCAGCCGGACGGCGACACCACCAAGGACACCACGGTGTTCGAGAACAACCTCACGGACGCCCTCAACGCGGTCTTCGGGGTGGAGGGCACGACCCCGCCGACCACGCCGCCGGGCACCGAGCAGCCGCCGACCACCCCGCAGCCGCCGGCCTCGGCGGACGCGGCGCTGAAGCAGGCCATCGCCGACGCCCAGAAGGCGTACGACGCGGGCGAGGCGGCCCTCGCGAAGGGCGACTGGGCGGCCTACGGCAAGGCCCAGGAGGACCTCCAGGACGCCCTGGAGAAGGCCGCCGAGGCAGGGGCCAAGATCCAGCCCAAGGAGGGTTCCGGCAGCTGACCTGCGGGATTCACCCCGCGTCGTGGTAGTGTTACCTCATCGACGCGGGGTGGAGCAGCTCGGTAGCTCGCTGGGCTCATAACCCAGAGGTCGCAGGTTCAAATCCTGTCCCCGCTACTGACACGAGGGCTCGGATCCATAAGGATCCGGGCCCTCGTCGCGTGTCGAGGTGACGGGGGACACCGAAGGGCGGTACGGAAGGGGCGAGTTGAGGCGTCTCGTGTTTGACTTGTCTCTCTGTGGGCATGTCGACAAAACGCTGAGGTGACCTCACGGGCTGCGGTATACCGGGTGTGCGCGGGTTGCGGGTGGTGCGACGATGGTATTTATGGGGGACAGGGCAACTCTGTTGGAGACAGGGCGGTTTGTGCAGCGGCACGCCAGAGATGCCGCGGACGAGATCATCGAGGCGGTGCCCGCCGTCGATGCGGTCGTCGACACCGCCGCGAGGACCGGGACCCTCCCGGACGCCGGACCGGAGACCGACGCCGAGACCGAGGCCGAGACCGAGGGCCGGCACCGAAAGGCAGCCGAGCGCGGTGACACCGACGCCATGAGCGCCCTCGGCGCCCTCCTGCTGCGCCGCGGCGACCTCGACGCCGCCGAGCCCTACCTCCGGGGCGCCACCGCCGAGGGCGACCGCGCCGCCGCCAACAACCTGGGCGTCCTCCTCCACCAGCGCGGCTACCCCGACGAGGCCGCCGGCTGGTGGCGGGTCGCCGCCGTCGCCGGCTCCGCCCCGGCCGCGCACGCCCTGGGCCGCCACCACCGCGAGCGCGGCGACGAGCCCGCCGCCGAGTACTGGCTCCGCCAGGCCGCCGAGCAGGGCCACGCGCTGGGCGCCTACGCCCTCGCCGACCTCCTGGAGCACCGCAGCGACGTCGGCGCCGAGCGCTGGCTGCGCGCCGCCGCCGAACAGGGCCACCGCGAGGCCGCCTACCGCCTCGCCCTCGCCCTGGAGCGGCGCGCCACCGAGACGCTCCGCGGCCCGCACGCCCTCGGCCCCGCCGCCTCCGCCGGCCGCGTCGGGCACGCGTACGACACGGCGGGCCGCCTCCGCGCCGCCGGCACCCTCCGGACCGGCGACCAGCCGCCCGCCGTCCCCGCCGTCCCCGCCGCGCGCCCCGAGACCGCACCGCCCCGGACCGGGGAGACCGCCGGCACCGGCCTCCTCGGAGAGGCAGAGCAGTGGTTCCGGCAGGCGGCCGCCCGGGGCCACCGGCGGGCCGCGCTGCACCTCGGGGCGATCCTGGAGCACCGGGGCGAGCTGAAGGAGGCCGGACGCTGGTACCTCAGCTCCGCCAAGGAGGGCGAGGCCAAGGCCGCCTGCGCCCTCGGCTTCCTGCTGCGCGACGCCGGTGACGAGGAGTCCGCCGCCGTCTGGTGGCTGCGCGCCGCCCAGGACGGCGACGGCAACGCCGCCAACGCGCTCGGAGCCCTGCACGCCGCGCGCGGCGAGCAGCAGACCGCCGAGCGCTGGTACCGCGCCGCCATGGACGCCGGTGACGTCAACGGCGCCTACAACCTCGGCCTGCTCTGCGCCGCCCAGGACCGCCTCCCGCAGGCCGAGCAGTGGTACCGCCGCGCCGCCTACGCCGGCCACCGCGAGGCCGCCAACGCGCTCGCCGTGCTGCTCCTCCAGGCCGGCGACGCGGGCGGCGCCGAGCCGTGGTTCTCCAAGGCCGCCGAAGCCGGCTCGGTGGACGCCGCCTTCAACCTCGGCATCATCCACGCGGGCCGCGACGACGACCGCGCGGCGCTCGCCTGGTACGAGCGGGCCGCCGCCGCCGGGCACACGGAGGCCGCCCTCCAGGTCGGCATCGCCGCCCTGCGCGACGGCGACGACCGGACGGCGGAGCGCCACCTGCGCTGCGCCGCCGGCGGCGGCAGCCCCGAGGCCGCCTTCCGGCTCGCCACGGTCCTCGACGCCCGCCGCCCCGACCCCGGGCCGGTGGTCCTCGGCGCCCCCGTGGACCAGAAGACCGAGTGCGAGGAGTGGTACGAGCGGGCCGCCCAGCAGGGTCACCGGCGTGCCCAGGTCCGGGTCGGCATGCTCGCCGCGGGCCGCGGCGACCTCACCGGGGCCGCCCGCTGGTACCGGGAGGCCGCCGAGGCCGGCAGCCGCAACGGCGCCTTCAACCTCGGACTGCTCCTCGCCCGCGAGGGCAGCGAGCGCGAGGCCGCCCTCTGGTGGACCCGGGCCGCCCGCGCCGGGCACGGCCGCGCCGCGCTCCGGCTCGCGCTGCTCGCCGCCCGCCGGGGCGAGCTGTCCGAGGGCCGCACGTGGTGCGCCCGCGCGGTGGAGCTCGGCCCGGCCGAGGTCGCCGAGCGGGCGGCGCGGCTCAGCGAGGCGCTGCACCAGGAGCTCACGGCGTAGAAGCGATTTGCTCCTGTCACGGCACTCCCGTAAGGTGGTGTTCACCGACGCGGGGTGGAGCAGCTCGGTAGCTCGCTGGGCTCATAACCCAGAGGTCGCAGGTTCAAATCCTGTCCCCGCTACTCAGTAGCCCGAAGGCCCGGATCGTATCCATACGATCCGGGCCTTCGGCGTTCTCCGGAGACATACAAGGGGACATGAAAAGAAGGGCGCCCCCGCGGGGGCGCCCTTCTCGCGATCTCGTCTCAGGCCGCCGCGCAGTTCGGGCAGAGACCCCGGTAGGTGACCTCGACGTTCGAGATCGTGAAGCCGAAGCGCTCGGCGTCCGGCAGGTCCCGCAGCGGGTCGCCCGCCGGGTGGACGTCCCGGATCGCGCCGCAGCCGGCGCAGACCAGGTGCTGGTGCGGCCGGTGGGCGTTGGGGTCGTACCGCTTGGCGCGGCCGTCGGTGGCGACCTCCATGACCTCACCGAGCGTGACCATCTCGCCCAGCGTGTTGTAGACGGTCGCACGGGAGATCTCGGGCAGGCGCTCGACGGCGCGGGCGTGCACCTCGTCGGCGGTGAGGTGCACGTGGTCGCCGTCGAGGACCTCGGCGACGACACGGCGCTGCGCGGTCATCCGCCAGCCGCGTCCGCGCAGCCGTTCCAACAGGTCGCTCATGAGGGCCAGGGTAACAGCGGGTCGAAACGGGGCGGAGAGGGCTTCCGGTCCGTGGACCCGGGTGGCGCAGGGGCCCGGTCAGTCGGCCACGCTGTGGGCGGGGAGCCAGCAGCGGATGATGTCGCGGACCGACACCATGCCGACCGGCCCGAGATGGTCCAGAACGACCAGATGGCGGAAGCCGCCCCTGGTCATCGCCTCGGCCGCCTCCTCCAGCGTCCAGCCGGGCGCGGCGAACACGACTTCGTGGGTGGTGTGGGAGCCGGCCGTCTCGCGGTCCGGGTCCTCGCCGCGGCCCAGGGAGTTCAGGATGTCGCGCTCGGTGAGGATGCCGGTGCCGGTGTCGCCGTCCAGGACGACGGCCGCGCCGACCCGGCGGGCGGACATCAGCCGGGCGGCCTGCCGGAGGGTGTGGGCGGGTCCGATGGTGAGGACCACCGTGCTCATGGCGTCACGGACGAGCATGGAAGGAGCCACCTCCTCGGCGAACCGCCCGCGTGAGGCGGTTCACAAATGCACAAGTGGGGGCTCTCAGAGTCGCACCGGGACCGGGACCCGACAAGGGGGCGCGCGAGGCGCTTCCAGGAGCGGCCGGGGGCGCGCCCACGCGCCCGCCGCCGCCCGTACGTCGAAAGGGCCCGGCCTAGTGCCCCAGGTGCCCCAGCAGCGCCTCGTGGAGCAGGCCGTTCGAGGCCGCCGCGTTGCCGCTGTGCGGGCCGGGGACGCCGTCCAGGCCGGTGTACGAGCCGCCGGCCTCCTGCACCACGATCGCCACCGCCGCCATGTCCCACAGCGAGAGCTCCGGCTCCGCGCACAGGTCCACCGTGCCCTCGGCGACCATCATGTACGGCCAGAAGTCGCCGTACGCCCGGGTCCGCCAGCACGCGCGCGTGAGGTCCAGGAACGCGTCGAGCCGCCCCCGCTCCTCCCAGCCGCTCAGCGAGGAGTACGCGAACGACGCGTCGGCCAGCGAGGCCACCTGGGAGACGCCGATCCGGGTCCCCGCCTCCGGACCGGTCCCGGTGAAGGCGCCCAGGCCCTTCGCCGCCCACCAGCGGCGGCCCAGCGCGGGCGCCGACACCACGCCGACCACCGGCTGGAACCCGGTCTCGCCCTCCTCCATCAGCGCGATCAGGGTCGCCCACACCGGCACCCCGCGCACGTAGTTCTTGGTGCCGTCGATCGGGTCGATCACCCAGCGGCGCGGGCCGGTGCCCTCGACGCCGTACTCCTCGCCCAGGATCGCGTCCTCGGGCCGCTCCTTCTGGAGCCCCGCGCGGATCAACGCCTCGGCGGCCCGGTCCGCCTCGCTCACCGGGGTCATGTCCGGCTTCGTCTCGACCTTGAGGTCCAGCGCCTGGAAGCGGGCCATGGTGGCCGCGTCGGCGGCATCCGCGAGGGCATGGGCAAGACGCAGGTCATCGTGGTAATCGGCCATGCCCGGCACTCTAGCGCCGCCCGGCGGCCCCCCGGTGAACCGTCCATGGACGGCGCCCGACGCCCGGCCGCGCGGCACCCGGCGCGCCCTTGACAGCGCCCGCGCGCCTGCCCACGCTGGGGGACCGACGCACGGCCCGGAGCCGCCCATGCCGACCGCCCGCGAGGCCCTCCTCGACGCCGCCCACACCGCCCTGGCGCGCCACGCCTGGTCCGCCGTGCGGATGGCCGACCTCGCCGCCTCCGCCCGGGTCTCCCGGCAGACCCTCTACAACGAGTTCGGCAGCAAGGAAGGGCTGGCGCGGGCCCTCGTCCGCCGCGAGGCCGACGCCTACCTCGACGGGGCGCGCCGGATACTTTCCGCGCCCGAACCGCCCGCCCGTACCCTCGCCGCCGTCGCCGAGTGGACCGTCGTCCGCGCCGGCGACCGGCCGATACTGCGCGCGCTGCTCACCGGCGCCTGGACCGAGGGCCTGCCCCGGCCCCGCCCGGCCAGGCCGGGCGCCCGCCCGGCCCCCGTACCCGCGCAGCGGCGGGCCGACGCCGGACCGCCGGCGCCGGGGGAGCTCCTCGCGACGACCGCGCGGTGCGCGGGGGAGCGGTGGGCGGCCGGCTGCGAGCTGGCCCTGCGGCTCGCCGTCAGCCACGTGGTGGCCCCGGCGCTGCCGCCGGAGGGTCAGTGCGCCGAGCCGGACAGCTGGAGGCCGATGACCCCCACGATGACCAGCGTGATCGAGACGATCTTGAGCGTGGAGACCAGGTCGCCGAGGAACACCATGCCGTAGATGGCGGTCCCGGCCGCCCCGATCCCCGTCCACACCGCGTACGCCGGACCCACGTCGAGCTTCTTCAGGGCGAGCGTGAGCAGCCCGAAGCTGCCCAGGGCGAAGCAGGCGAACGCGATCGTCGGCCACAGCCGGGTGAATCCGTGCGAGAGCTTCAGGCAGACCGCGAATCCCGTCTCCAGGATCCCGGCGACCACCACCAGCAGCCACGCCATCGTTCCTGCCTCCCACCCGGTCGGATTACTCGCACTTGTGCGGTTATGTCCATACCGGTCTGGGGGGAGGCGTAAACACCGGGGGCGACCCGGCGGGACGGCTCAGTCGCCCTCGCGGCGCTCCCGGGTGGCGAGCAGCCGCCGCAGCGACACCAGCCGGGCCGGGTCGGCGTGCCCGTCCGCCACCCAGGCGTCCAGGGCGCACTCCGGCTCGTCGTGGCTGCACGCGCGCGGGCAGTTCTCGGTCCCCGGCCCCAGGTCGGGGAAGGCGTGGATGACCCGGGACGGATCGACGTGGTGCAGGCCGAAGGAGCGCACGCCCGGCGTGTCGATGACCCAGCCGTCCACCACGTCCAGCGGCAGCGCGAGCGCCGAGGTGGTGGTGTGCCGGCCGCGCCCGGTCACCGCGTTCACATGACCGGTGACCCGCCGCTTCTCCTCCGGCACCAGCGCGTTGACCAGCGTCGTCTTGCCGACGCCGGAGTGCCCGACGAAGGCCGTCACCCGGCCGTCCAGGTACTCCCGCACCCGGTGCGCCGCCTCGCCGTCGTACAGCTCCTCCCGGTTCACGACCACGTACGGGATGTCCAGGTCGCCGTAGAGCTCCAGGAGCTTCTCCGGGGGCGCCAGGTCCGACTTGGTCAGCACCAGGAAGGGCTCCAGGCCGCCGTCGTACGCGGCCACCAGGCAGCGGTCGATCAGCCGGGGGCGGGGCTCGGGGTCGGCGAGCGCGGTGACGATCGCGAGCTGGTCGGCGTTGGCGACCACCACCCGCTCGTACGGGTCGTCGTCGTCGGCCGTGCGGCGCAGCAGCGAGGTCCGCTCACCGATCCGTACGATCCGGGCCAGCGTGTCCTTCTCGCCGGAGAGGTCGCCCACCAGGGAGACCCGGTCGCCGACCACGGCCGCCTTGCGGCCCAGCTCGCGGGCCTTCATCGCCATCACCGTGCGGTCCTCGACCAGGCAGGTCAGCCGGCCGCGGTCCACGGTGAGGACCAGGCCCTCGACGGCGTCCTCGTGCTTCGGGCGGATGCTGGTCCGGGGCCGGGTGCCCTTGCGGTTGGGCCGCTGGCGGATGTCGTCCTCGTCGGTGTGCTTGCCGTAGCGCCGCATGGTTCAGACTCCGAGCATTTCGGTCCACATCCCCGGGAAGTCCGGCAAGGTCTTGGCCGTCGTCGCCACGTCCTCGATCTCCACGCCCGGCACGGCGAGGCCGATGATCGCGCCCGCGGTCGCCATCCGGTGGTCGTGGTACGTGTGGAAGACGCCGCCGCGCAGCGGGCGCGGGTTGACGCGCAGCCCGTCCTCGGTCTCCGTGACGTCACCGCCGAGGCCGTTGATCTCCCGGGTGAGCGCCGCGAGCCGGTCGGTCTCGTGGAGCCGCAGGTGCGCCACCCCGCGCAGGGTGGAGGGCGAGTCGGCGAGGGCGGCGACCGCCGCGATGCCGGGGGTGAGCTCGCCGACCTCGCCCAGGTCCACGTCGATGCCGTGGATCCGGCCGGTGCCGGTGAAGGTGAGGCCGGCGTCGGTCAGCTCGCAGACTCCACCCATCTCGGTGAAGATCCGGCGGAGCTCGTCGCCGGGCTGGGTGGTGCGGGCCGGCCAGTCCGGCACGGTCACCCGGCCGCCGGTGACCAGCGCCGCCGCCAGGAACGGCTGCGCGTTCGACAGGTCCGGCTCGATGACCAGGTCCCGGCCGCGCAGCGCCGACGGGGTGACCCGCCACACGTCCGGCTCGCCGCCGTGCTCCGGCTCGTCGACCTTCGCGCCCACCGCGCGCAGCATGTCCACGGTCATCCGGATGTGCGGCATCGACGGCAGCCGGCCGCCGACGTGCCGGACCTCCACGCCCTGGTTGAAGCGGGGACCGGAGAGCAGCAGCGCGCTGACGAACTGGGAGGACGAGGAGGCGTCGATCTCGACGACCCCGCCGTCCAGACCGCCGGCGCCGTGCACGGTCATCGGGAGGGCGCCGCGGCCCTCGTCGTCGATCCGGGCGCCGAGCGCGCGCAGCGCGTCGATCACGCCGTGCAGCGGGCGCTCGTGGGAGCGGGGGTCGCCGTCGAAGCGGACCGGTCCTTCGGCGAGCGCGGCGACGGGCGGGAGGAAGCGCATGACGGTGCCGGCGTTGCCCACGTCGACGGCGGCGGGGCCGCGCAGCGGGGCGGGGATGATCCGCCACGCCTCGCCGGTCGCGTCGGCGCCCCCCGCGGCGGAGGAGCTGGACGACACCGTCTCGTCGATCTTCACTCCCAGGGTGCGCAGGCCCTCGGCCATCAGGAGGGTGTCGCGGGAGCGGAGCGGGCGGCGGACCCAGCCCGGCTCGGCGGCGAGCGCGGCCAGGACGAGGGCGCGGTTGGTGACCGACTTCGAGCCCGGCACGGTCACGGTCGCGTCGACGGGGCCGCTCGCGTACGGGGCGGGCCAGAGCTCCTGGCCGGCGGGGGCGGGGTGCGACGGATCGGGGTGCGCGGGGGAAGCTGCGGTCATGCCCTCACTGTACGGGGGTGTCAGTACCCCAGAAGCCAGGTGCCGCCGCCGATCAGGCAGGAGAGGGACACGGTGTGGAAGAAGGCCAGCCACACCCCGGCGGGCACGTGGGTGAGCCGGGAGAGCTGGTCCGCGTCCGAGTCGGGAGCGCCCCCGTGCCGGCGCTTCGACTGGAGCTCGAAGGGCGGTCGCACCCCGCCGAGGAGCAGGAACCACACCACCGCGTAGGCGAAGCCGGCCCGCACCTCGGCGGGGGCGAGCCAGGACACCAGGACGAAGAGCGTGCCGGTGAGGACGACGGAGAGGATCCCGTACGCGTTGCGGACCATCACCAGCATGGCGAGGAGCAGCGCGGTCGCCAGCCACAGCAGCACGGTGACGTGGCCGGCGCCGAGCAGCGCCGCCCCGCCGAGGCCCAGCAGCGGGGCCGCCGCGTACCCGGCGGCGAGCATGAGGACGACGCCGAGACCGGTCGGGCGGCCCCGGGTGACGGTGAGGCCGCTGGTGTCCGAGTGCAGCCGGATCGCCTGGAGACGGCGGCCGACGGCGAGCGCCACCAGGGCGTGGCCGCCCTCGTGGGTGATGGTGATCGCGTTCCGCGCGAGGAGCCAGAGACGGCGGGGCACGGTGACGGCGAGCGCGGCGACGCCGGTGGCGATCACCAGCCACTCGGCCGGCGGGGCCTGCGGGCTGAAGAGGTCCATCCTTCGGTCCGCTCCTCTCGGGCTCGGGGATCGTGGCAGTGTGGCACGTATGTGCGGACGTTATGCGGCGAGCCGGCGGCCCGAGGACCTCGTGGGCCTCTTCGGGATCGAGAAGTGGGAGCCGGAGGAGACCCTGGACCAGGACTGGAACGTGGCCCCCACCAAGGAGGTCTACGCGGTCCTCGAACGCCCTCTGAAAGACGCGGAGACGCGCCGGCCGGTTCGCCAGCTGCGCGCACTGAAGTGGGGACTGGTCCCGTCCTGGTCGAAGTCGCCGGAGGGCGCCGCCCGGATGATCAACGCCCGTGCCGAGACCGTGCACGAGAAGCCCTCCTTCAAGCGCGCGTTCCAGGCCCGCCGCTGCATCCTGCCCGCCGACGGTTATTACGAGTGGGTGACCGGCGCCGCCGAGCGCGACCTGGAGGTCGAGGGCAAGAAGAAGCGGCCCCGGAAGCAGCCGTACTTCGTCACCCCGGCGGACGGCTCGGTCTTCGCCATGGCCGGCCTCTACGAGTTCTGGCGCGACCCCACGCTGCCGCCCGAGCACCCGGGCGCCTGGTGGGCCACCTGCTCCGTGATCACCACCGAGGCGGAGACCGGGCCGCTCGGCGTCGCGCCCGCCGAGGGGCCCGGCTCGCTCGCCGAGATCCACCCCCGGATGCCGCTGATGCTCACCGAGGACCGCTGGGACGACTGGCTCGACCCGACCACCACCGGCCTCGACGAGCTGCGCGCCCTGCTCGCCCCGCCGCCGGGGGGCCTGATGCGGGCCTACCCGGTCTCCACCGCGGTCAGCAACGTCCGCAACAACGGCCCCGAACTCCTCGCGGAACTGGCGGGGCCGGAGGTCGGCACGCTGTTCTGAAGCGCTTCCTGCGGAGGGCGGGTTCGAACCCCGCCCGGCGCGGCCGGGTCCGTGACCGCCCGGCGCGGGCCGGGGCGGCAGGATGGGGACGTGACGAAGATCGAGACCGTTTCCACCGACGCCGGTGAGGCGCGCATCACCTGGCACACCGGCCCGAAGGCCCGCCGCGTCCTGGCCCTCGGCCACGGCGCCGGCGGCGGCATCGAGGCCCGCGACCTGGCCGCCCTCGCCGCCGCCCTGCCGGCCCGGGGCGTCACCGTCGCCCTGGTCGAGCAGCCCTGGCGGGTCGCGGGGAAGAAGGTCGCGCCCGCGCCGAAGACCCTCGACACCGGCTGGCGCGGCCTCTGGCCGGCCCTCGCCGCCCCCGGTCTCCCGGTCGTCGCGGGCGGTCGCAGCGCCGGCGCCCGGGTGGCCTGCAGGACCGGCGCGGAGCTCGGCGCCGTCGCCGTCCTCGCGCTGAGCTTCCCGCTCCACCCGCCGGGGAAGCCGGAGCGCTCCCGCGCCGGGGAACTCCTCTCCACCGAACTGCCCACCCTCGTCGTCCAGGGCGGCAACGACCCCTTCGGGAAGCCGGCCGAGTTCCCGCCCGGCGGCGGGTACGAGCTCGTCGAGGTCCCGTACGGCGACCACGGCTTCGCCGTCCCCAAGCGGGCGCCGATCGAACAGGACGAGGCCGTCGGACGGATCGTCGAGGGCGTCGCCGACTGGCTCGCGGCGCTGGGCTGAACACGGCCGGAGGCCCGGGAATGCGGCGGTCGCGGCCCGTGTTGTGGAGAGCGTCGGTGTGAGAACGAGAGAGGGAGTCCGTCGCATGGGTTCGACCATCTGCCCGGAGCGGGTCAGGTCCGCGGAGCTCGACTGGACCGTGCTGCCCGCCCCCAAGGCCGCGCCCCTTCGGGCGGCGGGCGGAGCCGTTCCTCGTCTATCCTCCGAGACGAGCGGGTCCGGCACCGGCCCCGTCACCACGCTGGAGGAGGTGGGTCCGGTCACTGGGACCGACACAGGGACCGACGACGGCCGCGAGGAGACGACCGAGGAGCGCAACGCGCGCTTCGAGCGGGACGCCCTCGGCTTCCTCGACCAGATGTACTCGGCCGCGCTGCGGATGACGCGCAACCCCGCGGACGCCGAGGACCTGGTGCAGGAGACCTACGCGAAGGCGTACGGCTCCTTCCACCAGTTCCGCGAGGGCACCAACCTCAAGGCGTGGCTGTACCGCATCCTCACCAACACCTTCATCAACTCGTACCGCAAGAAGCAGCGTGAGCCGCAGCGCAGCGCCGCCGAGGAGATCGAGGACTGGCAGCTCGCCCGCGCCGAGTCGCACATGTCCACCGGTCTGCGCTCCGCCGAGTCGCAGGCGCTCGACCACCTGCCCGACTCGGACGTGAAGGAAGCGCTCCAGGCGATCCCCGAGGAGTTCCGCATCGCGGTCTACCTCGCCGATGTCGAGGGCTTTGCGTACAAGGAGATCGCCGACATCATGGGGACCCCCATCGGTACGGTGATGTCCCGCCTGCACCGGGGCCGCCGCCAGCTCCGCGGCATGCTCGAGGACTACGCCCGCGAGCGTGGCCTCGTCCCCGCCGGCGCCGGAGAGTCGTCCAAGGATCTGAAAGGCGCGGACTCATGAGCTGCGGAGACCCGCACGAGACGGATTGCTCGGAAGTCCTGGATCATCTCTACGAGTTCCTCGACCGGGAGATGCCCGACGGCGAGTGCACCAAGTTCGAGGTGCACTTCGAGGAATGCTCCCCCTGCCTGGAGAAGTACGGCCTGGAGCAGGCGGTGAAGAAGCTCGTCAAGCGCTGCTGCGGCAGTGACGAGGTCCCCACCGACCTGCGGGCCAAGGTGATGGGCCGGATCGACCTGATCCGCGGCGGACACCTCGTACCCGAACAGGACATCGTCGCCCCGGAGTCCCCGGCGGAGTCCTCCGCCGCGCAGACCCCCGCCGCCGCCCAGGAGTGACCTCGCACGGATGTGCGGGGGGTCACCCGCGCATCCATCAGTTTGTATCACCCGATGGTAGGAATCGACGGCGGCCCGCCTTCCGCGGCCGCCGTCCTCGCTAGCGTGACCGCGTGACGGTCGTGAAGCCCCTCCCGCGAACGGCCCGCGCGTACATCGTCTGCGCCGCCCTCGGCGCCGGAGCGTGCGCCCTGCCCGCGCTCCTCCCCCCGTCGCCCACCCCCTGGGCGACGGCCGGACTCCTCGCCGCCCTGTACGCGCTCTGCGAGCTGCCCGCCCGCTGCCGCCTCCTCGGCCGCGCCCGCGGCGGCTCCGTCCCCATGGGCAGCGGCTCCTTCTTCCCCGTCCTCCTCACCGCCGCCCTCCTGCTGCCCCCGGCCGCCGCCGCGCTCACCGCCCTCCCCGGCGGCCTCCTCACCCGCGCCGACGAACCCCCCGCCGGCTGGCGCCGCGCCTGGCGCGCCGCCACCGCCGCCCTCGCCACCTGGGCCGCCGCCCACACCGCCGGCGCCCTCGGCGCCCGGACCGCCCTCGGCACCGGCACCGCCCTCGGCCGCCCCGACATGCCCTACGCGCTGCTCCCGGCCCTCGCGGCCGCCCTCGTCTTCTGCCTCACCCTCACCGCCCTCGACGGCGGCATCCGCGCCACCGCCGACGGCCTCCCGCTCCGCACCGCCTGGCGCGGACTCCTCGGCCGGGCCCTCGCCCCCCACCTCGTCCACGGCCTCGCCGGACTCATGATGGGCGTCCTCTGGCAAAGCCCCCACGGCCCCGCCGCCGCCCTCCTCGTCCTGCTGCCCATGTACCTCTCCTGCTGGGTCTTCGCCCAGTACCACCACGAGCGCGCCGCCCACCAGGCCACCATCCGCGCCCTCGTCCAGGCCGTCGACATCAAGGACAGCTACACCCGGGGCCACAGCGAACGCGTCGGCCACGCCTCCGTCCTGATCGCCCGTGAACTCGGCATGGACGGCGACCGGCTCGACACCGTCCGCTTCGCCGGCATCCTCCACGACGTCGGCAAGCTCGGCGTCCCCACCCGCGTCCTGCGCAAGGACGGACCGCTCACCGCCGAGGAACGCCGGATCATCGAACTCCACCCCGAGTACGGCCACGAGATCATCCGCGGCATCGGCTTCCTCGGCGACGCCCGCGACGCCGTCCTCCACCACCACGAACGGATCGACGGCAGCGGCTACCCCTACGGGCTGCGCGGCGAGGAGATCCCCGAATGCGCCCGCGTCGTCGCCGTCGCCGACGCCTTCGACGCCATGACCTCCACCCGCTCCTACAGCCGCGCCCGGCCCGTCGCCACCGCCCTCGCCGAACTGGAGCGCTGCGCCGGCAGCCACTTCGACCCCCGGATGGTCGCCGCCCTCGTCCGCGCCCTGGACACGGACGGCTGGCAGCCGGCCGTCACCGCCGACGAACCCGGCACACAGGTCCCCGCACCCCGCACCCCAGGACCCCTCGCCGCCAAGACCCAGGAGCCCGCATGAGACCGGGCGCGGCCACCGTCGGCACCGTCCACGCCGCCGCCCTCCTCCTCGGCCTGGCCGGCCTCGCCCACACCCTCTGGCACGGGATCGCCGAACCCCGCAACGCCCTCGCCTTCGGCGCCCTCGTCGCCCTCGGCGAGCTGGCCCGCCGGGGCGCCCGCCCGGAAGAGCGCGAACCCGCCCCGCTCGCCGCGGCCGCCGCACTCGCCTACGCCCTCCTCGGCGACGACGCCGGCGCCACCACCACCCACGGCGTCCTCCAGGTCGTCGCCGTCGCCTGCGCCGGCGGGCTCGCCGGGATCGTCCCCCACATCGCCCGCGGCCGGGGCCCCGACCCCGACCACCTCGCCCGCCGCGTCCTCACCGTCGGCTTCGCCGCCCTCTGCTTCCAGCCGCTCTACAACGCGGGCGCCGTCACCGACCGGCTCGGCCTCGGCGCCGCCCACGTCCTCTTCCTCCTGCTCGTCCTCGGCCTCACCGGCCTCTGCGACGCCGTCCTCGCCGCCCTGCTGCTCCGCGCCCGCACCGCGTACCCGTACGGCCCCCTCCTCCGCGACGAACTGCGCGCCCTCCCCGGCATCGGCTCCGCCGTCTGCGCCACCGGCGTCGTCATGGCCCTCGGCGTCGCCGCCGCCGGACTCTGGGCCCTGCCCCCGCTCGCCGTGCCGCTGCTCCTCACCCAGATCTCCTTCCGGCGGTACGCGGCCGTCCGCACCGTCAACCGGCAGACCATCGCGTCCCTCGCCCGGGCGACCGAGATCGCCGGCTGCACCCCGCCCGGCCACGCCCGCCGCGTCGCCGCCCTCTCCACCGCCGTCGGCCGCGAGCTCGGCCTCGGCGGCGCCGAGCTGACCGTCCTGGAGTACGCCGCCCTCATGCACGACATCGGACAGCTCTCCCTCGTGGACCCCGTCCCCGGCGGCGCCACCGCGCTCCTCCCCGCCGAGGACCAGCGCCGGATCGCCCTCCTCGGCGGCGAGGTGGTCCGGATGACCGGCGTCCCCGCCGCCGTCGCCCAGGTCGTCGAGCGGCAGGCCGACCCGTACCGCGAGCAGCCCCTGCCCGCCCGGATCGTCCGCGCCGTGAACGCCTACGACGACCTCGCCGGCCAGGGCGCGGCCGCCGCCCTGGAGGCCCTGGAGCTGCTGCGCCTCGGCACCGCCCGCGACTACCACCCCGAGGTCGTCGCCTGCCTCGCCAGGGTCCTGGCCCGCGGCACGACCCCTGGGGTGACCTCGGTCCCCACGGGGTAACCCATGGGTAATGAGCGCGCGTCCGACCCGGCATGGTTGGATGCGAACAAGAGGGTGAAGCGACCGGGCAGGCGGGAATCGTGAGGATCTTCGGGAAGGTACGGCATCGGCCCTCCGCCTCGTGGCGGCAGGCCACCGACCGCGCGTTCACGCTGATCGGCGACGGACGGTACGAGGACGCGGGCGCGCTGCTCACCCGGGCGGCCGATCTGGAGCCCTGGCTCTCCGAGTCCTGGTTCAACCTGGCGCTGCTCCACAAGTTCCGGCACGACTGGGAGCAGGCCCGCGCCGCCGGACTGCGGGCCGTGGCCCTGCTCGACAAGGAGACCGGCGCCCCCGACTGGTGGAACGTCGGCATCGCCGCCACCGCCCTCCAGGACTGGCCGCTGGCCCGCCGCGCCTGGCAGGCGTACGGACTGAAGGTCCCCGGCGCCTCCTCCGCCACCGGCGAGCCCGCCGGGATGCAGCTGGGCAGCGCCGCCGTCCGGCTCTCGCCCGAGGGCGAGGCCGAGGTGGTGTGGGGCCGCCGGCTCGACCCGGCCCGGATCGAGGTCCTCTCCATCCCGCTGCCGTCCTCCGGACGCCGCTGGGGCGAGGTCGTCCTCCACGACGGCGTCCCGAACGGCGAGCGGACCACCAGCGCGGGCCCCTCCTACCCGGTCTTCGACGAGATCGAGCTGTGGGCCCCGTCCCCCGTCCCCACCTGGGTCGTCCTCCTGGAGGCCGCCACCGAGGACGACCGGGACGCCTTGGAGGCGCTGGCCGCCGAGGCGGGCTTCGCCGCCGAGGACTGGTCCTCGTCGGTACGGCTCCTCTGCCGGGCCTGCTCGGAGTCCACCATGCCCAGCGCCGAGGGCGAGGGCGACCACGTCGACCCGCACGACCACAGCGAGCCCGGCCACCCCGGCCCGCTCGGCCACCGCTCGCCCGGCGAGCTGTGGGTCCCCGAGCGCGAGTGCGGCATCGCCGCCCCCGCCGACCTGGTCCGCGGCCTCCTCGACGGCTGGGTGGCCGACAGCCCCGACAGCCGGGAGTGGCGCGATCTCGAAGAGGTCTGCTGAGCCTTCCGCCCCGGCCCCGTAGGCTGTCCCCGACGGATTCGGGTTTTCAGGAAGGCGCGGCGGCACATGGCGCAGCAGGAGACGGGCGAGCAGATCTTCACGGGCTACGCCCTGGACGACGACGGCTACATCGTGGACACGGACAGGTGTGAGGAGCGCGAGCTCGCCCACCGCGAGCGGGGCACCTCCCGGCCCATCACGGTCGTCGGCAACCCGGTGCTGCACCACGAGTGCGAGGACGTCACCGAGTTCGGCCCCGAACTGGCCGCCCTGGTCGACGACATGTTCGCCAGCCAGAAGACGGCGGAGGGCGTCGGCCTCGCCGCCAACCAGATCGGCGTCGGCCTCAAGGTCTTCGTCTACGACTGCCCCGACGACGAGGGCGTCCGCCACACCGGCCACGTGATCAACCCGGTGCTCCAGGAGCTCCCGGCCGACCGCCGCCACCTCGACGACTCCAACGAGGGCTGCCTCTCGGTCCCCACCGCCTACGCCGCCCTGGCCCGCCCCGACTTCGCCGAGGTCCACGGCCAGGACCTCCTCGGCAACCCCATCAAGGTCCGCGGCACGGGCTACTTCGCCCGCGCCCTCCAGCACGAGACGGACCACCTCTACGGCTTCCTCTACATCGACAAGCTGTCCAAGCGCGACCGCAAGGACGCCCTGCGCCAGATGGAAGAGGGCACCCCCCGCTACCCGGTCGTCGCCAACGACTGACCGGCGGCAGCTACGCGAGAGGGCCCCGCACTCGTGGAGTGCGGGGCCCTCTCGCGTATCCGGAAGGACCGTCCCGGCGGACTAGAAGTCCTCGTCGAGGTCGACCGAGCCCTCGACCGCCACCTGGTAGGCGGAGGGGCGGCGCTCGAAGAAGTTGGTGAGCTCCTGGACGCCCTGGAGCTCCATGAAGGCGAAGGGGTTCTCGGAGCCGTACACCGGCGGGAAGCCGAGGCGGACCAGGCGCTGGTCGGCGACGCACTGGAGGTACTCGCGCATGGACTCGGTGTTCATGCCGGGCAGGCCGTCGCCGCAGAGGTCGCGGCCGAACTGGAGCTCGGCCTCGACGGCCTCCCTCAGCATGTCGGTGACCTGCTGCTGGAGGGCGTCGTCGAAGAGCTCCGGCTCCTCCTTGCGGACCGTGTCCACGACCTCGAAGGCGAAGTTCATGTGCATGGTCTCGTCGCGGAACACCCAGTTGGTGCCGGTCGCCAGGCCGTGCAGCAGGCCGCGGGAGCGGAACCAGTAGACGTACGCGAAGGCGCCGTAGAAGAACAGGCCCTCGATGCAGGCGGCGAAGCAGATCAGGTTGAGCAGGAAGCGGCGGCGGTCGGCGGCCGTCTCCAGCTGGTCGATCTTCTCGACCGAGTCCATCCACTTGAAGCAGAACTGCGCCTTCTCGCGGATGGAGGGGATGTTCTCGACGGCGTCGAAGGCCGCCGCGCGGTCGTCCGGGTCGGGCAGGTAGGTGTCCAGGAGGGTCAGGTAGAACTGGACGTGCACGGCCTCCTCGAAGAGCTGGCGCGAGAGGTAGAGCCGCGCCTCGGGGGAGTTGATGTGCTTGTACAGCGTCAGGACCAGGTTGTTCGCCACGATCGAGTCGCCCGTCGCGAAGAACGCGACGAGGCGGCCGATCATGTGCTGCTCGCCCGGGGTGAGCTTGGCGAGGTCGGCGACGTCCGAGTGGAGGTCGACCTCCTCGACGGTCCAGGTGTTCTTGATGGCGTCCCGGTAGCGCTCGTAGAAGTCGGGGTAGCGCATCGGGCGGAGGGTCAGCTCGAAGCCCGGGTCCAGGAGGTTCTTGTTCTCGGTGGTCATTACTGGCAGGCCTCGCAGGACTCGGGGTTCTCAAGGGAGCAGGCGACCGCGTCGGGGTCGGCGACCTGCTGGACGGGGATGGGGGCGGCGGCGGTCGCGGACGCCTGGGCGGCGCGGGCGATCCGGGTCGCCGGGCGGGAGCGCAGGTAGTACGTCGTCTTCAGGCCCCGCTTCCAGGCGTACGCGTACATCGACGACAGCTTGCCGATGGTCGGCGTCTCCATGAAGAGGTTCAGCGACTGCGACTGGTCCAGGAACGGGGTCCGGTCCGCCGCCATGTCGATGAGGCCGCGCTGCGGGATCTCCCAGGCCGTGCGGTACAGGTCGCGGACTTCGGCCGGGATCCAGGTGAAGCCGGCGACCGAGCCGTTGGCCTCGCGCAGCGCCTCGCGGGTCTGCGCGTCCCACACGCCGAGCGCCTTCAGCTCGTCGACGAGGTACGAGTTGACCTGGAGGAACTCGCCGGAGAGCGTCTCGCGCTTGAACAGGTTGGAGACCTGCGGCTCGATGCACTCGTAGACGCCGGCGATGGAGGCGATCGTCGCCGTCGGGGCGATGGCGAGCAGCAGGCTGTTGCGCATGCCGGTCGTCGCGATCCGCTCGCGCAGCGCGGCCCAGCGCTCGGGCCAGGTGAGCTCGACGCCGTAGTGGTCGGGGTGGAGCACGCCCTGGGCGGTACGGGTCTTCTCCCAGGCCGGCAGGGGGCCGTTGCGCTCGGCGAGGTCGGCGGACGCCTCGTACGCGGCGAGCATGATCCGCTCGGCGATCCGGGTGGACAGGGCGCGGGCCTCGGGGGAGTCGAAGGGCAGCCGCAGCTTGAAGAAGACGTCCTGGAGGCCCATCGCGCCCAGGCCGACCGGGCGCCAGCGGGCGTTGGAGTTCCCGGCCTGCTCGGTCGGGTAGAAGTTGATGTCGACGACCCGGTCGAGGAAGGTGACCGCGGTGCGGACGGTCTCGTCGAGCCGCTCCCAGTCGATGGTGCCGCCGGACACGAAGGCGCCGAGGTTGACCGAGCCGAGGTTGCAGACGGCCGTCTCGCCGTCGTTCGTGACCTCGATGATCTCGGTGCAGAGGTTGGAGGAGTGGACGACCGTGCCGGGCTCGGCGGTCTGGTTGGCCGTACGGTTCGAGGCGTCCTTGAAGGTCATCCAGCCGTTGCCGGTCTGGGCCAGGGTCCGCATCATCCGGCCGTACAGGTCGCGGGCCGGCATGGTCCGGCGGGCCAGGCCCTTCGCCTCGGCGGCGCGGTAGGCGGCGTCGAACTCCTCGCCCCACAGGTCGACGAGCTCGGGCACGTCGGCGGGGGAGAAGAGCGACCACTCGGCGTCCGCGTTCACCCGGCGCATGAACTCGTCCGGGATCCAGTGGGCGAGGTTCAGGTTGTGGGTGCGGCGGGCGTCCTCGCCGGTGTTGTCGCGGAGCTCCAGGAACTCCTCGATGTCCGCGTGCCAGGTCTCCAGGTAGACCGCGGCGGCGCCCTTGCGGCGGCCGCCCTGGTTGACCGCCGCCACGGAGGCGTCGAGCGTCTTCAGGAACGGCACGATGCCGTTGGAGTGCCCGTTGGTGCCCCGGATCAGGGAGCCGCGCGAGCGGATCCGGGAGTAGGACAGGCCGATGCCGCCGGCGTGCTTCGACAGGCGCGCGACCTGGTGGTAGCGGTCGTAGATCGAGTCCAGCTCGTCCTGCGGGGAGTCCAGGAGGTAGCAGGAGGACATCTGGGGGTGGCGGGTGCCGGAGTTGAAGAGCGTGGGGGAGGAGGGCAGGTAGTCGAGCCGGCTCATCAGCCGGTACAGCGCCGCCACCTCGTCCAGCGCGCGGAGCGAGTCGTCCTCGGCGAGGCCGGCCGCGACCCGGAGCATGAAGTGCTGCGGGGTCTCGATCACCTTGCGGGTGATCGGGTGGCGCAGCAGGTAGCGGGAGTAGAGCGTCCGCAGGCCGAAGTAGCCGAAGCGGTCGTCGCCGGCGAGGTCGATCAGCGCGTCCATGCGGTCCGCGTGCAGCGCGACGAAGGCGGCGGTGCGGTCGGCGATCAGGCCCTCGCGGTGACCGGTGGCGACGGAGGCGGAGAAGCAGACGGCGCCCTGCGTGGCCGCCTCCTCGGCGATGGTGAGGGTGAGCAGCCGGGCGGCGAGCCGGGAGTAGGCGGGGTCCTCGGAGATGAGTCCGGCGGCGGCCTCGGTGGCCAGTTCGCGCAGCTCCGCCTCGTCCGAACCGGCGTGCCGGCCGCGCAGCGCGGCGGCGGCGACCCGGCCGGGGTCGGTGTCGGTGAGGTCGGCGGTGAGGTCGGTCAGGGTCCGCAGCAGCACGGTCCCGGGGCCGTCACTCTCGATCGCGGCGGCCTCGGTGGCTGACGGACCCGCAGGCGCGATGGTCACGTGGGGGCTCTCCCTCGCTCGGCCCGGGGCCACGGCGGGGGAGGGGCGGACGGGCACCCGTACGCGCCCGTGTCCACCGGCCCATTCCGCGAGGCCCGGACGTCATCGGCACCCGGAACGGTCGTACCAGGTGCACTGCCGGCAGGTGTTCGGACTCGCTCCGTGGACAAGGGCACACGAAGTACACCGTTGCGGGACAGTTCCGGATTCGCACCGGATTCCCCTGCGACGACAGCGAGGACGAGCATACATGTGGGGGGCGCCGATCTCGGAACCCCCCACATGTTGTGTCGGTCCGTGGACTACAGCTCCAGGGCGTAGGTTCGCAGAGAGTGTTCGGGGATGGGCTGCCAGTCCCGTTCCGGCGTGCGGACGAAGCCCATCCGCTCGTATATCCGGTGGGCGGAGACCATCTTGGCGTCGGTGGAGAGGACGAGCCTGGCGCAGCCGGGCAGGGCCCGTGCCCGGTCCAGGCAGGCGCGGACGAGCGCCTCCCCGACGCCTCTGCCGCGGGCCGCCGGCGCGACGACGAGCATCCGGAACTCGGCCTCTCCGGGGACGGCGATGTCCGCCCAGGCGGTGCCGCCGGGGGCGAAGGTCACCCCGCCGATGATCCCGTCCTCGGCGTCGGCGGCGACCAGTACCTCGCTCTCGCGCGCCCGCCGGGCCGTGTCGCGGAGCACGTTCAGGTAGAAGTCGTCCTCGCCGTACAGCAGCAGCCCGTCGTTCAGATAGGTGAGTCCGGTGAGGTCACCGAGTTCCTCGTACTCCTCGGGCCGTACCGCCCTGATCGTGAAGTCCATGGGCCTCAGTCTGCCGCGCGGCCACGCGAGAGGGGCCCGGGTTTCTCCCCGGGCCCCTCTCGGTGTGCGTGTGGGCGGCTCAGTGGGTGGAGGCGCCGACCTTCGGGAGCTCCGTGCTGACCCCGGCGTCGCCGGCGTCGGCCGTGTAGTCCGACGGGGAGGTCTCGTCGACGCCCTCGGGCGCCTTGGCGGCCCGCAGGACGAAGGTGAGGACCACGGTGACGACGAGGTTGAGGACGAAGGCGGTGAGGCCGATGTAGCCGATCTCGCCGATGCCCGGGATCTCCGCCGAGGAACCGCCGAAGTGCTTCTGGGTCGGGCTGGCGACGCCGTACGCGGCGGCGGTGCCGTAGATCATGCCGACCGCCCAGCCGGCGATCAGGGCCCAGCGGTGGAACCAGCGGGTGAAGAGGCCGCCGACCAGGGCCGGGAAGGTCTGGAGGATCCAGATGCCGCCGAGCAGCTGGAAGTTGATCGCGACGGTCTTGTCCATGGTGAGGACGAAGGCGAGCGCGCCGACCTTGACCAGGAGCGAGACCAGCTTGGAGACCTTGGTCTCCTGTGCCGGGGTGGCGTCCTTCTTGATGAAGTCCTTGTAGATGTTGCGGGTGAAGAGGTTGGCCGCGGCGATCGACATGATCGCGGCGGGGACGAGCGCGCCGATGCCGATCGCGGCGAAGGCGACGCCCGCGAACCAGTCGGGGAACATGTCCTCGAAGAGCTGCGGGATGGCGAGCTGTCCGTTGGACACCTTCACCCCGGCGGCGATCGCCATGAAGCCGAGCAGCGCGAGCAGGCCCAGCATCAGCGAGTACAGCGGGAGGATCGTGGTGTTGCGGCGGATGACCTCACGGCTCTTGGAGGAGAGGGTCGCCGTGATCGAGTGCGGGTACATGAAGAGGGCGAGCGCCGAGCCGAGCGCGAGCGTCGCGTACGTCCACTGGCTCGCCTCGCCGGGCACCAGCGAGCCGCGCGGCTTCTCGGTCGCCGGGTTGATCGTCGCGTACGCCTCGCCGGCCTTGGCGAAGATCTCGTCGAAGCCGCCGAGCTTGATCGGGATGTAGATGATCGCCACCGCGATGACGATGTAGATCAGGGTGTCCTTGACGAAGGCGATGAGCGCCGGGGCGCGCAGGCCCGAGGAGTACGTGTACGCCGCGAGCACGCCGAAGGCGATGAGGATCGGCAGGTCCTTGATGAACCAGTGGGTGTCCTCGCCGCCGCCGACGCCCATCACGTCGAGGACGGCCTGGATGCCGACGAGCTGGAGCGCGATGTACGGCATGGTGGCGAGGATGCCGGTGACGGCGACGGCCAGGGACAGGCCCTTGGAGCCGAAGCGGCCGCGGACGAAGTCCGAGGTGGTCACGTATCCGTGCTTGTGCGAGACGGACCAGAGCCGGGGCAGGAAGGTGAAGATCAGCGGGTAGACCAGGATCGTGTACGGCACGGCGAAGAAGCCGGCCGCGCCCGCCGCGTAGATGGCCGCCGGGACGGCGACGAAGGTGTACGCGGTGTAGAGGTCGCCGCCGAGCAGGAACCAGGTGACCCAGGTGCCGAACGACCGGCCGCCCAGGCCCCATTCGTCGAGGCTGTTCTCGTTCTCCGCCCTGCGCCACTTGGAGGCGAGGAAGCCCATGACCGTGACGGCCAGGAAGAAGAAGATGAAGACGGCGAGTGCCACGCCGTTGACGCCGTCCTTCATCGCGCGTCACCTCCCTTGCGGGCGCGCTGGTCACGCTGCCACAGCTTGTACGCGATCATCGTGAGCGCGGTCGACACCAGCACCCAGAGCATCTGGTACCAGTAGAAGAACGGGATGCCGGCGAAGAGCGGTTCGACCTTCGCGTACGAGCTCACCCAGAGCATCGCCACGAACGGGGCCGTCAGGCACAGCGCTATGACGACCCTGATCGGTGTGATGACCGGTTGGTTCCCGGTTGTGGCTTCTGACATGGTGAAGTGGTCCCCTCGCTGATCACCGGCTGATGCCGAGGAAATGTAGGGGACCGTCCAGTCCATGGGAACCCTCGTCCGAATAACGGACGTGTATCGGGCGGGTCTCGGCGATGGGCGCACCGGCCCTGGAACAGAACTACCCCGACACATCACACGGATGCGCCGGGGTACGGGTTCAGATCGATTTTCAGCCGTTGGGCCGCTGGAGGCGGGCGACGAACTTGTAGCGGTCGCCGCGGTAGACGGAGCGCACCCATTCGACCGGTTCGCCCTGGGCGTCCAGGGAGTGGCGGGAGAGCATCAGCATCGGCAGTCCGACGTCGGTGCCGAGCAGTCCGGCCTCGCGGGGGGTGGCGAGCGAGGTCTCGATGGTCTCCTCGGCCTCGGCGAGGTGGACGTCGTAGACCTCGGCGAGGGCGGTGTAGAGCGAGGTGTACTTGACCAGCGAACGGCGCAGCGCGGGGAAGCGCTTGGCCGAAAGGTGCGTGGTCTCGATCGCCATCGGTTCGCCGTTGGCCAGCCGGAGGCGCTCGATGCGGAGCACCCGGCCGCCGGCCGTGATGTCGAGCAGCCCGGCGAGGGTGTCGTCGGCGGTCACGTACCCGATGTCGAGGAGCTGCGAGGTGGGTTCGAGGCCCTGGGCGCGCATGTCCTCGGTGTACGAGGTGAGTTGCAGGGACTGGGAGACCTTCGGCTTCGCCACGAAGGTGCCCTTGCCCTGGATGCGCTCCAGCCGGCCCTCGACGACCAGCTCCTGGAGGGCCTGGCGCACGGTGGTGCGCGAGGTGTCGAACTCGGCCGCGAGGGTCCGCTCCGGCGGCACGGGGGTGCCCGGCGGAAGGGTCTCCGTCATGTCGAGGAGGTGCCTTTTCAGCCGGTAGTACTTGGGCACGCGCGCGGTGCGGGTGGCCGCTCCGCCCTCTGTCTCCGTGCTGCCCGCCTCCGTGGCCATGGCCTGCCTTCCCGACTGTGCTGCTGCCGTCACCGGCTCCTCCGTCTGTCGCGGCTCACATGGTGGCACGGACCGGTCACGGGTCGTCGGCCTCCCTCAGGTGTCGGTCCGATAACGGACGCGACTGCCCTTCTTATACACCCTTGACACCCCTAAAGGTCTAGGCCAAGCTCCGGGTACTGGTCTAAACCATTAAAGACCAGGTCCCAGCCCCACGAGCACTACCTGACGTATGTCTTCGCGCGGTGGGCAGGGGTTGCAGGCATCCCTGAGGAGGGTGGCGTGAAGCGCAAGCTCATCGCGGCGATCGGCGTCGCGGGCATGATGGTCTCTATCGCTGCGTGTGGTTCCGACAGCGGTGACAAGAACAAGGACAAGGCCGAGGGCGGCAACAAGTCGCTCACCGTCTGGGTCATGGACGGTTCCGCTCCCAAGGAGTGGATCGACGGCGTCAACAAGGAGTTCGAGGCCGCCCACCCCGGCGTCAAGGTCAAGGTCGAGGTCCAGCAGTGGACCGACATCCAGACCAAGGTCACCACGGCCCTCTCCGAGGACACCCCGCCGGACGTCCTGGAGCTCGGCAACACCCAGACCACGGGTTACGCCGTCTCCGGCGGTCTCGCCGACCTCTCCGGCGACAAGGAGAAGCTCGGCTACAACAACTGGAGCAAGGGCATGCTGCCCTCGGCCGAGCTGGACGGCAAGCTCTACGCCGCTCCGTGGTGGGCCGCCAGCCGCGTCGTGATCTACGACAAGGCCGCCTTCAAGAAGGCCGGCGTCACCCCGCCGAAGACCCGTGACGAGTGGGTCGACGGCCTGAAGAAGCTCAAGACGGCCGACCCCAAGAGCCAGCCGATCTACCTGCCCGGCCAGAGCTGGTACGTCCTCGCCGGCTTCCTGTGGGACGAGGGCGGCGAGCTCGCGGTCAAGGACGGCGACAAGTGGAAGGGTGGCCTGGCCACCCCGCAGGCCGCCGCCGCCATGAACTTCTACAAGGAGCTGCAGTCCTTCTCGACCGCTCCGAAGGACAAGGACGAGGCCACCCCGCAGCAGTCCGTGGACATCGTCCCCAAGGGCGGCGTCTCCTCCTGGATCGGTCTCGGCTGGGAGGCCGGCGGCGCGATCGCCGCCATCGAGAAGGCCGGCAAGAAGGCCGACTTCGGCTACTTCCCGATCCCGGGCAAGACGGCCGACAAGCCGGGCTCCGTCTTCTTCGGCGGCTCGAACCTCGCCGTCGCCGAGCGCTCCCAGAACCAGGAGCTCGCGAAGGAGTGGCTGGCCTTCGTCACCAACAAGAAGCAGCTGGAGTCGTACGGCACCGCCAACAAGGGCGGCATCATCCCCGTCGACACCTCCGCGCAGGTCACCCCTGAGGCCGGCTCCTTCGCCGAGGCCATGGTGAAGGTCGCCGAGGTCGGTCGCATCACCCCGATCACGGGTGGCTGGGCCAACGTCGAGACCGAGCCCAACCCGATCAAGGGCTACATGACCAAGGTCCTGAAGGGCGAGGACCCGCAGAAGGCCGGCGAAGAGGCCGACAAGGTCATCGCCGAGCGCATCAACGAGAAGTAATCCCACCCCGGTGGCGTGGCCGGCTTCCCCCGGCCACGCCACCTGGGCGTTGCAGTGATTTGCGGCCCGCTCCCCCGGGCCGCGCCCCGGTGGGCGCGGGAGCCCCAGAACCGCGAGGAAGAAGACCATGACCGTGGACTCCCAGGGGACGGCGACCGCCGGTTCCCAGGACGCGCCCGGGAGGGCGGCAGGGAAGTCGCAGACTCCGCCACCCCCTTCCGGCGCGAAGGAAGCCCTTCAGCCCTCGCGCGGCAGACGTCCGCTGCCTGGTGGGCTACTGCCGTATCTGCTCGTCGCGCCCGCCCTGCTGTCCATGGCGGTGCTGCTGCTCTACCCGCTCATCCGCAACCTGATCCTCTCCCTCCAGTCGGTCAACCGGCGTGAACTGATCCGCCGGGAGACCCCCTGGATCGGATTCGACAACTACACGGAGCTGCTGAGCGACCCCGACTTCTGGACCGTCGTCCTCCGCTCGGTCGCCTTCACCGCCGCCAACGTCGCCCTGATCATGGCGGTCGGCACCGGGATCGGCCTGCTCCTCAACCGGCTCGGCAAGAAGATGCGGCTGGTGCTCTCGCTGGCCCTGATGTTCGCCTGGGCCATGCCGATCGTCGCCTCCGTCACCGTCTTCCGGTGGCTCTTCGACGAGCAGTTCGGCATCGCCAACTGGCTGATGCGCACGCTCGGCTTCACCGGCTACGACCAGCACAACTGGTTCGAGACCGGCTACTCCACCTTCGTGATCATCACGGTCCTGGTCGTCTGGGGCTCGGTCCCCTTCGTCGCCCTCAACATGTACGCCGGCCTCACCACCGTGGGCACCGAGCTCTACGAGGCGGCCCGCATGGACGGCGCGAGCGGCTGGCGGACCTTCTGGTCCGTGGTCTTCCCGAACCTCAAGCCGTTCTTCATGATCACCACGTTCCTGGAGATCATCTGGGTCTTCAAGGCGTTCACCCAGGTCTACGCCATGAACCAGGGCGGCCCCGACCGCGCCTCCGAGACCCTTCCCGTCTTCGCGTACATCGAAGGCATGAGCCAGCAGCACTACGGCGTCGCGGCGGCCATCTCGATCCTCACCATCGTGATGCTCCTCGTGGCCATGTCCTTCTACTTCCGCCTGATCCTGAAGCAGGAGGACGAGCAGTGAGCACCACCGCACAGACCCCCAAGGCCGCGGCGCCGGCTCCGCAGAAGCTGCGCACCCGCAAGCCGCTGACCGTCGGCGTCGTGGCGAAGAACGCCACCGCGCTGCTCCTCGCCCTGGCCTTCGTCTTCCCCGTCTACTGGATGATCTCCTCATCGCTCAAGCCGCAGAGCGAGATCCTGACCAAGGACCCGGTCTTCCTCTTCGCTCCGACCGGCGAGAACTACGCGACGGCCACCGGGGTCGACCAGTTCTGGACGTACGTCACCAACAGCCTGATCGTCACGGTCGGTGCCGTCCTCCTGGCCCTGTTCGTGGCCCTGGCCGCGAGCTTCGCGATCGCCCGCATGAAGTTCAAGGGCCGCAAGGGCATCGTCCTCATCGTCATGATGGCGCAGATGGCCCCCTGGGAGGTCATGGTCATCGCGATGTACATGATCGCCCGCGACAGCTCGATGCTGAACAGCATCCCGATGCTCACCGCGATCTACTTCGTGATGGTCCTGCCCTTCACCATCTGGACCCTGCGCGGCTTCATCGCCGCCGTCCCGGTCGAGCTGGAGGAGGCCGCCCAGATCGACGGCTGCACCCGCGGCCAGGCGTTCCGCAAGGTCATCTTCCCCCTGCTCGCCCCGGGCCTGATGTCCACCTCGCTCTTCGGCTTCATCACGGCCTGGAACGAGTTCGCGATGGTCCTCGTGCTCAACAAGGACAAGCTCAGCCAGACCCTGCCGCTCTGGCTGACGCAGTTCCAGACCGCGCAGGGCGACGACTGGGGCGCCACCATGGCCGCCTCGACGCTCTTCGCCCTGCCCGTGCTCATCGTGTTCCTCTTCCTCCAGCGCAAGGCCGTCGGCGGCATGACCGCCGGCGCGGTGAAGGGATAACGGCGCCCCATGACCACACTCGTACACCGCCCGGACACGCTGACCCGTGACGCGCTCACGGTGCTCCAGCCCGGCTTCGTCGGCACCACCGCCCCCGACTGGCTGCTCCGCCGGATCGGCGAGGGCCTGTCGTCCGTCGGCCTCTTCGGCCGGAACGTCGTCAGCCCCGAGCAGCTCGCCCGCCTCACCGCCCAGCTCCGCGCCGAGCGGGACGACGTCCTCGTCGCCATCGACGAGGAGGGCGGGGACGTCACCCGCCTGGAGGTCAACGAGGGCTCGTCCTTCCCGGGCAACTACGCCCTGGGCCGGGTCGACGACGTCGAGCTGACCCGGGCCGTCGCCCGCGAGCTCGGGCGCCGGCTCATCGACTGCGGCATCGACCTCAACTGGGCCCCCTCGGCCGACGTGAACTCCAACGCCGAGAACCCCGTCATCGGCGTCCGCTCCTTCGGGCCGGACCCGGACCTGGTCGCCCGGCACACCGTGGCGTACGTCGACGGCCTCCAGGCCGTCGGGGTGGCGGCCTGCACCAAGCACTTCCCCGGACACGGCGACACCAACGTCGACTCGCACGACGCGCTGCCCCGGATCGATGTGGACCTCGCCACACTGCACGCCCGTGAGCTGGTACCTTTCCGCGCGGCCATCGCCGCGGGTACCAAAGCCGTCATGAGCGCGCATATCCTGCTTCCCGCGCTCGACACCGACCGTCCGGCCACCCTGAGCCCGCAGATCCTCACCGGTCTGCTCCGTCAGGAGCTGGGCTTCGACGGCCTGATCGTCACCGACGGCATGGAGATGCAGGCCGTCGCGGCCACGTACGGCATCGAGCGCGGATCCGTCCTCGCGATCGCCGCGGGCGCCGACGCCATCTGCGTCGGCGGCGGGCTGTGCGACGAGGACACCGTCCTGCGGCTGCGCGACGCGCTGGTCGAGGCGGTACGGACCGGTGAACTGCCCGAGGAGCGGCTGGCCGACGCCGCGGCGCGCGTGCGCGCCCTGGCGGCCTGGACCCAGGCGCACCGGGCGAGGGGGGCTGGATCGGTGCCGGGCGCGGCAGTGCAGGAGGGGACCGCGCCCGGTGCCGACATCGGACTCGTGGCGGCCCGGCGGGCGCTGCGGATCACCAAGGGCACCGAGTTCCACACCCCGGTGTCGAGCGCTCCCTTCGTCGCCTCGTTCACCCCGGTCGCCAACTTCGCGGTCGGTGACGAGACCCCGTGGGGCGTCGCCGCCGAGCTCGACCGGCTGCTGCCGGGCACCGCGTCCGGCTCCTTCGGCGCCGAGGCGACGGTGGAGTCCGTGCTCGCGGCGGCGGGGGAGCGGCGGATCGTCGCGGTCGTCCGCGACCTCCACCGGCACCCGTGGATGACCGCCGCCCTGGACGGCCTCGTGGCCGTCCGCCCGGACACCGTGGTCGTCGAGATGGGGCTCAACGAGGCGGAGCCGCGCGGGGCCCTGCACATCGCGACCCACGGCGCCGCCCGGGTCTGCGGCCGGGCCGCGGCCGAGGCCGTGGCCGGCACCGGCGCCTGACGGCCCGGAGGAGTACGCGAGAGGGGCCCGGCACCTGTTCCCAGGTGCCGGGCCCCTCTCGCGTGGGTCCGGGCGGGATCAGATGCCCTGCCAGGCGGGCTTGTTCGCGTAGGTGTGGCGGAAGTAGTCAGCGAGCTTCAGCTTGGAGGCGGCGGCCTCGTCCACGACCACGGTGGCGTGCGGGTGGAGCTGGAGCGCGGAGGCCGGCACGAGCGCGGCGACGGGGCCCTCGACGGTCTGGGCCACGGCCTCGGCCTTGCCCTCACCGGTGGCGAGCAGCACCAGGTGGCGGGCCTCCAGGATGGTGCCGATGCCCTGGGTGATGACGTGGTGCGGGACCTGCTCGATGTCGTCGTCGAAGAAGCGGGCGTTGTCCACCCGGGTCTGCTCGGTCAGCGTCTTGATCCGGGTGCGGGAGGCGAGCGAGGAGCACGGCTCGTTGAAGCCGATGTGCCCGTCGGTGCCGATGCCGAGGATCTGGAGGTCCACGCCGCCGGCGTCGGCCAGCGCCTTGTCGTACGCCTCGCATGCGGCCTGGACGTCCTCGGCGGAGCCGTCGGGGCCCATGAAGTGCTCCTCGGGCAGGCCGAGCGGCTCCACGACCTGGCGCAGCACGGTCGAGCGGTACGACTCCGGGTGTCCGGCCGGCAGGCCGACGTACTCGTCCAGCTGGGCGATGCGCGCCCGGGACGGGTCCACGGAGCCGGCCCGGACCTGGGCGATCAGGGCGTCGTAGATCGGGATCGGGGTCGAACCGGTGGCCACGCCGAGCAGCGCGTCGGGCTTGCGGCGCAGGAGGCCGGCGATGCCGTCCGCGATGAGCTCTCCGCCCGCCTTGGCGTCCTTGACGATGACAACTTCCACGCTGTGCCTGCCGATCTGGTGAGGGGCTGGGGAGGGGCCATGTGGTATAGACCAATCAAAGTCCCAATCTAGCAGAGTGAGACCCGTCTCCTCATGCCGTTCCGCACCCCGGACGGCCCGTGCCCTCCGGGGTTCCGCACCCCGGACGGCCCGTGCCCTCCGGTCCCCTCCATGGTCGGCCGCCCCCGCCCCACCAGCCACTTGGATCGCCCCCGCCCCTGCTCCGCTCAGCTCAGCGAGCCCCCCGTGGCGTCGATCCAGGCACCCGTCACCCAGCGCGCGTCGTCCGAGGCGAGGAAGGCCACGACGTCGGCTATGTCCGCCGTGCTCCCGATCCCGCCCAGCGCCGAGTACCCCGCGGCCCGCGCGCGGGCCTGCTCGTCGCCCTCCAGCCAGGACGTGTTGTCCGTGGCCACGATCCCGGGTGCCACCGAGTTGACCGTGATCCCCCGCCGGCCCAGCAGTTTCGACAGATCGCGCGTGAAGACGTCCAGGGCGGCCTTGGACATCGAGTAGGCGATCAGCTCCGGCATCAGCGCCGTCCTGCTCAGCCCCGTCGACACATTGACGATCCGGCCGCCGTCCCGAAGCCGCTCGGCCCCCTGCCGCGCCAGGAAGAACGGCGCCTTCGTGTTCACGGCGAACACCCGGTCGAACTCTTCCTCGTCGATCTCCTCGAAGGGGCGCGAGGCTCCGATCCCGGCGTTGTTCACCAGGATGTCCAGCCCGTCCGCCCGCGCGTCGAAGGCCGCCCAGAGCGCCGCCGCGTCCCCCGGCACCCCCAGCTCCTGGCCGATCGCGAAGGCGTCGCCGCCCGCCGCCTCGATCGCCGCGACCGTCTCCTTCGCCGCCGCCTCGTTCGCCCCGTAGTGCACCGCGACCCGCGCGCCGTCCCGGCCCAGCCGCTCGGCGATCCCCCGCCCGATGCCCCGGCTCGCGCCCGTGACCAGTGCCGTCTTCCCCGTGAGCACGCCCATGACGACGCCCCCCTCATTTCCTAGTGGTCGTTACAGAAAAGACCGTACCCCATGATCCCTAACGCACGCTATAGAATTCACCCCATGGCGACGAAACAGCGCGGCCGCCCCCGCTCCTTCGACCGGCCCACGGCCCTGGAGCAGGCGACGATGGCCTTCTGGGAGCGGGGCTACGAGACGACCTCCGTCTCCGATCTGACCCGTGTCATGGGCATCAGCGCCCCGAGCCTCTACGCGGCCTTCGGCGACAAGCGGACGCTCTTCGAGGAGGTCGTCGCCCAGTACGCGCTCTCGCACGGAGCCTTCGGCGCCCGCGCCTTCGCGGAGGAGCCGACGGCCCGCGCCGGCGTCGCGCGGATGCTCCGCGAGGCCGCCCTCCACTTCACGGAGCCCGGCCACCCCCGCGGCTGCCTGGTGATCTCGGCGGCGGTCAACTGCTCCACCCCCGAGGTGGAGGAGGCCCTGCGCGCCCGGCGGAACGCCAACCTGGCCGCCATCGAGGACCTGATCCGCCGGGACGTGGACTCCGGCGAGCTGCCCGCCGCCACCGACCCCCGCGTGCTGGCCCGCTACAGCGGAGCCGTCCTCCAGGGCATGTCCCAGCAGGCCCGCGACGGGGCCGCGGCGGAGGAGCTGACGGCGATGGCGGAGCTGGCGATGCTCGCCTGGCCCACGGCCTGACGGCACGGGCCCGCGCACGCCGGGGAAGGGGGGCGGGGGCGGGTCTCGCGTACGGCCGGGAAGGGAGGCGGGGGCCGGGTCCCGCGTACGGCGGGAAGGGGGAGTGGGGGTGGGTGCCGCGTACCCCCGGAAAAGACCGCGGGCCGCGGCGCCTGGCGGGACCCTCAACCCGCCCGGCACCGCAGCCCGGGTGTGCCCGGCCGGGGGTGTGCGGACCCTCGGCCGTGAAGGGAGGTCTCGGCGCAGTCAGGGCAGAGAGCGCCGGGTACCTCGTCCATCCTCCTGTGCGGGGAGGATGGAGGCTGTGTGGAGTTCGATGCGCCCATTGTGGACTAGACCATTCTTGTCTGTCCATCCACCTGAACGCGGTGTTTCCGGGCCCATCCTCCAACACGGAGCCCGGGAGATCCAGGTTCACCAGCTGTTAATTCCGCGGGTACGCTCGCACCGTGCCCTCCATGAACGACCTCGTCCGCCAGCACACCGCCCTGAGCGACTCCGACCTGGAGTGGCTCCACCTGCTGGTGTCGGAGTGGCAGCTGCTCTCCGACCTCTCCTTCGCCGACCTCGTCCTGTGGGTCCCCACCCTCGACGGCACCCGGTACGTCTCCGTCGCCCAGATGCGGCCGAACACCGGCCCCACCTCCTACCAGGACGACATGGTCGGCCACCTCGTCCCGCGCGGCCGCCGCCCGCTCCTGGACGCCGCCCTGGACGAGGGCCGGATCGTCCGCGAGGGCGACCCCGAGTGGCGCGAGGAGGTCCCGGTCAGGGTCGAGTCGATCCCGGTCCGCCGCGAGGGCCGCGTCCTCGGCGTGATCGCCCGCAACACCAACCTGCTGACCGTCCGCACCCCCTCCCGGCTCGAACTCACCTACCTCCAGTCGGCCTCCGACCTGGCCCAGATGATCGCGGCCGGCTCCTTCCCCTACCCCGGCGAGCAGTCCGACATGGACTCGCTGCCCCGGGCCGGTGACGGGCTGGTCCGCCTGGACGCCGAAGGCATGGTGCAGTACGCCTCGCCCAACGCCCTCTCCGCGTACCACCGGCTCGGCCTCGCCGCCGACCTGGTCGGCCAGCACCTCGGCCAGATCACCGCCGAACTGGCCCCCTCTCGGGGCCCGGTGGACGAGGCCCTGGTCAAGCTCGCCTCCGGCTACGCCCCCAGGAACTTCGAGGTGGAGGGCAGCGGCGGGGTCATCCAGCTGAGGGCCATCCCGCTCAAGCCCAAGGGCAGCCGGATCGGCTCGCTGGTCCTGCTCCGGGACGTCACCGAACTGCGCCGCCGCGAGCGCGAGTTGATCACCAAGGACGCCACCATCCGGGAGATCCACCACCGGGTGAAGAACAACCTCCAGACGGTGGCCGCGCTGTTGCGGCTCCAGGCCCGCCGGATGGACTCCGACCGGGGCCGGGAGGCGCTCAACGAGGCCGTCCGGCGCGTCGGTTCGATCGCGATCGTCCACGAGACGCTGTCCCAGAACCTGGACGAGCGGGTCGAGTTCGACGAGATCGCCGACCGGGTCATCGCGATGGTCGCCGAGATCTCCCCGGGCAAGGTGACCTGCCGGCGCAACGGCCGCTTCGGCATCCTGGACGCGGAGGTCGCCACCCCGCTCTCCATGGTCCTCACCGAGATCCTGCAGAACGCGCTGGAGCACGCCTACGCCCCCGGCGAGCACGGCACGGTGGAGGTCAGCGCGGTCCGCGGCGAGGCGCGCCCGGACAGCCGACTCCTCATCACCGTCCGGGACGACGGCCGCGGTCTGCCCGAGGGCTTCGACCCGCAGAAGGCCGGCAACCTCGGCCTCCAGATCGTACGGACCCTGGTGGAAGGGGAGTTGGGCGGCATCTTCGACATGCGGCCCGGCAGCGAGGGCGGCACCAAGGTGGTCCTGGACATCCCGGTGCGCCCGCAGAAGTGACGCCGTACGCGTGGTCCGTACCGGACGCCGTACGGTGGTCCCTACCAGTGGTCACGCGTGTGGTCCGTACCAGCGGTCCCGCACAGCAGCGAGCCCCGGACCGAAGTGAATCGGTCCGGGGCTCGAATGCTGTGGGGTACTGCTGCACTGCTTTACTGCTGCTGCGCGCTGCGGCTCGGGGGGCGGTGATTGCGCACACGATGTGCGCGCCGCCTCTGCCTCAGGCTGTGCAGGTGGCTCAGGCGCTGGCGTTGCGCGCCCGGTTGCGGGCGGCGCGGCGCTTCATCGCGCGGCGCTCGTCCTCGCTGAGGCCACCCCAGACGCCGGAGTCCTGGCCGGACTCGAGCGCCCACTGCAGGCACTGCTCCATGACGGGGCAGCGGCGGCAGACGGCCTTGGCTTCCTCGATCTGCAGCAGCGCAGGACCGGTGTTGCCGATGGGGAAGAACAGCTCGGGGTCTTCCTCACGACAAACGGCGTTGTGACGCCAGTCCATGGCTGCTACCTCTCTTGGTTATTACGTGCAAGTTGCTTGTGAATGTGAACGCTTTCACGAATCCCTCAACAAGTGAAGGGCCGACTGCCGGATGAACCGGTGTGGTCCTGAGTTTGAGGAGGGGTTCTGGCTCTCAGTGGAGGCCGGTCTTGCGGGCCGTCCCGATCGCCAAGAAGAGACTCGCAAACCTCGGCAGCGGATACAACCCCTTCCGGAAAGTTTTTTTTGATTCCTCGGTGTCGGCTAGGTCACAGCCGTACTTCTAAGGGGTGGATGCGCGCCTAAACGTTCGAGTGCAAGGACTTTCGGCCCTTCCACTCACACAATCACACGCAGTGCACGGCGTACGCCTGTGAACGTCACGCTCGTGCGCAGTCCGAGGTGGTCTCCGTCCATCTGGAGGGGGAGGGGCACCTTCGAATGCAAGGTGAAGTCGGTCAGGTCGTGGAGAGTCGTGGCGTGCCTGCCGCGAGGGCCCCGTTCGGGGGTGGAAGTGAGCAGCTGGGTGGCGTACCGGGCCACCGCCGGCGTCGACAGACGGCTCAGTCCGAGCACGTCGAGCGCCGTCTCGAAGGACGCCTCCGGGGACGCGTACACCGGGCGATTGCCCAGGTAGGTCCAGGGGGAGGTGTTGCAGATTATGGAGAGGACCAGGTCCTTCACCGGCTCGGCGCCGGGCCGCTCCAGGGTGATCGTCCCGTGCCGCCGGTTCGGCTCCTCCAGGAACTGGCGGAACACCTGGCGCAGATAGAGCGCGTGGGTGGACCGCTTCCCCCGCTCGCGCTGCTGTTCGACCCGGCCGATCACGCTGGCGTCGAAACCGAGACCGGCGCAGAAGGTGAACCAGCGGGCCGGCACCTCCTCGTCCGGGGTGCCCGGCGTCCCCGACGCGAGCCCGAGGCTCACGGTCCGGGCGCTCCGCTCCCGGAGGGCGTCCAGCAGCGCGCCGGTCGCCTCCACGGCGTCGTTCGGCAGCCCCAGCGCGCGGGCGAAGACGTTGGTCGAACCGCCCGGCACCACCGCCAGGCCGGGCAGCCGGTCCGGATCGGGGCCGCCGTGCAGCAGCCCGTTCACGACCTCGTTCACCGTGCCGTCGCCGCCGAGGGCCACGACCAGGTCGATCTCCCCCGACTCGGCCGCCCTCCGGCCGAGGTCCCGCGCGTGGCCCCGGTACTCGGTGGAGACGGCCTCCAGCTTCATCTCGCTGGCCAGCGCGTGGATCAGCACGTCACGGGTGCGGGCACTGGTGGTGGTGGCTGCCGGATTGACCACGAGAAGTGCGCGCATGACCGCCAGCGTACCTACCCGACGGTACCGATCCCACTCCCGCCCGATCCCCGGACACCTCCGCCGGAGCCCCGGCCCGGGTCCCCGCCCCGGCTCCCCGGGCGCCCCCGTTACGCTGCCCTTCATGAGCAGTGCGGAGCAGAGCAGTACGGAGCAGAGCGGCACCGACCGGGCCCCCCGCCCGAACCGGCTGGCCGCCGCCGCGGGCGTGGCCCTCGTCGAGGCCGTCGGGCTCATGGCCGGCGGTGCCTACGTCCTGGTGCGTACGCTCCTCGACGACGGCGCGGACCTCACCGGCGGCGTGACCGGAGGTGTGACACTGCTCGCACTCGGCCTGATCCCGTTCGCCGCCGCGCTCGGCCTGTGGCGGATGCGCTCCTGGAGCCGCGGCCCGGCCGTGATCACCCAGATCCTCGCCCTGCCGGTCGCCTGGCAGATGCTCCAGACCGACGGCGTGATCCCCTACGGGATCGTCCTCGCCCTCCTCGCCGTGACCGGGCTCGTCCTGCTGGTCAACCCGGCCACGACCGAGGCGCTCGGCATCCGGCGCCCCGGCCAGGAGAGCTGAGCCCCCGGCGCGACGGCCGAGGGGGAGTCACTCCTCCACGAGCAGCTTCTCCCGCAGCTGCGCCAGGGTCCTGGCGAGCAGCCGGGAGACGTGCATCTGCGAGATGCCGACCTCCTGCGCGATCTGCGACTGGGTCATGTTCCCGAAGAACCGGAGCAGCAGGATCCGCTTCTCTCGCGGCGGCAGGTCCTCCAGGAGCGGCTTGAGCGACTCCCGGTACTCGACCCCCTCCAGCGCCTCGTCCTCCGCGCCCAGGGTGTCCGCGACCGCCGGCGACTCGTCGTCCGTGTCCGGCACGTCCAGGGAGAGCGTCGAGTAGGCGTTCGCCGATTCGAGACCCTCCAGGACCTCCTCCTCGGAGATCCCGAGCCGCTCGGCCAGCTCGTGCACGGTCGGTGACCGCCCGTGCTGCTGGGACAGCTCCGCCGTGGCCGTCGTCAGCGACAGCCGCAGCTCCTGGAGCCGGCGCGGCACCCGTACCGCCCAGCCCTTGTCGCGGAAGTGCCGCTTGATCTCGCCGACCACCGTGGGCGTCGCGTACGTGGAGAACTCCACGCCCCGCTCCGGGTCGAACCGGTCGACCGACTTGATCAGGCCGATCGTCGCCACCTGCGTCAGGTCGTCCAGCGGCTCGCCGCGGTTGCGGAAGCGCCGTGCCAGGTGCTCCACCAGCGGCAGGTGCATCCGCACCAGCCGGTTGCGCAGCTCGGCCTTCTCCGGGGAGCCCTCCGGCAGCGACCGGAGCTCCACGAAGAGCGCGCGGGCACCGCTGCGGTCCTGCGGGTGCGGACCGCGGCTCGCGCCGTCGCTCCCGCCGTCGCGCGACCCCTCGCTCGCCCCGCCGCTCGCCCCGTCGCCGTCCCCGGTGGCTTCCGCCTTCTCCGCCGCCACGGGGGCGTCGGCGGCCACGGCGCTGCCGTCGGGGGCCGGGGCTGAGGCCGGGGCCGGTGCCGGTGCCGGGGTCGAGGCCGGGGCTAGTGCCGGGGCCGGTGCCGGGGGAGCCTCGTCCTGCTGCTCGTGCTCGCTCATCTGGTCCGCCTGCTGCTCCGTAGCGACCTCATGCGGCCGTGCTGCCTGCTGACCGGGGATGCCGGCCGTCGCGTCCCCGCTCCTCACGCCGGGCCTGGCCCCGCGCCGCGCTGTTTGTACAGGCTGATCGAGACCGTGTTGTCCTCCGCGACCGAGGACTCCACCTTCCCGGCCAGCGCCGAGAGCACCGTCCAGGCGAAGGTGTCGCGCTCGGGGGCGCGGCCGTCCGTCGTCGGCGCGGACACGGTCACGTCGAGGGAGTCGTCCACCAGCCGGAAGACGCAGCTCAGGACCGAGCCGGGCACCGCCTGCTGGAGCAGGATCGCGCACGCCTCGTCCACCGCGATCCGCAAGTCCTCGATCTCGTCGAGGGTGAAGTCCAAGCGCGCCGCGAGGCCGGCCGTGGCCGTACGCAGCACGGACAGATAGGCACCCGCAGCGGGCAGCCGGACTTCCACGAAGTCCTGGGTCCCGGGCTCGCCTGCGATCTGGGACACCCTCACCTCCAAGGTGGCACAAGCTCATTCGGGGCCCGGGGGAAGGCCCCCGGACCGGGCGGGTCACGCAGGGGCTGCGCGGTCCGCCGTGACGCTATCGCGATCCATCCTGCCGTGTCGCCGCAAGCCCTCGGGCCCCCGATCCCGGCCCGTCACTCATGGTAGGCCCATGGGTGCGGACCGTGGCCAGGGGTGTGCGGGGGCCAAAAAAGCGGCGACCGGCGGAGGGGTGACGTACCCATCGGCTCCCCGCCCGAACCGCCCCGCCGCCAAGAGGCCGGCCGCCTCAGACCAGCGCCTCGTCCACGAAGCACCAGCGCCACGCCTCGCCCGGCTCGAAGGTCCGCATCACCGGATGCCCGGTCGCGTCGAAGTGCCCGGTCGCGTGCCGCCCCTGCGAGGAGTCGCAGCAGCCCACGTGCCCGCAGGTCAGGCAGAGCCGGAGCTGCACCGGGTTGGTCCCGTCGGCCAGGCACTCGGGGCAGGTCCGGTGGAGCGGGGCCGGCTCGGGGCGCGGCATTTCTGCTACGTGCGGGCACTCGATCATGATGGCCAGGGTACGTGGCGGCGGCCCGGACCGGCGGGCCCCTGACCGGGCACCCGGACCAGGCCGTCCCCGGCCGGCCGACCCGGTCGGACGGCCGTCCGGACGCCCTGGTCGGACGACCCGACCGGACGGGCCGGGCGGACCGGATCGGAACGGGCGGACGGGCGGAGCAGGCGGACCGATCGAAGCGGGTGGACCGGTCGGAGCGAGCGGCCCGGGCGGTCCCGCGAGGGGCGTGACCCGGCATGACGAGACGACACGAGACGGAACGGGAAGGCGGGGGCGGCATGGACGCACTGCGGCTGGTGGCACTGGTGGCGGCGAGCACGGCGGTGGCGGGGCTCGCCCGCCGTACCCCCGTCCCTGCGCCGCTCCTCCTCGTCGCGGTCGGCCTGGTCGCCTCGTACGTTCCCGGGGTCCCCGACTACACCCTCGACCCGCACGTCGTGCTGCCGCTGATCCTTCCGCCGCTGCTCTACACCGCCGCCGTCGACTCCTCCTACCTGGACCTGCGGGCCAACATCCGCCCCGTCGCGCTGCTCTCCGTCGGCTACGTCCTCTTCGCCACCGTGGCCGTCGGCTGGCTCGCGTACGTCCTCGTCCCCGACCTGCCGCTGACCGCCGCGCTCGTCCTCGGCGCGGTGATCGCCCCGCCGGACGCGGTGGCCGCCACCGCCATCGCCCGCAAGCTCGGTCTGCCCCACCGGATCACCACGATCCTCCAGGGCGAGTCGCTGGTGAACGACGCCACCGCGATCACCGCGTTCAAGGTGGCCCTCGCCGCCGCCGTCGGCGAGGGCATCAGCTGGGCCGGCGGCCTCGGCGAGTTCGCCCTTGCCGCGATCGGCGGCGTCGGCGTCGGCCTGATCCTCATGGTGCCCATCCACTGGCTGCGGACCCGACTCGGCGAACCCCTGCTCCAGAACACCCTCTCCCTCCTCATCCCCTTCATCGCCTACGCGGCGGCCGAGGAGGTCCACGCCTCCGGGGTGCTGGCCGTCGTCGTGGTCGGCCTCTTCCTCGGGCACAAGGCGTGGAAGGTCGACTTCGCCACCCGTCTCCAGGAGGAGGCGGTGTGGAAGATGGTCGCCTTCGTCCTGGAGTCCGCGGTCTTCGCGCTGATCGGCCTCCAGCTGCCCTACGTCGTCCGGGAGCTCGACCCGTACGGCCTCGGAGAAGCCCTCTGGTACGCCGTCGGGGTCTTCGTCCTCGTCGTCGTGGTCCGCTTCGTGTGGGTGTTCCCGGCGACCTTCCTGCCCCGCCGGTTCTCGGCCCGGGTCCGGGAGCGCGAGCCGGGCGTCGACTGGAGGGCGCCCGTCGTCGTCGGCTGGGCCGGTATGCGCGGGGTGGTCTCCCTCGCCATCGCCTTCTCCATCCCCGTCGTCACCGACGGCGTCGAGTTCCCCGCCCGCAACCTCGTCCTCTTCCTCACCTTCACCACCGTCATCGGCACCCTCGTCGTCCAGGGGCTCACGCTGCCCCCGCTGATCCGGGCCCTGAAGCTCCCCGGCCGCGACCGCCACCAGGAGACCCTCGCCGAGGCGCAGGCCCAGAGCGAGGCGTCCCGCGCCGCCCGGGAACGGCTCGACGCGCTCCTGGCCGACGAGCGCAACGCCCTGCCCGGCCCCCTCGCCGACCGCCTCCGCACGGTCCTGGAACGCCGCCGCAACAGCGTCTGGGAGCGCCTCGGCGCCGTCAACGAGCTCACCGGCGAGACCGCCGACGACACCTACCGCCGTCTCTCGCGCGAGATGATCGAGGCCGAGCGCGAGGTCTTCGTGCGGCTGCGCGACGAGCGCCGCATCGACGACGAGATGATGCGCAGCCTGCTGCGCCGCCTCGACCTGGAGGAGGCCGCGGCCTACCGCGAGGAGACGGACTAGGCGCCGTCGCTGCCGGTGATCACGGCGGCGATCCGGGTTCCCGGCGGGAAGGCGCCCTCCTCGGCGAGGGAGACCAGGCCGAGGAGCATTTTGGCGACATACAGTCGCTCGATGGCGAGTCCATGCCGCGCCTCGAAGTCCTGTGCGAACGCGTCGAGTGCCGGGGTCGTCCGGCCGTAGCCGCCGCAGTGGAACCGCTCGTCCAGCCACCAGTCGCCGCGGGGGCCGCCGAAGGCGGCGTCCTGGAGGGCCCGCACCTCGCCGCCGAGGAAACCGCCCCTCAGGACCGGGACCCCCAGCGTCCTGCCGTCGAACCCGGCCGCGAGCCCCGCCAGGGTGCCGCCCGTGCCGCAGGCCACCGCGGCCACGTCCGCGCGCCCGGAGAGCTCCCGCCCCAGCGACCCGCACCCTTCCACCGCGAGCGCGTTGCTGCCGCCCTCGGGGACCACGTAGGTGCCTTCGGGGGCCCGTTCGAGGAGGGCGGCGAGCACCGGGGGCTCGTGCTTCGCCCGGTACGTGGCGCGGTCCACGAACTCCAGCCGCATCCCGTCCGCCGCGCACCGCGCCAGCGAGGGGTTCAGCGGCCGCCCCGCCAGCTCGTCGCCGCGCACGATCCCGATCGTGGGGAAGCCCAGCAGCCGGCCGGCGGCGGCCGTGGCCCGCAGGTGGTTGGAGTACGCGCCCCCGAAGGTCAGCACCGGCCGCCCCGAGGCCGCGCGCAGGTTGAGCGCGAGCTTGCGCCACTTGTTGCCGGGCAGGTCGGGGTGGATGAGGTCGTCCCGCTTGAGCAGCAGCGACAGCCCGCGCCGGGTGAACCGCTCGTCCTCCACCGGCTCCAGGGGCGAGGGGAGCCGGGGCCGCAGGGCGGAGAGGTCGTACGTGTCCACCGGACCATTCTCGCGGGCGACGGACACGCGCGCGCAGGACGGGGGGCGCGGGCCGGCCGGAACCGGGCCGGCCGGAACCGGGCCGGCCGTACGCGACCGGTCCCCGCCTGCGTACGCGACCGGTCCCCGCCTGCGTAGGTGAGGGGCCTCGCCGCCGTGCGCGACCGAGCCCAGCCGTACGCGACCGGTCTTCGCCGCCGTACGTGAGCGGGCCCCGCTGCCGTACGGACCGGGCCGGCTGGCCGTACGCGCGCGTGCCGGGGTCCCGCCGTATGCGGCCGGTCCCGCCCCCCCCCACGCGCGCGCGTGCCTGGGCCCCGCCCCACCTCGCCGGCTCCCGGCGTACGCGCGCGTGCCCCCGGCGTCAGCGCAGCAGGTCGGCGACGCGCTCCCGCATCGACGCCATCGTGAAGCCGCGCGGGTCCACCTTCCCCGGCTGCCACTCCCGGTGCCCGATCACCGAGCGGTGCGTCCAGCCGTGCGCCCGGCAGAGTGCCGCCGACGCCTTCGCGATCGCCTCCAGCTGGACCTTGGGCCACGGGTCCTCGCCGTCGCCGAGGTTCTCGCACTCGAAGCCGTAGAAGTGCCTGTTGCCGTCGGTGGTGGCCTCGTCGTCCGGGGGCAGGCCCCGCTCGGCGATCACGGCCCGCAGCACCTCGTCGTCGCCGAGCCCGGCGTGGTTGGCCCGCCCGTGGCCGACGAGATGGACCGTGCCGTCCTTGGCGATCACGCCGTGGCAGAGCGGGCCGGGCAGCCCCGCGTACCCGTCCCGGCAGATGCGCACGGTGTGGGCGGTGCCCCGGGTGACGGTGTGGTGGACCATCACCCCGTGCACCGGACCCCAGGGGCCCTTGTGGTTCCTGTTGTGGGTGGACCAGTCGCCGACCTCGACGACCGACAGGCCCTCGCCGCGCAGTGCGCCGAGGATCCTGCTCGCGGACAGCGGAACGGCCATGGCGTGCTCCTTCCAGCCTTCCGGCTTCCAGCGGAACGGACCGCTGTTTCCGGAGTACCGGAGTCCGTTCCTCCGCAGCCATCCGTTCGGGCCGTGTGCGAGCCGATCCGGACACCCCGGCCGGGCCGCGTACGGCACCGCCGGCCCCCTTCGCCGCCGACCGCGCCCGTCCGCCGCCGACCCCCTCCGTCCGCAGGGAAATCGGGCGACATGCCCCGAAGATCACCGAACAGTCCCACCCGATTGTGTAATGGCGCCGCCACGCTCCGTGCTGAAAGGCTTTCCGTCGCAAGCCAGACGTACGAGAGGGAGTTCCATGTCCGTTGGTTCGGTTGGCGACGAGGTCCTGGCGGAGCGGCAGGCCCCGCAGCAGAGTCTCGGCACCGCCGCCGCGCGGAACCTCGCCTCGACCACCAAGTCGGCCCCGCAGATGCAGGAGATCACCTCCCGCTGGCTGCTGCGGACGCTGCCCTGGGTCGAGACGAAGGGCGGTGCCTACCGGGTCAACCGGCGGCTCAGCCACTCGGTGGGCGACGGCCGTGTCACCTTCGTCCAGACCGGCGAGCGGGTCGCCGTGATCCCCGCCGAGCTCGGCGAGCTGCCGGCCCTGCGCGGGTACGAGGACGAGGCGGCCCTCGGCGAGCTCGCGGCCCGGTGCGTCCAGCGCGAGTTCGCCGCCGGCGAGGTCATCGCGGTCGCCGGAGCCCCCGCCGACCGCGTCCTCCTCCTCGCGCACGGCCGTGTCGAGCGGCTCGGCGAAGGTCCGTACGGCGACGAGACGGTGCTCGGCGTCCTCGGCGACGGCTCCTACCTCGGCGAGGACGCCCTCCTCTCCGAGGACGCCGCCTGGGAGTGGACCGCACGGGCCGCGACCGCCTGCACGGTCCTGGAGCTCACCCGCGCCGACGTGACCGCGCTGGCCGCCCGCGCCGGCTCGCTCGCCTCCCACCTCGCCGAGGCCGCCGGCCGCCCGGAGCGCCCCACCAACGGCTACGGCGAGGCCGCCATCGACCTCTCCGCGGGCCACGTCGGCGAGGCCGTCGTCCCGCACACCTTCGTGGACTACGAGCCCGCCCCGCGCGAGTACGAGCTCAGCCTCGCCCAGACCGTGCTCAAGGTCCACACGCGCGTATCCGACCTCTACAACCACCCGATGAACCAGACCGAGCACCAGCTGCGGCTCACCGTCGAGGCGCTGCGCGAGCGCCAGGAGCACGAGCTCGTCAACAACAAGGAGTTCGGCCTCCTCGCCAACTGCGACTACGGGCAGCGGATCCAGCCGCACGACGGCGTCCCCGGCCCCGACGACCTCGACGAGCTGCTCTCGCGCCGCCGCGACTCCAAGCTCTTCCTCGCCCACCCGAAGGCCGTCGCCGCCATCGGCCGCGAGCTCAACCGGCGGGGCCTGGTGCCGGAGACGATCGACGTGGCCGGCACCCGGGTCCCGACCTGGCGCGGGGTCCCGATCTTCCCCTGCGACAAGATCCCGGTGAGCCCCGCGGGCACCAGCTCGATCATCTGCATGCGGACCGGCGAGTCCGACCAGGGCGTCATCGGCCTCCACCAGACCGGCCTCCCGGACGAGGTGGAACCCGGCCTCTCCGTCCGCTTCATGGGCATCGACGAGCAGGCGATCAGCTCCTACCTGGTCACCGCCTACTACTCCGCCGCGGTCCTCGTGCCCGACGCGCTCGGCGTCCTGGAGAACGTCGAGATCGGCCGCAGGCGCTGACGGCTCCGGCCGGGTCCGGGGCCCACGCCCGGACCCGGCCGGCCACCGCCCCCTCTGCCCCACCCGTATCCGCCCGCCCCCAGTCCCCCCTCAGCCCCCCTCAGACCCGCCCCACCGGCCGCGCGCCGCACCCCGGCGCGCGGCCCCCTCGCGAAGAAGGACGACCAAGACCGTGACGCTCACGACCGCGGATCCCGTCACCGACGGGCCGGGCGCCGTGGCGCTCCTCGACCGGACGAGGACCGCCGTGGACCCCCAGATCCGCTCCACCGTCGACACCCTGCCCGGCTCGATACGCCGTGTGGCCATGTACCACTTCGGCTGGGAGGACGCCGACGGCACCCCCGTCACCGGCCAGGCGGGGAAGGCGATCCGCCCCGCCCTGGTGCTCGCCGCCGCCCGCGCCCTCGGCGCCGAGGAGGGCCGGGCCGTGAAGGCGGCCGCCGCCGTCGAGCTGGCCCACAACTTCACCCTGCTCCACGACGACATCGTCGACGAGGACCCGACCCGCCGTCACCGGCCCACCGCCTGGACCGTCTTCGGCATCCCCGACGCCCTGATGGCCGGCGACGCCATGAACGCGCTCGCGCTCCGGCTGCTCGCCGAGGACGAGCACCCCTCCTCCGCCGAGGCCACCGCCCGTCTCGCCGCCTGCGTCATCGAGCTCTGCGCCGGACAGCAGGCGGACTGCGCCTTCGAGTCCCGCGGCCCCCGCGAGGTCTCCCTCGACGAGTGCCTCGCCATGGCCACCGCCAAGACCGGCGCCCTGCTGGGCTGTTCCTGCGCCCTCGGCGCGCTCTACGCGGGCGCGGGCGAGGAGGAGGTGGCGGCGCTCGACTCCTTCGGCCGCGAGGCCGGCCTCGCCTTCCAGCTCATCGACGACCTCATCGGCATCTGGGGCGACCCGGAGCGCACCGGCAAGCCCGCCGGCGCCGACCTCGTCGCCCGCAAGAAGTCGCTGCCCGTCGTCGCTGCGCTCACCTCCGGCACCGACGCCGGCGAGGAGCTGGCCGAGCTGTACAGCCGCGACGCCCTGGACGAGCGGGCGGTGCGGGCCGCGGCCGACGCGGTCGAGCGGGCCGGCGGACGGGACTGGGCGCAGGCCCAGGCGGCCGACCGGATGGGCCGGGCCGTCGAGCACCTGGCGCGCGCGGTGCCGGACCTCTCGGCGGCGGGGGACCTGCTGGCACTCGCGGAGTTCGTGACCCGCAGAACCCGGTGAGCCCACAGAACCCGGTGAGCCCGCCGAACCTGGTGAGCCCGTCGAACCCGGTGGGGCCGCCGAGCCTGTCGAGCCCGCCGGAGACCTGAACCGCCGCACGGTCCGACAAGCGGATCCCGTTTCGGGGTTGCGCGACCACTACAGATGAAGCACTATGTCTGTCGTGGTCGCGCACGCGGTCACGCCCCGAACAGAACAGGACCCGGTTTGCGCAAGCTGACGTACTACATCGCCTGCTCCATCGACGGTTTCATCGGCGACCCGCAGGGCGATGCCTCCTCCATGTACGCCTTCGTGAACGAGGAGTACATGGCGTGGATGAACGCCGAATACCCGGAGACCGTCCCCACCCAGATGCGGGAGGCGCTGGGGATCGACTCCGACAACAAGCACTTCGACACCGTGATCCAGGGCCTCGGCTCGTACCGGATCGGCCTCGACGCCGGCCTCACCAGCCCGTACGGCCACCTCCGCGAGTACGTCGCCACGCGCTCGCTCACCGAGTCGCCCGACCCGAACGTCGAGCTGATCGCCGACGACCTCGTCGGCCGGATCCGGGAGCTCAAGGCCGAGGAGGGCGGACTCGGCATCTGGCTCTGCGGTGGCTCCACCATCGCCGGCGAACTCGTCGACGAGATCGACGAGCTGATCATCAAGACGTACCCGCAGGTGTACGGCTCCGGCATGCCGATGTTCGGCGCCGGCTTCGAGCCCCGCGACTTCGAGCTCGGAAGCGTCCGCACCTTCGACAACGGCGTGCTCGTCCGTACGTACACCAGGAAGCGGTAGCGGGCGGGCCGCGGCCCCGCGGCCTACCCTGGAGACATGGGTGACGAGACGCCCCGCACCGTGAGGGACCCGCTGGCCGAGCCGCCCTGCCCGGTCTGCGGGCGCCCGTGCGCCACCGTCGCGACCCGGCACAAGGTCCTCGGGGCCTGGGTGCCCGAGTGGCGGGTGCAGCCCTGCCGCAACCCCGACTGCGCGCGCTTCGAGGCGCAGGGACCCGCCGGCACGGAAGCCACTACCACGCAGGTCACCGGCAAGAACGGCGAGAACGGGAGAAGTCCGGCCACAGGGTGACCGGCCGCGCGCCGGAGCCGGTCATACCGCTACAGTCCGCGCATGTCATCGGAGTCGACAGAAGTCTGGACCGGTTGGTACCGGGACCGCCGTGGCGCGGAAGCGATCGTCATCACGGCCGACGGCGGGAACGTCACCACCCGCGTCAGGGGAATCGAGTACACGGGCGCGGGCTTCGCCACGCTCACCGCGGCCGGCGAGGGCGGGGAGACCCTCACCGGCTGCGTCCTGGAGTGGGACCTGCCGCTCCCCGTCGTCACCGACGGCACCGCCCAACAGGCCACGCTCAGCTGCCTGCTCACCCTCGGCGAGCGGGCCGACCTCAGCCTGACCCTGCACTACGGCGGCACCGCCTTCGAGGCGGTCGTCGCCGGCGGCGACTTCGAGGGAGCGCTGGCCCGGCTGCGCGGCCAGCTCCCCGAGGGCGCCGACTTCGGCCGGCGGATCCTGTCCGCCGTGTGACGGCGGCGCCCCCGGGGCCCCTCGCGGGGCCCGTACCGGTCAGCTCTTGAAGGCGGAAGCGAGCCCGTAGCGCCACAACTGGTCGACGCGGGCCCGCTCCTGGGCGTTCGGGGTGGCGTTCCGGCAGGACGTGCCGGGGCCGCCGCCCGACATCAGCTCGCTGCACGGGCCGCTGTAGCGGTCCGGAAGACCCAGCACGTGCCCGGTCTCGTGGGCCGTCACCCGGGTGGAGTCGTACTGCTGGTTCTGCCGGTAGTCGAGGAAGATGTAGCCGCTGCCGTGCCCGTCGGTGCTCGCGTACGAGCCCCGCGAGTCGTTCCCCTCGTAGTAGCGGAAGTCCGGGTTGCTGCCCTCGACGAGCCGCACGTTGACCACCGAGCTGTTCCATATCTGCGTGGAACGGGCGATCTGGGTGCGGAAGCTGGGGGCGTTGGCCGCGCTGTAGACGACCGTGACGGCAGCGGCGGCGGACGGGTTCGCCGCCCGCTTCTTCGCCACCGACCGCATGACGGCGTCGAAGAACGCCTGGTTGGCCTGGGCCTCCGCCGCGGAACCGGCGTAGCCGGCGTACGCGTTCGCGGTGGTGCCGGGCGCGGCTCCGGCCGGCGCGGCGGCGCCGAGCGAGACCGCGAGACCGAGGCCGAGGGCGGCGGTGAGGGTACGGGTGAGGACCTTGGGGTGTCGCATGGGGGGCTCCTCCTGATCGGTGTCGGGAGAGAGTCTCGGGCGGCGAAGGCCCGCGGGGAAGGATGCCAAACCCCGATAGCGCGCTCACATCACCCCGGAAGAGCAGGCTCAATTGGCGGCTGTTTCAGGGTAGTTGAGGCGATCCGTGCGTCTGGTGCGAGACCGGAACCCCGCCCTACGCTCAGGGCATGGAGCTGGAGGTGAGACACCTGCGCGCACTCTGCGCCATCGCGGACGCCGGCAGCCTGCACAAGGCCGCGCGGCAACTGGGCATGAGCCAGCCCTCGCTGACCACCCAGCTGCGCCGCATCGAGAACGCGCTCGGTGCCGAGCTCTTCTCCCGGGGCCGCACCGGCTGCCGCCCCACCCCGCTCGGCCGCTCCGTGCTCAGCCGGGCCCGCCCGCTCGTCGCCGACATGGCCGCGCTCGTCACCGAGACCCTCGCGGAGGCGGCCCGCGCCGAGGGGCCCGAGCTCCGCGTCGGCTCCACCGCCAGCCGGGCGCTGCCGGGCTGGCTGCGGCGGCTGAGGGAACGGTTCCCCGACACCGATGTGGGGCTGCGCGTCGACGTCTCCGCCCACGCCCTGCTGGGGGAGGTCGTGGGCGGCCGGCTCGACGTGGCCTTCGTCCACGAGGTCGAGGGCTGCCCGCTCCGGATCCCCGACGGCCTCGTCCGGCGCGTCCTGGTCGCCCGCGAGCCCCAGTTCGTCTCTCTGGCCCCGAGCCACCCGGCCGCCGCCCGCCCGGTGGTGGACCTCGCGGACCTCGCCGGGGACCACTGGATGGTCGACCCCAGCGTGGACGGCGAGTGGGACGGGCTGCGCCGGGTGCTCACGGCGGCCGGCATCGACCCGCCGCTCCTCCACGGCGACTACCACACCGCCGCCTCGCTCATCGCCCTCGGCGAGGCCGTCGCCCCCTGCCAGCCCACCTCGGTGCCCCGCGAGGACCTGGCCGTCCGCCCCCTGCGCGGCGACCCGCTCGCCGTCCGCCTCCTGCTGTGCGCCCGCCCCGAGACCCCCCTCGACCTCCTGCACGCCGACCTCGCCGACGCGTACCGCGAGGCCGCCCACCGCTCCGCCCCGTACCGCGCCTGGCTCCGCGCCGGCGGCACGGCGGCCCCGTGCCTCCCCCGCGACCACCCCTGAACCCCCGGACACGACGAAGGGGCCCCGCCGCTCGTGACGGCAAGGACCCCTGCGGCGGGAGGGCGAAGGTCAGGCCTTCTTCGTCTCCCAGAAGATGCGGTCGATCTCGGCGATGAGTTCGAGCGCCTTCTCGCCGGTCTTCGGGTCGGTGGACGCCTTGGCGGCCGAGAGGGCCTTCAGGGTGTCGTTGACCAGCTGGTTGAGCTCGGGGTACTTCTCGAAGTGCGGGGCCTTGAAGTAGTCGCTCCACAGCACCGAGACGTGGTGCTTGGCGAGCTCCGCGCGCTGCTCCTTGATGACCGTGGCGCGGGCCCGGAAGTGCGGGTCCTCGTTCGCCTGGTACTTCTCCTGGACAGCCTTGACGGACTCGGCCTCGATGCGGGCCTGGGCCGGGTCGTACACGCCGCAGGGGAGGTCGCAGTGGGCGCTGACCTTGACCTTGGGGGCAAACAGGCGGGAGAGCATTGAGCCGTCCTTCCTCGTGATCGTCTTCTCAAGTGGGAGATTACTCGGTGAGAAGGGCGTTTTCGCGAGCGCCCCCTGGGGCTTAGGTCAAAAGTCCGGGGTTCGACCGGGACTCGTGTACGAGTCGACGAGGGGAGCAGGAGTGGATCGGGAGGCCACCGCGGCGGCCGCGGCGCCGTTCGGGATCGCCGAGGTGACGGGGGTGTCGATGGTGCCCACGCTGCTGCACCGGGACCGGCTGCTGGTGCGGTACGGCGGGCGGGTGCGGGCCGGTGACGTCGTCGTGATGCGCCATCCGCTCCAGCAGGATCTGCTCCTGGTGAAACGCCTGATCGAGCGACGGGACGCCGGCTGGTGGGTGCTCGGGGACAACCCGGGCGCCGAGGGGGACAGCCGGGTCTTCGGGGCCGTACCGCCCGAGCTGGTGCTCGGGCGGGTGCTCGGCCGCTACCGGCCGGTGACGCCGGGGCGCCGGCGCTCGGCCGGCGTGGTGCTCTCCTGGCTGTTCTCGGCGGTGCGCCCGGTGAGGTCGGTCCGCTCGGCCTCCAGGCGCTTGCGGGCCCGGTAGGCGGCCACGTTGGCGCGCGTGGCGCAGCGGTCGGAGCAGTAGCGCCGGGAGCGGTTGGTGGAGGTGTCGAGGTAGGCGTTGCGGCAGGGCGGGGCCTGGCAGAGGCCGAGCCGGTCGGCGCCGAACTCGGTCAGGTGGAAGGCGAGTCCCATGGCGGAGATGGCGGCGTAGCCGGCGGTGGCGTTGGACGAGTGGTCGGCGAGGTGCATGTGCCAGCGGGGCCGGCCCTCGTCGTCCAGATAGTCGTGGCCGGAGATCTGCGGGCTGACCGGGAACTCCAGGAGCAGGGAGTTCAGCAGGTCGACCGCGCCGGTGTGGTCGCCCTCGTCGGCCGCGGTGAAGACGGCCCGCAGCCGGGCCCGGATCGTGCGGAAGCGCGGCAGGTCGGCCTCGGTGACCCGGCGGGCCATCTGCCCCGCGGGGCCGAAGAGTTCCTTGACAGCCTCGACGGAGCCGAGGCTGTCCCTGCCGCGGCCCGGCTCCTCGGTGTTGACGAGGCGCACGGCGTAATCCGAGTAATGGGCCAGCTCCACTTGTAGTCCTTACTCTGGCGGGCTAGGGTCGGCGTCGAGGGGGTAACCGGTGTTACCCCTCCGAGGGTATTACGTTCTCGGGTGTTCCGCGGTGAGACGACGACGGAAGGACACGGACATGGGCGACACCGACTGGGCGGGCTGGCAGCGTAGCTGGGACCGTCAGCAGGAGTGGTACATGCCGGACCGTGAGGAGCGGTTCCGCGTCATGCTCGACATGGTCGAGGCGCTGGTGGGGCCGGAGCCCCGCGTCCTCGACCTCGCCTGCGGTACGGGAAGTATCACGGACAGGCTCCTCCGGAGGTTCCCGGGCGCCGTCTCCACCGGGGTGGACCTCGACCCGGCGCTGCTCGCCATCGCCCAGGGCACCTTCGAGGGCGACGGACGCGTCACCTTCGTGACGGCCGACCTCAAGGACCCGGAGTGGACGAAGGCGCTGCCGTACGACTCGTACGACGCCGTCCTCACCGCCACCGCCCTGCACTGGCTGCACAGCGAGCCCCTCGCCGCCCTGTACGGGCAGGTCGCCGGGCTCGTCAGGGACGGCGGGGTCTTCATGAACGCCGACCACATGATCGACCCGGCCACCCCGCGGATCAACGCCGCCGAGCGCGCCCAGCGGCACGCCCGGATGGACGAGGAGAAGGCCGCGGGAGTCCTCGACTGGGCCGAATGGTGGGCGCTCGCCGCCGCGGACCCGGTCCTCGCCGAGCCGACCGCCCGCCGCTTCGAGATCTACGGCGAGCACGCCGACGGCGACATGCCCCCGGTCGGCTGGCACGCCGACACCCTGCGGGCCGCCGGCTTCGGCGAGGCCCGCCCGGTCTGGTGCTCGCCCTCCGACACGCTGCTCCTCGCCGTGAAGTAGGCCGGGGCGGGCGCCGGGTACGGAAAGAGGGCGCCGGGTACGGAAGAGGGCGCCGGGTGCGGAAGAGGGGCGGTACGGGTCCAGGCCCGTACCGCCCCTCTCCGTACGCCTCACAGCACCTTGGACAGGAACGCCTTCGTCCGGTCGTGCTGCGGGTTGGTCAGGACGTCCCTCGGGTGGCCGGACTCGACCACCACGCCGCCGTCCATGAAGACCAGCGAGTCGCCGACCTCCCGGGCGAAGCCCATCTCGTGCGTGACGACGATCATCGTCATGCCCGACTCGGCCAGGTCCCGCATGACGTCCAGGACGTCACCGACGAGCTCCGGGTCGAGCGCCGAGGTCGGCTCGTCGAAGAGCATCAGCTTCGGCTCCATCGCCAGCGCGCGGGCGATGGCGACGCGCTGCTGCTGGCCGCCGGAGAGCTGGGACGGGTAGTTCCCCATCTTGTCGCCGAGGCCCACCCGGTCGAGCAGGCGCTCGGCCCGCTCGCGGGCGACGGCCTTGGTCTCGCCCTTCACCTGGACGGGTGCCTCCATCACGTTGGCCAGGGCCGTCATGTGGGGGAACAGGTTGAAGCGCTGGAAGACCATGCCGATGTCCCGGCGCTGGGCCGCGACCTCGCTGTCCTTCAGCTCGTACAGCTTGTCGCCCTTCTGGCGGTAGCCGACGAGCTGACCGTCGACCGAGAGCCGGCCGCCGTCGATGCGCTCCAGGTGGTTGATGCAGCGCAGGAAGGTCGACTTGCCGGAGCCGGACGGGCCGACCAGGCAGAACACCTCCCCGCTGCGGACCTCCAGGTCGATGCCCCGGAGGATGTGGGCGGCGCCGTAGGACTTGTGGACGCCCTCCGCCTTGACCATGAGCTCGCCGGTCATCGCGTCGCCTCCGGGGAGCGCTTGAAGGTGGTGAGGTTCGTCTTGACCCGCTGCCACGGGGTGGGCGGCAGGCTGCGGAGCGAACCCCGGGCGAAACGGCGCTCCAGGTAGTACTGGCCGACGCTGAACACGCTGGTCAGCGCCAGGTACCAGATGGAGGCCACGAAGAGCATCTCCATCACGGCGCTGGACGTGCTGCCGATGTTCGACGACGCCCGGAGCAGTTCGGTGTACTGCACGGCCGAGACCAGCGACGAGGTCTTGAGCATGTTGATGAACTCGTTGCCCGTCGGCGGCACGATGACCCGCATCGCCTGGGGCAGCACGATCCGGCGCATGGTCTTCGTCTGGGACATGCCGAGCGCGTGCGCCGCCTCGGTCTGGCCCTCGTCGACCGACTGGATGCCGGCGCGGACGATCTCCGCCATGTACGCGCCCTCGTTCAGGCCGAGGCCGAGGAGGGCGACCATGAACGGCGTCATGACGTCCACGGTCTCGTTCTTGTAGAGCGGCCCGAGGTTGATGTACTCGAAGATCAGCGACAGGTTGAACCAGACCAGCAGCTGGACGTAGACCGGCGTGCCGCGGAAGAACCAGATGTACAGCCACGCCACCGCGCCCGTCACCGGGTTCTTGGACAGGCGCATGACGGCGAAGAGGATGCCGAGCACCAGACCCAGCGCCATCGAGGCGACGCTGATGATGATCGTGTTCCACAGGCCGTCGATGATCGACGAGTCGAACAGCTTGTCCCAGACCGTGTCCCAGATGATGTTGCCCTGGGAGAAGGCGTAGACGAGCCATCCGAGGAGGGCCACGACCACCACGGCGCTGATCCAGCGCCCGTAGTGGCGTACGGGGACGGCCTTGATGGCCTCGTACGGCGTGGCGGAGGAGCCGGACCCGGGAGGTGTGGGGGTCGGGTCCTTGCTGAGCTTGTCAGTCACGACGACTGCCCTTCAGTGGTGCGAGGGGGGAAGCGGGCAGGTCACTTGCCGGCGTTGATCGTGGCCGACTTGACCGCGCTGTCCTCGACGTCCCACTTCTTCAGGGCCTCGGCGTAGGTGCCGTCCTTGATGATCGCGTCGAGCGCTTCCTTGACGGCGTCGCGCAGCTGGGTGTCGTCCTTGGAGACGGCGATGCCCATGAGGCCGACGTCGGTCTGGTTGCCGACGACCTCGAAGTCGTTGCCGCCGCCCGAGGTCTTCGCGATGTACGCGGCGACCGGGTAGTCGTTCAGGTCGGCGACGGCGCCGCCGGCCTTCACGCGGGTCTGGGCCTCGGCGTCGGTGTCGAACGCCTGGATCGTGAGCTTGTTCGAGCCGCACTTCGTGGCCTGGGCCTTGAAGGTGTCCTCGTAGATCGTGCCGCGCTGGACGGCGACGGTCTTGCCGCAGAGGTCGTCGAGGGAGTTGACGCCCTGCGGGTTGCCCTTCTTGACCAGCAGGGAGACGCCGGAGGAGAAGTAGTCGACGAAGTCGACGCCCTTGCCGATCTTCTTCCCGTCGTCGTCCAGGCCCTCCTGGCGCTTCTTGTTGTCCGTCATGGAGGACATGACGAGGCTGTGGCGGCCGGACTCCAGGCCGGTGATCAGGCCGTCGAAGGTGCCCGAGGTGAACTTGAGCTCCACGCCGAGCTGCTTGCCGAGGGCGGCGGCGATGTCGGGGTCGACACCGACGATCTTGCCGTTCTCGGTGAACTCCATCGGCGCGTACGAGGCGTCCGTGCCGACCTTGATGACGCCGGCCTTCTGGATGTCGGCGGGCAGCTTGGAGAAGAGCGGGGCGGAGTTGGCAGCGGTGGTGCCGCCCTCCGTGGTGGAGCCGCCTTCGGTCTGGTCACCGCAGGCGGTCAGCAGCATCGAGCCGGCGACCGCGATGGCGGCGACCGCGGCAAGACGGGAGGTGCGGGTCTTGGCGACGGTCGTACAGCGCGTGGAGCGTGCGGTCATGGTCGGGATCCTCCGGCGTATGAGGGAGTTGCCATAGGCGTTGCCAATGGTCGCGTACGCGTCTTCGAGTGTCGCGACCTCGTGTGATTACGGCATCTTGCCATTCGGACTGCCTCAAACCGACGTCCACGGATGTCAAAATCGGGTAACGGGTCGCGCCCGAACTACGACAGGCCGGTACATCAAGGCCGGACTATCTGTCGTTCCCTTCCCGATTCACCGAAGAATCTGCGGTTGATCTCGCCATTCGGACGGCACGAAGAGAGCCAAACGGGCGCTGCCGTCATGTTTCCTGATATCGGGTGACGCTTCCTTCTCCGTCCGCGTCCGGAAGCACTCGGTATGAGTCGCGTCACCGAGCGGATACGGACTCGTCTGCGGTGCCGTCTGTCCGGTAAGAAGGATCCTTACACCCCTCATCCGGGGCTCAGGGCGCGTTGTGCGGCGCGCCCGCGCGGCTGCCCGACACGGCGGCCGCGGGACCCGCCCACCGCTCCACACCAGGAGCGGCAACCCTCGACAACAGACATAAAGGGGTCTCACCCACATGGCAGCGGAGATCGTCAATCCTCGCAGCGAGAGCGGTACGGAAGGAGCTCCCGAGGAGCTCTTCGACCCGGCTTTCGCCCTCCACCGCGGCGGCAAGATGGCCATCCAGGCCACCGTCCCCGTCCGCAACAAGGACGACCTGTCCCTCGCGTACACCCCCGGCGTCGCCAAGGTGTGCACCGCCATCGCCGAGCAGCCCGAGCTGGTCCACGACTACACGTGGAAGTCCCAGGTCGTCGCCGTCGTCACCGACGGCACCGCCGTGCTCGGCCTCGGCGACATCGGCCCGGAGGCATCCCTCCCGGTCATGGAGGGCAAGGCGATCCTCTTCAAGCAGTTCGGCGGCGTGGACGCCGTCCCGATCGCCCTCGCGACCACCGACACCGACGAGATCGTCGACACGGTCGTCCGGCTCGCCCCGTCCTTCGGCGGAGTGAACCTGGAGGACATCTCGGCGCCGCGGTGCTTCGAGATCGAGCGCAAGCTCCAGGAGCGCCTCGACATCCCGGTGTTCCACGACGACCAGCACGGCACCGCCATCGTCACCCTCGCCGCCCTGCGGAACGCGGCGAAGCTGACCGGCCGGACCCTCGGCGACCTGCGCGCCGTCATCTCCGGCGCGGGCGCGGCCGGCGTGGCCATCGCCAAGTTCCTGCTGGAGGCCGGCATCGGCGACGTCTGCGTCGCCGACCGCAAGGGCGTCGTCAGCAGCGACCGCGAGGACCTCACCGACGTCAAGCGCGAGATCGCCGGGCTCACCAACAAGGCGGGCCTCACCGGCTCCCTGGAGACCGCCCTCGCCGGTGCCGACGTGTTCATCGGCGTCTCCGGCGGCACGGTCCCCGAGGCGGCCGTCGCCTCCATGGCCAAGGACGCCTTCGTCTTCGCCATGGCCAACCCGAACCCCGAGGTCCACCCGGACGTCGCGCACAAGTACGCGGCGGTCGTGGCCACCGGCCGTTCGGACTACCCCAACCAGATCAACAACGTCCTCGCGTTCCCCGGCATCTTCGCCGGCGCGCTCCAGGTCCGGGCCTCCCGGATCACCGAGGGCATGAAGATCGCCGCCGCCGACGCCATCGCCGGTGTCGTCGGTGACGCGCTCGCCGCCGACTGCGTCATCCCGTCGCCGTTCGACGACCGGGTCGCCCCGGCCGTCGCGGCCGCGGTCGCCGCCGCCGCGCGCGCCGAGGGCGTCGCCCGCCGCTGACGCCAGTCCGCGGAAGGCCCCTGAAAGGGCCCCGCCGGGTCCGCCGCATCGGACCTGGCGGGGCCCTTTCGCGTGGGTGGGGCGTGGCGGGCGTGGAGGGCGTGGAGGGCCCCCGTACTTCCTTGCTGCCGCCCTCGCTCGCCTCCTGGCCGCTCTCGGGGCCCTGGGGCCCCCGCCGCCCGGCCTGCGGACCTTCTGGGCCCGCCTGGAGGCCGGTACGGGCGCCCTCGCCGCTTTGCTCGTGCGGGAGGGGTCAGGGGGTGGCCGTGAGGGGCGGTTGTGAGGGGTGGTCGTGAGGGGACGCGCGTCACACCGGTGTGTGGTTCCGCGCGGTCGCCGTCGCCGCCTAGGGTCGTGGCCATGTTCGCTGCCTACGCCGCCCGAATCGACCGCGACCAGCCCCTGAACGGCCTTGAGTTGGGCGAACGCCCCGAGCCCGAGGCGCGTCCCGGCTGGACCACCGTCACCGTCAAGGCCGCCTCGCTCAACCACCACGACCTCTGGTCGCTGCGCGGGGTCGGCCTCCCCGAGGAGAAGCTGCCGATGATCCTCGGCTGCGACGCCGCCGGGATCGACGAGGACGGCAACGAGGTCGTCCTGCACTCCGTCATCGGCCAGACCGGCCACGGCGTCGGGCCGAACGAGCCCCGCTCCATCCTCACCGAGCGCTACCAGGGCACCTTCGCCGAGCGCGTCACCGTCCCGAGCTGGAACGTCCTGCCCAAGCCGAAGGAGCTCTCCTTCGCCGAGGCCGCCTGCCTCCCCACCGCCTGGCTGACCGCCTACCGGATGCTCTTCACCAACGCCGGAGTCCGCCCCGGCGACTCGGTCCTCGTCCAGGGCGCCGGCGGGGGCGTCGCCACCGCCGCGATCGTCCTCGGCAAGGCCGCCGGCCTGCGGGTCTTCGCCACCAGCCGGGACGAGGCCAAGCGGAAGCGGGCCGTGGAGCTCGGCGCCGTCGAGGCGTACGAGCCCGGAGCCCGGCTGCCGCAGCGGGTGGACGCCGTCATCGAGACCGTCGGCGCCGCCACCTGGTCGCATTCGGTCAAGTCGCTGCGCCCCGGCGGCACTCTGGTCATCTCCGGCGCCACCAGCGGCGACCGCCCCTCGCACGCGGAGCTGACCCGGATCTTCTTCCTGGAGCTGAAGGTCGTCGGCTCGACGATGGGCTCCAAGGACGAGCTGGAGGACCTGCTCTCCTTCTGCGCGGCCACCGGTGTCCGTCCGGTGATCGACGAGGTGCTGCCGCTGGACCGGGCCCGCGAGGGCTTCGAGAAGATGGCCGCCGGCGACCTCTTCGGAAAGATCGTGCTGACGACGTCTTGATACGGGTCGGTCGACCTGATGGGATCTCCGGCACGTGAAACGTGAACAACGCTCACTTCCTTGTGCCGGAGGTCCCCGTGTCCCGCTCGTCGCGCACCACCCTCCTGTCGGCCGCCGTCGCCGCCGCCCTGCTCGCCACGCTCGCCCCCACTGCCACGGCCACGGCCACGGCCACGGTCACCGCCACCGCCGGCGCGGCCCGCGCGGAGGCAACGGCCCGCACGCGGGCCGGCGGGGACGGCATCCCGCACCTGACCGACTCCCGCGGCCGCGTCCTGACGCTGCGCGGCTGGAACGTCGGCGACAAGGCGCACAGCGGGGACGAAGCCCTCTCCTCCGTCACCGAGAAGCACTTCCGGGACATGCGGGCCAGGGGCTTCAACACCGCACGTCTGCTGGTCTTCTGGGACGACCTGGAGCCCCGTCCCGGGCAGTACAGCCAGAGCTACCTCCGCAAGATCGAGCGGGTCCTCGACTGGGCGGCCGAACACGACGTCATGGTGATCCTCGACGCCCACCAGGACGTCTTCGGCCCCGCCTTCGACCACCGGGGCATCCCCGCCTGGGCCACCCGGACCGACGGGCTGCCCTTCACCCCGCGCCCCGACGACTGGTTCTCCGAGTACTTCGAGCCCGCCGTCCAGCGCGCCTTCACCCACCTCTACGAGGACGAGGACCTGCGCCGCGCCCAGGCCCGCATGTGGCGGGTGCTCGCCGACCGTTTCGAGGACCATCCGGCCGTCCTCGGCTACGACCTGATCAACGAGCCGATGGGCGAACTGCGCGAGGGCGAGGACCTCGCGACCGCCGCCCGGCGCATCGAACGCGAGCAGATCACCCCGATGTACAACCGGATCGCGGACGCGATCCGTTCGGTCGACCGGGACTCCTGGATCTTCGTCGAGCCGACCCCGATCGTCGGCGAGGGCGTGCCGACCGGCCTCGGCCGGATCGACGACCCGAAGGTCGTCTACGCCCCGCACTTCTACAACAGCGCCATGGAGGTGGGCGGCGACTACGATCCCTCGGCCCGCTGGATCGAGAACTACGAGGCGGCGGTCACCCTCTACCCCAAGGAGTACGAGGTCCCCGTGATCGTGGGGGAGTGGGGGCCGCTCAACAACTCCCTCCCGAACATGAACCGCTTCTACCGCGAGGCCATGGTCTCGCTCGGCCGCTACGGCTCCGGCTGGACCGGCTGGGAGTGGTGCTACGGCGGCGGCTACTGCGCCGTCGACGGCTCCGGCGCCTTCCGCACCAACAAGGAGCTGACCGCCGAGCCGTACGCCGAGGCCGTCGCCGGCCGGGTCCGCTCCTCCGCCTACGACCCGGCGACCGGCGTCTACCGCCTGGAGTACGACGCCGCCGGGCCGCGCGGCTCCCGCGTCACCGAGCTCGCCCTGCCGTCCGGCGACTGGAAGGCCAGGGCGCGCGGGGCGCTGGTCCTGCGCGACCGGGACGGCGGCAAGGGCCGGGTCCTCGCCGCACCGGGCGCCCGGGTCACCGTCACCGTGACCCGAACCGCCACCCGCCCCTGACGCCGACACCGTGGCCCGCCCCTGACGCCGGCACCGTGGCCCGCTCCGGACGTCGTCGCCGGCCGCGGGTGCCGCTCAGGCGTCCGAGCGGCGGTGGAGTATTCCGGTGATGCGGGTCGCCGCCGTGGCCAAGTGGTCGCGGGCCGCCGCCAGCTGGGCGTCCGTCACCCCGTGGTCGCGCGCCGCGTCCCGGATCTCGTCACGGAACCGGTCGAGCAGCCGGTCCAGATCCCTGGCCGGCTCGCCCGACCCAGCCGTCTCCCGCGCCCACGCGGGAGCCTGAGCCGGCGCCTCGGTCTCCGAGGCGCCGCCGGGCGCACCGGGGGCCCCTGCGCGGGCCTTGGCGTGGTGGCCCTGGACGAGGTCGCCCAGCTGCGCGGTGATCCCCGACAGACCCTCCCAGACGGTCTGCGGCCACTCGCCCCTGGCGAAGCGGCTCTGGACCTCGTCCTGCACCTGCTGGGCGATCCGCTGGAACTCCTTCGCCTGGAGCTTCGCCGACCGGGCCTCCTCCTTCGCCTGCCGGGTCTGCTCCTTCCACTCCCGCTTGGCCTTGCTCAGCTCCTCCCTGGCCTCGGCGAAGGCCGAGCCCTCCGAGGTGCGGGTCCGGCTCGCCGCCGCGCGCATCTCGCTGCGCACCCGGCCCGCCGCGCCCCGCACGTCCTCACGGATCTCGGCGGCCAGCTCCGCGACGGAGTCCCGGATCTCCCGCTCCAGGGCGTCGAGTTCGGCGTCCCGGCCGGCCAGCTCGGCGCGGCCCGCGTCGGTCAGCGAGTAGACCTTCCGGCCGCCCTCGCTGGTGTGCGTGACGAGCCCCTCGGCCTCCAGCTTGGCCAGTCGCGGGTAGACCGTGCCCGCGGAGGGCGCGTACAGACCCTGGAAGCGCTCCTCCAGGAGCCTGATCACCTCGTAGCCGTGACGGGGGGCCTCGTCGAGCAGCTTGAGCAGGTAGAGACGGAGTCGGCCGTGGGCGAAGACGGGGGACATGTCAGAGCACCTTTCCGGACGCGGGGGAGGTGGGGTCGGAGGGGTCGGCGGTGGGGTCGGCCGAGGGGCCGGCCGGGCCGGACTCCGCGTCCTCGGCGGGCTCCGGACGGCGGAGGAGCGCGATCGAGCCGGAGACCGTGGTCGCCTTGAGCGTGCCGCTGCCGGCGCCGAGCGTGCCGGTGATGGACTTGGTGCCCCACTCGCCGCCGACCCGCAGGTCCTCGAAGGCGTTCGACACCGCGCCGCTGGTGGTGCTCGCCTCGACCCGGGCGTCCGCCGGGTGCGGCAGCCGGATGGCGACCTCGCCGGAGACGCTGGTGAGCCGGATGTCGGCCGGCGGGGCCCCGTCCGGGGCCGGGTCCAGGTCCAGGACCATGTCCCCGCTGACCGTCTCCGCCCGTACCGCCGAGCCGGAGCCCTCGATCACCGTCACGTCACCGGTCACCGAGCTCACCCGCAGCGCCCCGGTCACCGACTGGGCCTCCAGGGCGCCCGACACGGTCTCGGCGCGGACCGGACCGGAGAGCCCCACGAGCGTCGTGGCCCCGGTCACCCCCTTGACCTCGGTGCGGCCCCGCAGACCGGAGACCACCGTGTCCGCCATGACCGCCCCCACCTCGACCTCGGCACCGGCCGGCACGGCGACCGAGACCACGGCCCGCCGCCGGTGGGGCTTGGTGTCGATCCACTTGAGGATGCCCTTCCAGTGCAGGTCCCGATAGGCGACGGTCAGGGTGGAGCCCTCCTGCGTGACGACCAGGGGCGGGCCCTCGATCTCGGAGATCTCCACCCGTGCCGTGCTCTCGTCGGTGCCCACTACGTTGACCGCGCCGCCCACGACGCGGATGCGCAGCCGTGTCACGGGGTCGGCGGGCGCGAGTTTCACCGGCTCGGTGACGGACCACTCGGTCATGGTGCGGACCTCCCGTTTCCTCGAAGCATTCCTCGAAGCCTTCCTCAGAGCTCTGCCGAGCCTTCGTCGAACCCTCGCCGAACCCTCCCCGGGCCTTCGTCGAGCTTTCGTCCAGCAGCGCCTGGCGACGCAACATATCGCGACTTCCGAGATTCACGATATATCGCGGTGTGGCGGAGTCAACCCTGATTCATCCCTGACAGGGTCGGCGCAATCACCGCCGTACACGGACAAACTGGCCTAGCGTAGGGCTCATGAACGCGACATCCGGACCGAGCCCCGCCGGGGCGCTGCTGCTGTGCCGAGCCGACCCCCCGACGGTCCGTCCGCCCGCCCAGCTCCTCCGGGAGCGGCTGCTGCTCGCGCCCGCCGGCGCCGACTGGAGCGTGCTCGTATCGGAGGGGAAGCCCTGGCAGGGCGGCGGGGAGCCGGTCGAACGGGTCGTCACCGGCTGGGCCACCGCCCTCGCCGTCTCGGCCGCCACCTGGCCCGTCCTCGCCCTCTGGTGGGACGGCGACCGCGCCGGGGTGACCCTCGCCGCCGGCTTCCGCCGCACCGTCGGCTACACCTGGCTCGCGGACGGCACCCCGGTCGGCGAGGACGAGGCCATGCGGACCCTCGCCGACCGCCTCGCCCTCGACCCGGTCCTCGACGTCCAGGCGCTGGAGCCGCTCACCCTCCCCGACCCCGAGGCGGACGCCCGTACCCGTCTCCTCGGCCTCGTCGCCGTCCTCGCCCGCGCCGGTCTCCACCTGCCCGGCGGCGTCGACCCCGGCGAGACCCCCGACCGGCTTCGCGAGGCGGCGCTCGCCGACGGTGCCGAGCAACTGGAGTGGCCCGGCTGGCGCGACGCCGTCCTCGCCGAGCTCGACGTCGTGGAGGAGGGCCCCCTCGGCCCGTACCTGCGCGGCCCGCGAGCGCGCGTCCTCGGCGGCGCCCAGCTCGCCGCGGGCGTCCCGCTGCTCCTGTGGGGCCTCGGCCGCCGCAGCGGCGGCTGGGCGACGGCGGGAGCCCTCCTGGTCGCCCACGGCGCCCTCGGCCTCGCGTACGACCGCCTGCGCGAGCACTGAGCCCCCGGCCCGCCGATACCGGGCCGCGACCCCCGAGACGCGTGCGCCGGCCGGTGACCACCGAGCCGCCTCCACCGAGCCGAGCCCCCCGAAACGCCGGTACCGCGCCCCCGTGCCCGCAGACGCCTGAGGCCCCCTCCCGCTCGGGAGGGGGCCTCAGGCGTCGTCGGTCCTACTCGTCGTCCTCGTCCTCGTCGTCGAGGCGGGCCAGCCAGGTCGCGAGGCGCTCGACGGGCACCTCGAAGTCGGGGTTGAGATCGACGAAGGTCCGCAGCTGCTCGGCGAGCCACTCGAAGGTGACCTCCTCCTCGCCGCGCCGCTTCTCCAGTTCCTCGATGCCACGGTCGGTGAAGTACATGCGATCCAGGATAGGCCCGCCCGGACAGGCCGGAGGCCCGGCACCCCACGAGGGGTGCCGGGCCTCCGTACGGGGTGCCGACGTCAGGCGTCGAAGACCTCGTTGACCAGCTGCTGCTGCTCCGCCTGGTGACGCTTGGCCGAGCCGACCGCCGGGGACGAGGAGTGCGGGCGGGAGATCCGGCGCAGGCGCTCGCCCGCCGGGATGTCCGCGCCGACCGCCAGGTCGAGGTGGTCGATCAGGTTGAGCGCGATGAACGGCCACGCGCCCTGGTTCGCCGGCTCCTCCTGCGCCCAGATGTACTTGGCCGCGTTCGGGTACTTGGCGATCTCGGCCTGGAGCTCGGCACCCGGCAGCGGGTACAGGCGCTCCAGACGGATGATCGCGGTCTCCGTGTCGCCGCGCTTCTGCCGCTCGGCCTCCAGGTCGTAGTAGACCTTGCCGGCGCAGAAGACGACCTTGCGGACGGCGGCCGGGTCGACGGTCGAGTCGCCGATGACCGGGCGGAAGCCGCCGGTGGTGAACTCCTCCACCTTGGACGCCGCGGCCTTCAGACGCAGCATCGACTTCGGGGTGAAGACGATGAGCGGCTTGTGGTGCGGGTTGTGCACCTGCCAGCGCAGGAGGTGGAAGTAGTTCGACGGCAGCGTCGGCATGGCGACCGTCATGTTGTCCTGGGCGCACATCTGGAGGAAGCGCTCCGGGCGGGCGGACGAGTGGTCCGGGCCCTGGCCCTCGTAGCCGTGCGGCAGGAGCAGGGTGACGCCGGAGGTCTGTCCCCACTTCTGCTCGGCCGAGGAGATGAACTCGTCGACGACGGTCTGGGCGCCGTTGACGAAGTCGCCGAACTGCGCCTCCCAGACCACCAGGGAGCTCGGGCGGGCCAGCGAGTAGCCGTACTCGAAGCCCATCGCCGCGTACTCGCTGAGCAGCGAGTCGTAGACATTGAAGTGGGCCTGGTCCTCGGCCAGGTAGAGCAGCGGGGTGTAGTCCTCGCCGGTCTCCTGGTCGACCAGGACCGCGTGGCGCTGGCCGAAGGTGCCGCGGCGGGAGTCCTGGCCCGACAGACGGACCGGGGTGCCCTCCATCAGCAGGGAGCCGATGGCGAGGGTCTCGCCGAAGCCCCAGTCGATGGTGCCGTCGTCGATCGAGGCCGCGCGGCGCTGGAGCTGCGGCAGCAGACGCGAGTGGACCGTGATCCGCTCCGGGATGTTGGTCTGCGAGTCGGCGATCCGCTTCACGACCTCCTGGGAGACCGCGGTGGTGACGGCGACCGGGAACTCGGCCTGCGCGTCCGGGACGGTCGTCGCCGCGGGGGCGGAGGTGGCCTCGCGGACCTCCGCGAAGACCTTCTCCAGCTGGCCCTGGAAGTCCTGGAGCGACTGCTCCGCCTCCTCCAGGGTGATGTCGCCGCGACCGATGAGCGACTCGGTGTAGAGCTTGCGCACCGAGCGCTTCTTGTCGATCAGGTTGTACATCTGCGGGTTGGTGAACGAGGGGTTGTCGCCCTCGTTGTGACCGCGGCGGCGGTAGCAGATGAGGTCGATCACGACGTCCTTGTTGAACGTCTGGCGGAACTCGAAGGCGAGCCGCGCGACGCGGACCACGGCCTCCGGGTCGTCGCCGTTCACGTGGAAGATCGGCGCCTCGATCATGCGGGCCACGTCGGTCGCGTACATCGAGGAACGCGAGGACTCCGGGGCGGCGGTGAAGCCGACCTGGTTGTTGATGACGATGTGGACCGTGCCGCCCGTGCGGTAGCCGCGCAGCTGCGACATGTTGAGGGTCTCGGCCACCACGCCCTGGCCCGCGAAGGCCGCGTCGCCGTGGAGGGCGACCGGAAGGACGGTGAAGTCCGTGCCGCCCTTGTTGATGACGTCCTGCTTGGCGCGGACGACACCCTCCAGGACCGGGTCGACCGCCTCCAGGTGGGAGGGGTTGGCGACCAGGGAGACCTTGATCTGCTCGCCGTCGAGACCGGTGAAGGTGCCCTCGGCGCCCAGGTGGTACTTGACGTCGCCGGAGCCGTGCATCGACTTCGGGTCGAGGTTGCCCTCGAACTCGCGGAAGATCTGCGCGTACGACTTGCCCACGATGTTCGCGAGGACGTTGAGGCGGCCGCGGTGGGCCATGCCGATGACGACCTCGTCCAGGCGGGACTCGGCGGCGGAGTCGATGACCGCGTCGAGCAGCGGGATGACGGACTCGCCGCCCTCCAGGGAGAACCGCTTCTGGCCGACGTACTTCGTCTGCAGGAAGGTCTCGAACGCCTCGGCCGAGTTCAGGCGGCGGAGGATGCGGAGCTGCTCCTCGCGCTCCACGCGCGCGTGGGGACGCTCGACGCGGTCCTGGATCCACTTGCGCTGCTTCGGGTCCTGGATGTGCATGAACTCGATGCCGGTGGTGCGGCAGTACGAGTCGCGCAGGACGCCGAGGATGTCGCGGAGCTTCATCATCGACTTGCCGGCGAAGCCGCCGACCGCGAACTCGCGCTCCAGGTCCCACAGGGTGAGGCCGTGCTCGGTGATGTCCAGGTCGGGGTGCTTGCGCTGCTTGTACTCCAGCGGGTCGGTGTCGGCCATGACGTGGCCGCGGACCCGGTAGGAGTGGATCAGCTCGAAGACGCGCGCGGCCTTGGTGACGTCGTCGTCGTGGGACGCGTCGATGTCCTTGAGCCAGCGGACCGGCTCGTAGGGGATCCGCAGCGACTTGAAGATCTCGTCGTAGAACTCGTTCTCGCCGAGGAGGAGGTTCGCGACGATCCGCAGGAACTCGCCGGAGGCGGCGCCCTGGATGACCCGGTGGTCGTAGGTCGAGGTCAGGGTCATGACCTTGGAGATGCCCAGCTTGTTCAGGGTGTCCTGGGAGGTGCCCTGGAACTCGGCCGGGTAGTCCATGGAGCCGACGCCCATGATGACCGACTGTCCGGGCATCAGACGCGGCACGGAGTGGACCGTGCCGAGGCCGCCGGGGTTGGTCAGGGAGACGGTGACGCCGGTGAAGTCCTCCATCGTCAGCTTGCCCACGCGGGCGCGCTTGACGATGTCCTCGTACGCCTGCCAGAACTCGAAGAAGTTGAGCGTCTCGGCCTTCTTGATGCCCGCGACGACGAGCTGGCGGTCGCCGTTCGGCTTCACCAGGTCGATGGCGAGACCGAAGTTCACGTGCTCCGGCTTGACCAGGGTCGGCTTGCCGTCCTTCTCCGCGAAGGAGTAGTTCATGGACGGCATGGCCTTGATCGCCTGCACCATGGCGTAGCCGATGAGGTGGGTGAAGGAGATCTTCCCGCCCCGGGCGCGCTTCAGGTGGTTGTTGATGACGATCCGGTTGTCGAAGAGCAGCTTCACCGGGACGGCGCGGACGGACGTGGCCGTCGGCACCTCCAGGGAGGCGTTCATGTTCTTCGCGACCGCGGCGGCCGGGCCGCGGAGGGTGATCAGCTCGGGACCGGCGGGCGCCTCGGCGGCCTTGGCGGGCGCCGGAGCGGCGGCGGCCGGCTTCGCGGCGGCGGGAGCGGCCGCGGCGGGCTTCGCCGGGGCCGGAGCCTGAGCCGGGGCCGGAGCGGCGGCGGCCGGCTTCGCGGCGGGAGCCGGCGCCGGGGCCGGCACGGCGGCGGTCGGAGCGGCAGGTGCGGCCTGTGCGGGGCCCGCCTGCTGCGCCGAGGGCGCGGCCGTCGTGGTGGCGGCCGGGGCGGACGGGGTCTCCGCCGCACCCGGCTTGTAGTCGGCGAAGAAGTCCCACCAGGCACGATCGACCGAATTCGGGTCCTGGAGGTACTGCTGGTAGATCTCGTCGACGAGCCACTCATTGGCACCGAAGGCGGCTGCGGGGCTCACGCCACGCCCGTCTTGGTCGGCCGGGGAGCTCGGGGTACTGGGGGACTGAGACGACACGGCGGCAACCGCCCTCTTCCGCTTCGCAAGGTGATGGACAGCGGAAATAAAGGCTACGCCTGTCCGGCCGGGACGTGCAGGCCGGGCACTCCAACGTCGCGCAAGTCACACTTGACGGGGTGTTTCGGCGCCGTGAATGGCGGGAAACAAGCGGGGTTCCGCAGGTGTGAGGGTACGGAAAAGCCCGGCTACGGCCGTCTTCGGCCGCATCCCTGACCACGTCCTGCCCTTGTTCACGCAGAACGTTCGCTTCCGGTTCGAACCCTACGTCAATCCCGCAGAGGGAGGCTGCCCGGAAGAGTGACGCGGATGCGGCACCCGCGTGAAGATTCGGCCACACCGATTCCGCCACCGTGGAGATCCACCGCCCAGCGGGCGATCGCAAGGCCCAGACCGGTCCCGCCGTCGCTCGCCGGCCCCTGGAGGTCCGGGGCCGTGCCCCGGTTGAAACGCTCGAAGACCTTGTGGCGCTCCTGCTCCGGGATGCCCGGGCCCTCGTCCTGGACCACCAGCTCCAGGGACTCCGGGTACGGACCGCGCCGGGCCCGCACCGTCACGCGCCCGTGCGGCGGGGAGTGCTTCACGGCGTTGTCGATCAGGTTCGCCATCACCTGGTGCAGCCGCTCCACGTCCGCGTACGCCGTCAGGTCGGACGGCGACACGTCCAGGTGCAGGTGCACGTCGGTACGCCGGTGCAGGCCCGACGTCGACGGCAGCCCGCGCTGCGCGGCGGCCAGGTTCGCCTCCCGCAGCACCCCGGACAGATAGGGCCACACCTCGAAACGGCGGGCCCGCAGCGCCACGACACCGTTGTCGAGCCGTGACAGGTCGAGCAGCGTCTCCACCAGCCGGCCCAGCCGCTCGGTCTGCTTCAGCGCCGAACGCATCGTCTCCGGATCGGCCTCCGAGACCCCGTCGACCACGTTCTCCAGCACCGCCCGCAGCGCCGCGATCGGCGTCCGCAGCTCGTGCGACACATTGGCGACCAGCTCCTTGCGGTGCCGGTCCACCGCCTCCAGGTCGTCCGCCATGCGGTTGATCGTGGAGGCCAGGTCGCCCAGCTCGTCGCGCCGGTCCGCGCCCCGCACCCGACGCGAGAAGTCACCGCGCGAGATCGACCCCGCCACCGTGTTCATCTCGTCCAGCGGCGCCGTCAGCGACTGCGCCACGAACTGCGTGATCAGCAGCGTCGCGATCATCGCGAAGATCGTGATGTACCGGAACTCGGTGGAGGTGCGGATCGCCACCAGGGCCAGACCGGAGGTCAGCAGCACCGCGCCGACGACCAGCGCGCCCAGCTTCGTCTTGATCGAGATCGCGATCCGGCGCCGGGGCCGTCCGGTGCGCCGCCCCGGCCGGTTCACGGCGCCGGGGTCTCCAGCGCGTACCCCACCCCGTGCACCGTACGGATCCGCTCGGCGCCGATCTTCCGGCGCAGCGCCTTGATGTGGCTGTCCACGGTCCGGGTGCCCGAGGCGTCCGCCCAGTCCCACACCTCGGCCAGCAGCTGCTCCCGGGAGAGCACCGCGCGCGGGGTGTTGGCCAGACAGACCAGCAGGTCGAACTCGGTCGGCGTCAGGTGTACGTCCTCGGCCCGCACCCGCACCCGGCGCTGCGCGTGGTCGATCTCCAGCTCGCCCAGGCGCAGGATCCCGCTGCGCGGGGTCACGGCGGCGAGCGCGGCCCGCTCCACCCGGCGCAGCAGCACGTGCACCCGGGCGGCCAGCTCACGCATGGAGAAAGGCTTCGTCATGTAGTCGTCGGCGCCGACGCCCAGACCGACCAGCATGTCGGTCTCGTCGTCCCGCGCGGTGAGCATGAGCACCGGCACCGGGCGCTGGGCCTGCACGCGCCGGCAGACCTCCAGGCCGTCGAAGCCCGGCAGCATCACGTCCAGCACCATCAGGTCGGGCTGCCACGCCTCGGCCGCCTCGACGGCCGCCGGGCCGTCGGTCGCGGTCTGCACGAGGAAGCCCTCGGCGCGCAGCCGGGCCGAGACCGCCTCCACGATCGTCGCGTCGTCCTCGACGACCAGGACGCGCCGCTGGGCCCCCGGAGTCGCCGCACCCTGGTGAGTGGTGTGTGTCTGCTCCATTGCCCCGCCTCGCGTCGCCGATGTCGGTGCAGCAGCCTAGAGGTACCGGCGGCGTCCCGGCTACGCAGGCCGGACGCCGAGGTGGACCACGTCGGGGACGCCCCGGGCAACGGGGATCTCTTCCGTCCGTACCCCGCTGAATCCGGCATTCCGCAAGGACTCTTCGAAATCGCCGGACGGTCGCGCCGACCACACGGCGAGTACTCCGCCGGGGTTCAGCCGGGCCGCGCAGGACGCCAAACCCCCTGCCCCGTACAGGGATTCGTTGGACTCGGTGACCGTCCAGTCGGGGCCGTTGTCGATGTCCAGGCAGAGCGCGTCGTAGGTGTCCGTGGTGGTCTCCAGGTACGTCACCAGGTCCGTGTGCAGGATCACGGTCCGTTCGTCGCCCAGGGCGCGCCCGGAGAGCGACGCGAGGGGGCCGCTCCGGTGCCAGTCGATGATCGCCTCCTCCCGCTCGACCACCGCGATCCGGCCCCAGCGGGGGTCGGCGGCGGCGTGCGCGAGGGAGAAGCCGACGCCGAGCCCGCCGATCAGGACGGACGCGCCCGCGCGCGCCCGCGTGGGCAGCGCTTCCATCGCCGCGTCCACGAGCAGCCGCTCGGAGCGTCCGTCGGAGGTGTCCATCAGGAAGGTGCCGTTGGCGATGATCTCGAAGTCGGTGCGGTCCCCGGCGTCCCGGCGCCTGAGGACGACCTCGCCGTACGGACCCTCGCGGCGGTCGAGGGTGACGGGACTGTTCATGGGCGGTCACTCCGTGTCTCGTCGTGCGATACGCGTCGTCCCGGCCATCCTCGCGGAGCGCGGGCGGCCGGGACAAACACGTTATGGAGTCACGGGATGACGCTGAGGTGCCGTCGGGGGAGTCACGGGCGCGGGGCCTCGCGCTCCACGTACCGCTGCACGGCCCTCAGCTCGCGCCGCGCCTCGACCGGGGTCCCGTAGGTGCGGTCCCAGGTGAGGGGGGCGATGGTGACGTGCCCGTCGGCCAGCAGCCGGACGGAGTCGGCGTCCCGGCGCGGCTCGGCGCACTCGCCCTCGCCGCCGCCGTCCACCGGGCACAGCCCCAGGGCGATGTCGAAGGTGTCGCCCGAGCCCCGCTGCTCGTACGCGTGGTAGGCGACGGCCCCGGCGCCGACCCGGGTCCACGCCGGGGCCTTCGCCCGCTGGCCGGCGCTCACGTCCGGGTAGTCGACCTTGAGGGCGAAGGCGGAGGTCAGCAGCCCGCGCTCGCTGAGGCCCGCGACCAGGCGCGCGCCGAACTCGGCGTGCGCCCGGTAGTTCTCGCGCGGGAAGTAGGTCTGGCTCGCGTCGCCGGAGGAGGAGAACGCGATCGCCGGGACGTCCTGGTCGATCGCCGCGACGGCCGCGCCGACGGTGCCCGAGTCGTTGACGCTCGCGGCGACGTTCGGGCCCGAGTTGATGCCGGTGAGCACCAGGTCGGGGGCGCCCTTCCAGCCCACCTTCGCCGCCAGGCCGCCGCGCAGCGCCAGCTTCACGGTGTCCGCCGGGGTCGCGCTGGGGGAGTCCGGCGCGCAGCCGCCCTCGGCGAGGCACACGCCGAACACGGCGCCCCCGGACGGCGCCCCCGCGCAGTCCCTCTCGTACCCGGCGGGCAGCGCGGTACGGCGCTGGGCGGTGAGCGCCCCGCCGTTGCTCACGGCCGTGCCCTTGCCCGACTGCACCTGCCAGGGAGCCATCACGACGACGTCCGCGCCGGCCGCGCACATCGCACGGCGGAGCTCGTACAGTCCCAGGCCGTCCGAATTGCTCGCCTTCGCGGCTCTCATGGAGTCGTCGTTGGAGACGAGGATCCGCAGGCCGGCGAGGGGGCGGGGCTTGGCGTGGGTCCGCTCGGCGGTGGTGGCGGGACTGGCGGCGGGAGTGGTGGCGAAGGCGGTGGCGCCCAGGCCGGCAAGTACGGCTGCTGCTGCGGTCAGCGCGAGGGTACGGCGCATGGCGGTGCGTCCTTTCATGGGCATGACAGGTAGGGGGGGATCCGGGGCCCGGCCCCCCACGGGCGGGCCCCGGATCGCGCGGGGTCGTCAGGTACCCCGCGGTCTGTGATCGGATCCGATGTCCAGAAGACTTGAGATTGGATCCGATGTGACGGATGTCGGATGTCGGACTTCGGAGATTGGAGATCGGATCCAAGATCCGATCTCCAATCTCCGAAGTCCAAGATCCAAGATCCAAGATCCAAGATCCAAGATCCAAGATCCAAGATCCAAGATCCAAGATCCAAGATCCAAGATCCAAGATCCAAGATCCAAGATCCGATGTCCGGTGTCCCGGGTCAGAGGTCCAGGCCGTGCCCGTGTGGGAAGACCGGATCCACCGTGTCGTTCGGGACGTCCGGTCGGGCCGCGCGGACCGCGTCCATGGAGCGGGGCAGCTCGAAGGGGAGCCGGCCCTCGGGGCGGGCGCGGCCGAAGAGGACGTCGAGGAGGGCGTCGTCGCTCGCGCCGTAGTCGGCGAGGAGGGCGGCGGCGCCGGCGGCGATCTCGGGCAGGACGGCCGGGCGTTCGAGGTTGACGCAGACGATCGTGGGCACGGTGTCGAGCAGGGTGAGGATCCGGCCGAGCGCGGGTTCCTCGAAGGCGAGCGTGCCGGAGTGGAAGAAGGACTCGAAGCGGTTGGGGCGCTCCTCGTAGGGGGTGCGGAGGCGGAGGACGGCGAGGTCGGCCTCGTCGGGGGTGGCGACGACCTCGCCGTACGCGGCGGCGACCGCGGGGTCGACCCCGTCGACGTACAGCCGGGGGGAGCCGCCGAGCGGCAGGGGGCCGTCGGTGAGGACGGTGAGGGAGCGGCGCTGGGCGGCTGCGCCGGCGGCGGTGAAGTCGGCGCGGCCGACGGTCTCGGCGGCCTCGTCGGGGTCGACGTACCGCCGGTGGTCGAAGAGGCCGAGCAGGAACTTCTCGCGCAGCAGGCGCCGTACGGAGGCGTCCACGCGGGACTCGGGGATCCGGCCGGAGGCCATGAGCTCGACGATCACCTCGGGGCACTGTTCGCCGCCGAACTGGTCGACGCCCGCGTCCAGCGCCTTCGCCGCGCGTTCGGCCGTGCTCAGGTGCTCGACGCCCCAGGCGCGGGCCTCGTGCGGCTCGCCGAAGATCACCGAGTCGGTGAGCAGGCCCCAGTCGGTGCAGACAATCCCGCCGAAGCCCAGTTCCTCGCGGAGCAGGCCGGTGATGACGCCCCGGTTGAAGCCGAAGCCGACCTCCTCCCAGTCGGTGCCGATCGGCTGTCCGTAGTACGGCATCATCTGCGAGCAGCCGGCGGCGATCGCGGCCTTGAAGGGTTCCAGGTGGTGGTCGCGCATGCCGCCCGGGTAGACCTGCTCCTTGCCGTGCGGGAAGTGCGGGTCCTCGCCGTCCTTCTGCGGGCCGCCGCCGGGGAAGTGCTTGACCATGGCGGCGACCGAGTCCGGGCCGAGGGTCTCGCCCTGGAGGCCGCGCACGTACGCCTCCACCAGTTCGCCGGTCAGCTTCGCGTCGGAGCCGAAGGTGCCGGACTGGCGTGACCAGCGGGGTTCGGTCGCGAGGTCGATCTGCGGGTGGAGCGCGGTGCGGAAGCCGACGGAGAGGTACTCGCGGCGGACCGTGTCGGCGAAGCGGTGGACGAGCTCCGGGTCGCGGACGGCGGCCAGGCCGAGGGCCTCGGGCCAGGCGGAGAAGGCGCCGGCGTTGAACGAGGCCCCGATGTTGTCGGTGAAGGCGTGGCGCGGGTCGGTGGAGAGGCTGACCGGGATGCCGAGGCGGGTGTCCGCCGCGAGCTCCTGGACCGCGTTGTGCCAGCGGGCCAGCTCGCGGGCGCCGTGACTGCCGAGCAGGTTGAAGTGGGTGAGGCCGCGCCCGGCGATCAGCTCCGGGGTGGTGAGCCGGGCGAGGGAGTCGTCGGGCTCGGTGACCGGAGTGCCGTCCGGGTTCATCGTGAGGATCGTGTGGAAGAGCTGACCGGCCTTCTCCTCCGGCGTCATCCGGGAGAGGAGGTCCTCCACGCGCTCGTCCACGGGGCGCCCGGCGTCCTGATAGGGGTGCATCGCGTCCGTACCTGCCTTTCGTGAACGGGGGCGGCCCGGCTCGCGGGCCGGCGGACCGCGCCCGGGAGCCGGGGCGGGGGCTCCGCGGGGTGCGGTGCCGTCCGCGGCGGGCTCAGGCTAAGCGCGAAAACCGAGTGGGTACTAGGTATGTCATGTGTGACCTGGGTCACAGGTCGCTGGGGCGGTTCCCGGGCGGGGCTAAGGTGACCGCATGCCGGAGAAGAAGGTCGCCGCGACCGCCAAAAGCGCAGGTCGCGGCAGTTACGCCGTCGGTGACGCCCGCCGTCGGCTGATCCTGGACACCGCCGTCGAGCACTTCGGGAAGTGGGGATTCCACGCCTCCTCCCTCGCCCGCATCGCCCATGACTGCGGCATCACCCAGGGCGGCCTGCTGCACCATTTCCGCAGCAAGGAGGACCTGCTCCTCTCGGTCCTGGCGCAGAGCGAGGAGCACGACGTCGAGCGCCTCTTCAGCGAGGAGCCGGCGTCGTACGCGGCCTTCCTCGACGCCCTGGTCCGGCTGATCGAGGAGAACACCCGGCGCCCCGGAATCGTCCGCATGTTCAACGTCCTCGTCGGCGAGTCCGGGAACGTCGGCCACCCCGCCCACGGGTACTTCAAGGACCGGTACGCGCGCGTGCTCGCGCACAGCGTCCAGCGCCTGGAGGAGGCCGTCCGGTCCGGCGAGCTCCGCCCCGGCATCGACTGCGAAGGCATCGCCCGGGAGTACCTGGCCGTCATGGACGGCCTCCAGATCCAGTGGGCCCTCGCCCCGGACTCCCTCGACATGCCCGCGCGGGTACGGGACTACCTCCGGCGCCAGTACGACGCGATCCGCGCGACGGACGGCCAGGACCCCGCCCCGGCCTGGGGGTCCTAGGGCGTGTCTGACCATTCCCGTCGGGTCCGACGCCAATTGGCAGACACGCCCTAGCCCCTCCCCGGCCGCGGGCCGCGTCGCGCGAACAGGGCCGTGCCCGCGCACAGGAGGGCGCAGGCCACCGTCCAGGCCGGGCCCTCCGCGGCCGGCCGGAGTGCCCAGCCCCACCAGGCCGCCGCCCCGGCGTCCGGCGGCGTCAGCCACACCGCCGCCGTGTACGTCACCGGCGGCAGCCAGCTCGCCCGCGCCCCGGCCAGCGCCGCCGCGCCCGCCGCGAGGCCGGTCAGCCCGAGCGTGTTCCGTACGGCGGCGGACGCGCCGAACCCCGCCTCCGCCGGATCCCCCGGCAGGACGAGGACGAACAGCGCGGCGGCCGCCGCGACCGGCACCAGGACGTGCCCGAGCCGCAGCGGCCACCAGGCCCTTACCGCCGTCCGGTCCAGCTCGTCGCTCGCCGTGTGCAGCGAGGTCCCGATCGCCGCCGCCACCAGCAGCGGCGCCATCACCACCGGCACGCGCGCGTGGGGGGACCCGTCCTCCGGCGCGAGCAGCCATGCCGCCGCGACCGCCGCGAGGACCACGGTCAGCGCCCCCGGCACCCCGCGAGAACGCAGATAGAGGCTCACGGGACGGGCACCTCGTCGGGGCGGCAGTTGTTCGCCGCGAGGTATTGGACGAGGTACGCGCGCTGCTCGGCCGGCGACTTCGCCCGCAGCCGGTCCAGATGCGCGCGGGCGCCGGGCACGTCGGGGCCGTAGCCGGGCGGGGCGGGGGCGAGCCACTCGACGACCGCGTGGTTGACGTCCATCGTCCGCTCCGCGTACGGCCCCGCCAGCTCGCCCTCCCGGCACTCTTCCGAGAGCAGTTGCGACACCGCGAAGTTCCGGTACAGGGCGGGGTCTTCGAGCCGGTTCCGCACCACGTCCTGGGCGACGTCGAGCAGCTCCACGTCCCCGGGCTCCGGCTCCATCGTCCCGACCGCCCAGCGGGCGGGGGCGCCCGGCAGCCCCCGGAGCCGTTCGTTCACCGGCTCCAGGGCCTCCGCCACGGCCGGCAGCAGCCGGGCGTCCAGAGCGACCACGCACACGCGGGGCGCACCGTCGTCGCAGACCGGACGGACCGCCGCCGGGTCGATCCGCCAGGGCCCGGGGTCCGCCGGCAGCCGCAGGATCACGGCCGCCGCGCAGACCGCCACCGTCAGGGGCGCGAGCGCGAGGAGACGCGCCCGGGAGGAGCGGAGCCCGTACGCGAGGAGGACCGTGAGCGCGAGGCCGGCCGTCCACGCGGCCGACGCCGGCGCGTACCACCACACCTGCCGGTACCCGGACGCGCTGAACTGGGCGTTCGGGAGCAGCCAGCGCGAGGCCGAGGACGTGAAGTCGGCGTAGGCGAGGCCGAAGTAGCCCACCACGGCGAGCAGCGGTGCCGCCAGCCGCCACCGCACCACCCGCCCCACCACGTGCCCGGTGAGGCCCATCGCGCCCACCGCCACCGCGTCCGCCAGCAGCGGGCCGGCCGAGGGCCGCCCCCAGGACGCGTACGGCCACACGGCGAGGAGCACCACCGCGTCGGCGAGCAGCACCGCGGCGGCCGGCCACAGCGCCGACGGGGCCGCCGCCACCAGCAGCCGGGGCAGCGGGGAACGCGGCACCGACGCCCACAGGTCCTCGGCGCCCACCCGCCGGTCCCGGCCGCCCTGGAGGCAGCCCGCCGCCATCGCGAGCGGCCCGCACAGCATCCCGGCGAGCGGATGGAGCAGGTTCTGCGCGTCCTGCCAGCGGATCTGCCACTCCGGGGCCTTGGCGTACATCGTGACCAGGATCGTGACCGCGACCGCCGCGCCCGTCCACGGCCCGAGGCCGCGGCGCAGTTCGGTACGGAGCGGGCCGGGCGCCGGCCGCGCCGCCGTGGCTTCCGGACGGGTCTCCGTCGCCGTCGCGGTCACCGGCCGGCCTCCGCCCGCTCGCGATGGGAGCGCAGGGCGGCGGTGTAGCCGCGCTCGATGGCGTTGGCCGCCGCGTCGTCGGCGGGCGCCGCCGCGCCCAGCGCGGTGAGCTCATCCGTCGTCCCCCGGAAGGCGAGCCGGCCCGCTTCGAGGAGGGCGACCTCCGTGCAGGCGGCGGCCACATCCTCGACCAGGTGGGTGGAGACCACGACCGTCGACTCGGTGCCGAGCTCGCGCAGCAGGGCGCGGAACTCCACGCGCTGTTCGGGGTCGAGGCCGGCCGTCGGCTCGTCGAGGAGGAGCAGGTCCGGCTCGTTGACGATCGCCTGGGCGATGCCCGCCCGGCGGACCATGCCGCCCGACAGGGTCCGCAGCCGCGCGTCGATCCGGTCGGTGAGGCCGACCCGGGCCACCGCGCGCTCCACGGCCGCGGGGACGCGGTCGGCCGGCAGCTCCTTCAGCCAGGCCACGTACGCCACGAACTCCCGCACCGTGAACGCCGGATAGTGCCCGAACTCCTGCGGGAGGTAGCCGAGCCGGCGCCGGACGCCGGTCCTCCCGCGCGGGTCGCCGACGTCCCGGCCGAGCAGCTCGACCCGGCCGGCCGACGGGGCGGCGACGGTCGCCAGGACCCGGACGAGAGAGGTCTTCCCGGCGCCGTTGGGGCCGAGCAGACCGAGGACGCCGGGGGAGAGCCGCAGGTCGACGCCGTCCAGCGCGGGCACGCGCGTGCGGCGGTGCCGGACGGTCAGGCCGGTCACGGCCACGGTGGTGGGACGCGGTGGGGTCACCGGGGCTCCAGGAGGTCGAAGGAACGGCGCCGCAGCGCCAGGAGGGCGGCGCCGGCCAGCGCGGCGGCCGCCCAGCCGGCCTGCGCGGCCGGACCGGCGGCGTACGGGAGGGGTACGGAGGAGGGGCTCGCGGCCGGACCGAGCAGCGGGCCCGCCACCGCGAGCAGCCAACCGCCGCCGAGCGTCGCCGCGGCCGCGCGGCAGCCCACGAAGGAACCGAGCGCGAGCGTGCCGACGGTGAGGGCCAGGCCCGGCAGCAGCCAGGCCGCCGCCCCCGGCAGCCCCGCCGCGGGCGGCAGCAGCGCCCCGGCCGCGGTCAGTAGCGGCACGCACACGACGAGCACGGCGACCGTGCGGGTGAGCAGCAGCCGCAGGCCGCCGGCCGGGGTGGAGGCGGCGAGTTCGTGGAGGGGGTCCGCGCGCGGGCCGTACGACACGGCGACCCCGGCGAGCGGGAGGACGGGTGCGGCGGCGAGCAGCCAGGTGCGCCCCGCCGGCAGCCCGGCGCCGTGGGACAGCGCGAACGCAGCCCCGGCCACCAGGGCCACCGCCGCCAGCCACGAGCCGCGCAGGGCGGGACCGACGGCCCACCAGATCCGGACGGGGGAAGCCCACGCGCGCGCGTGGCGGCGGTGAGCCGGAGCGGGGAAGGCCCACGCGCGCGCGTGGCGGCGGTCTTCGGGAGCGACAGAAGGGCCGGGGCCGGTGGAAGTGCCGGGGTCGGTGGAGGGGCCGTGGCCGGTGGAGAAGCCGGGGCCGGTGACGGGCGGGGCCGCGAGGGACTCCCGGTGGCCCACCGCGCGGAGGAGGTCGGCGCGGAGGGCCGCCAGGGCGGGGCCGGCGGGGCTCGTCGCGCGGACGGCGGCCGAGACGCGCGCCGCGCAGGGGCCGCAGGACTCGACGTGCTTCTCCAGGGACCAGGCGTCCGGCTCGGGCGCGGAGCCCTCGGCGTACCGGACCGCCAGCGCGGCGGTCACGTGCCAGGGGGCAGGAGGGGTCGTCACGCGGGGCCTCCCAGGGGGTGCGGGCCCTGCGGGAGGCTCCCGAGGGCGGCGCGCAGCTCGCGGCGGGCGCGCTGGGCGCGGGTCTTCACGGTGCCCTCGGGTATGCCGAGCAGCCGGGCGGCCTCGCGGGTGGTGAGCCCGTCGACGACGGTCGCCCGCAGCACCTCGGCGAGTTCGGGCGAGATCCGGTCGAGGGCGGCGCCCACGTCCCCGTACTCCAGGCCCGCGAGGACCCGGTCCTCGGCGGACGGGGCGGCCGGGATCCGTTCGGGCGGGACGGCCCCGGCGGGCTCGGCGCGGGCGGTGCGGGCACGGGCGCGCTGGGCGTCGACCAGGCGGCGGGCGGCGATCACCCACAGCCAGCCGCCCGCCTCGCCCCGGCCCCGGTGGCCGCCGGCGGAGCGCCAGACGGTGACGAAGGTGTCCTGGAGGACCTCCCGTACCGTCTCCTCGTCCGGGCAGCGGCGGGCCAGCCGGGCGTACAGCCAGCCGGCGTGCCGGTCGTGGAGCAGCGCCAGCGCCCCGGTGTCGCCGCGGGCGACGGCGCGCAGCAGCGCGGCGTCGTCGGCCGGATCGTCCCCCTCGGGGCGTGACAGTCTCACGTCCTCTCTATCGCGCGGCGGGGCACGCGCGGTTCACGGAGAGGCGGGCCGGATCACGGGGCGGTCGGCGGGCCGCCCTCGGGGAGGGCGTCGAAGACGCGCTGGAGGGCGGCGGGGCGATCGCGGTCGCCCGCGACGACGAGCCGGTGGTCGTGGGTCACGAAGTACTGGAACCCGTCGGCGACCGGCGGCCCGCTCGGGCGCCCAGGCATGCGCGCGTAGGCCGGGTCCTCCAGGGCGGCGCGCAGCTCGGCCAGGCCGTCGGCGCTCATCCGCCCGGAGCGCGCGTCCTTGTCCTTCGACCGGACGGTCCAGCTCCCGTCCTCGTGCACCACGAGCTGGTTGGTCACCCCGGCGAAACCGCCGTTCACGACGACCTCCACGAGGACGGCGCCCGACCGGGGCGCGGCCGTCGACTCCTCCGTGGCGGTGGGAGTCCCCGTACTCCCGGCCGTGGAGGCGCCGGGCCCGGGCGTGGCCCCGGCGCTCGCCGAGCTCCTGTCGCGAGGCCCGTCCGAACGGCCCGGCCCGTCGGCGTCGGCGCACCCGCTCACGCCCACGACGAGCACCGCCACCGCCGCCGGCACCGCACCCCACACCGGGCCGCGCCCGAACCGCCGTTCCACACCACTCCGCATAGGCCGAAGCATGCCCGCCCCCGCGCCCCCGCGCAGCCGGAATCCGGCACGCGCCACCCCGGATCCGGAATCGGGCGCGCGCCACCCCGATCCGGAATCCGGCACGCGCCCCCCGATCCGGATGATCGCTCAGAGCGAACACGGGGCGGGGAACATTCGAGGGCGCAGATGCATTGAGTCGGCATAGCTCAACTTGACTGCCGAAGGGGAGATCATGGCTTCTGAGTCCAAGGCGACCGTGCCGCTCACTCTGCCTGTGCTGCCGCTCGACGACGAGGTCGTGCTGCCCGGGATGGTGGTGCCGCTGGATCTGTCGGACAACGATGTGCGGGCCGCCGTGGAGGCGGCTCAGGCCGCCGCTCGCGGGGCGGGCGGGAAGCCACGGGTGCTGCTGGTGCCGCGCGTGGACGGGACGTACGCCGGGACCGGTGTGCTCGGCATCGTCGAGCAGGTGGGGCGGCTCGCGGACGGTGATCCGGGCGCGCTGATCCGGGGCATCGGACGGGTGCGGATCGGGGCCGGGACGACCGGGCCCGGCGCGGCGCTGTGGGTCGAGGGGAGCGTGGTCGAGGAGACCGTCCCCGAGCCCCTGCCCGGCGCCGTGGCCGAACTGGTCAAGGAGTACAAGGCGCTGGCCACCAGCTGGCTGAAGAAGCGCGGTGCCTGGCAGGTCGTGGACCGCGTCCAGCAGATCGACGGCGTCGGCGCCCTCGCCGACAACTCCGGGTACTCGCCCTTCCTCACCGTCGAGCAGAAGGTCGCCCTCCTGGAGACCGCCGACCCGGTCGCCCGCCTCAGGCTCGCCACCGGCCAGCTCCGCGAGCACCTCGCCGAGCAGGACGTCGCCGAGACCATCGCCAAGGACGTCCAGGAAGGCGTCGACAAGCAGCAGCGCGAGTTCCTGCTCCGCCGCCAGCTCGAAGCCGTCCGCAAGGAACTCCGCGAGCTGAACGGCGAGAAGGACGGCGAGGAGTCCGACGACTACCGCGCCCGCGTGGAGGCCGCAGACCTGCCCGAGGCCGTCCGCGAGGCCGCCCTCAAGGAGGTCGACAAGCTGGAGCGGTCCAGCGACCAGTCGCCCGAGGGCTCCTGGATCCGGACCTGGCTCGACACCGTCCTCGAACTCCCCTGGAACGAGCGGACCGAGGACCGGTACGACATCCAGGGCGCCAAGGCCGTCCTGGACGCCGAGCACGCCGGCCTGGAGGACGTGAAGGAGCGCATCACCGAGTACCTGGCGGTCCGCAAGCGGCGCTCCGAGCGCGGCCTCGGCGTCGTCGGCGGGCGGCGCGGCGGCGCCGTGCTCGCGCTGGTCGGCCCGCCCGGCGTCGGCAAGACCTCGATCGCCGAGTCCGTCGCCCACGCCATGGGACGGAAGTTCGTGCGCGTCGCCCTCGGCGGCGTACGGGACGAGGCCGAGATCCGCGGCCACCGGCGGACCTACGTGGGCGCCCTGCCCGGCCGGATCGTCCGCGCGGTCAAGGAGGCCGGGTCCATGAACCCGGTCGTGCTCCTCGACGAGATCGACAAGGTCGGCTCCGACTTCCGCGGCGACCCCGCCGCGGCCCTCCTCGAAGTCCTCGACCCGGCCCAGAACCACACCTTCCGCGACCACTACCTGGAGGTCGAACTCGACCTCAGTGACGTGGTGTTCCTCGCCACGGCCAACGTCCTCGAAGCCATCCCCGAGGCGCTGCTCGACCGCATGGAGCTGGTCCGCCTCGACGGCTACACCGAGGACGAGAAGGTCGTCATCGCCCGCGACCACCTGCTGCCCCGGCAGCTGGAACGGGCCGGCCTGGAACCCGGCGAGGTCGCCCTGGAGGAGGCGTCGCTGCGGAAGCTGGCCGGCGAGTACACCCGGGAGGCCGGCGTCCGCACCCTGGAGCGGGCCATCGCCCGGCTGCTCCGCAAGGTCGCGGCCCAGCACGAACTCGGCGACCGCGAGCTACCGTTCACGATCACCCCCGAGGACCTGCGGGCCCTCATCGGGCGCCCGCACCACGTGCCCGAGTCCGCCCAGGACCCGGCCGAGCGGCGTACCGCGGTCCCCGGGGTGGCCACCGGCCTCGCGGTGACCGGCGCCGGCGGCGACGTCCTCTTCGTGGAGGCGTCCCTCGCCGACCCGGAGACAGGCGCCGGCGGGCTGACCCTCACCGGTCAGCTGGGCGACGTCATGAAGGAGTCCGCGCAGATCGCGCTCTCCTTCCTCCGCTCGCACGGCGCGGAGCTGGAACTGCCCGTGACCGGTCTGAAGGACCGGGGCGTGCACATCCACTTCCCGGCGGGCGCGGTCCCGAAGGACGGCCCGAGCGCGGGCATCACCATGACGACCGCGCTGGCCTCGCTGCTGAGCGGCCGGCTCGTCCGCACCGACGTGGCCATGACCGGGGAGGTCTCCCTCACCGGCCGGGTCCTGCCCGTCGGCGGCGTGAAGCAGAAGCTGCTCGCCGCGCACCGGGCCGGGATCACCACGGTGGTCATCCCGAAGCGGAACGAGGCCGACCTGGACGACGTCCCGGCCGAGGTCCTGGAGAAGCTGGAGGTCCACCCGGTGACCGACGTCCGCCAGGTCCTGGAGATCGCCCTGGCCCCGGCGGAGGTCGCGGTGCCGGTGGCCGCCTGACCGCCGCCCGACGCCGACGGGGCCCCGGTACGCGCACGCGTACCGGAGCCCCGTCGGTCCGGGACGGGACGGAGTCCCCCCCCGCGGTCCCCTCACGCCGGCGTCGTCCGCCTCACCGCCTCGACGATCACGGAGGCGAGCGAGGAGTCGCCGGCGTGGGCGGCGCGCTGGAGGTCCGCTCCGGTGCCGCGCGCGAGCAGCCGCTCCACACCCGCCTCGGCGCGCTCCCGGTCGCCCGTGTCCTCCAGGGCGGGGCGCACATGGTCGAGCAGGGCGTGCAGCACCTCGCCGGCCGGGGCGGGCCGCCAGCTGCGCGGGTCGAGCAGCTCGCCGCCGAGCCCGTACCGGCTGGCCCGCCACGCGGCCAGCCGCAGCACCACCGTCGACACCGGATCGGGAAGCCGCCCGCCCCGCCACTCGCGGGCCGCGGTCTCCACCAGGGCGCGGCTCAGCACCGCGAGCAGGACGGTGTCCTCCACGTCGAGACAGACGTCGCCGACCCGGATCTCCACCGTCGGATAGCTGAGGGAGAGCCGGGCGTCGAAGTAGACCATGTGACCGTCGAGCGGCACCTCGCTGGCGAGCATCTCGCTGGTGGTCCGCTCGTACGCCGCCACGTCCCCGTACAGCTCGCTCGGACCGGACATCGGCCAGCGCTGCCACAGCTGGTGGCGCCAGCTCGCGTAACCGGTGTCGACGCCCTGGAAGTAGGGGGAGTTGGCGCTGAGCGCGAGGAGCGGGGCGAGCCACGGGCGGATCCGGTCGAGCACCCCCACCCCCTCCTCGGGGGAGGAGAGGTGGACGTGGACGTGGCAGGCGCAGGCGAACTCCTCGTCCACGAGGTGGGCGTACCGGGCGTGGATCCGCCGGTAGCGGTCGTCCGGGGTGAGCAGCGGCGGGCCGAAGTCGACGGGCGCGGTCGCGAGCGCCGCGACCGCCACGCCGGCCTCCGCCGCCGCCGCGGCGGCGGCGCGCCGGGCCCGGCGCAGCTGGTCGGCGAGCTGGGGGGTGGTGGCACAGGGCGCGGTCCCGATCTCCAGCTGCTCGGCGTACAACTCGGGCTTCGCCGGCTCGGGGCCCTCGGTCCGCGGTCCGGCGCCCGCGTGCCAGGCGGCGATCTCGGTGACGGTGCCGGCGAGGGGCTGGGGGTGTCCGGTCTCGGGATCGACCAGGAGGAGCTCCTCCTCCACCCCGAACGTGCGCAGTCCTTCCCCGCGGTGGTAGACCCACCGCTGCTGGTTCCGCATGGAGCGCTCTCCTTCACGGGCGGCTTCACGGGCGGACGGTGGTGCGCTGACGGCCGTTCGAACGAGCTTTCTCCAAGGCTGTCCACGAACGTCCCGGCTTCCACCCGTCCCGCCCCGGATGGCGCGAAATCGCCCCCCGGACGAGGTCCGGGGGGCGAGGCGGGCGGGAGAGGAGGGAGAGGGTTCCCTGGGAGCCGCCGGAGGGGTGAGCGGGGCCACCGCCCCGCCCTCGCTCTCCCGCCCGCGCCTCCGCTCCCGGGGGCGGCCCGTGGGAGCGGAGGAGGCGGAGCGCGCCCGGGAGGTGAAGGGCGTCCGGGGCGCGGAGGGCACCCCGGGCGCTTGGGGACGCCCTGGGTGCGGAGGGCACCCCGGGTGCGGCGGACGCCCAGGGTGCGGAGGGCACCCAGGGCGCGACGGACGCCGAGGGCGCGACCCCGGGCGCGGTGGACGCCCGGGGCGTGGCGGGTGCCTAGGACGCGGAGGAGCGTCGGCGGCCCAGGAGCAGGCTGCCCGCGCCGAAGACGGCGAGCGCGCCCGCGCCGGCCAGGGCGAGCGGCAGCGGCGAGCCGGGGGCCTGGGCGGCCTCGGCGGAGAGCGCCGGCGGCTGCTCGTCGCCGCCGTGGCCCGCGTGGCTCACCGTGGACAGCTCGGCGCCGGCGGCGAGTTCGGCCTCGGTGGGCGCCTCGGCCTTGGCGGCGGTCGCCGCGGCGGCGGTGCCGAAGGTGACGTCCGAGCAGCTGTAGAACGCCTCGGGGCTGTCGTTGCGCTGCCAGACCATGTAGACGATGTGGCGGCCGGTACGGGCGGGGAGGTTGCCGGTGAAGGAGTAGTAGCCGTCGGTGGCGGTGCGGGTGGTGTTGTACACGGCGGCCGGAGTGGCGTCGAGGTCGGACCACTTCAGCGGCTGCGTCGGGTCGAAGCCCGCCTTGGTGATGTACATCGTCATCGTGCCGGAGTGGGCGGCCGTGGCCCGGATCTTGAATCCGAAGGCGCCGGCGGAGACGGCGGTGGCGGGCCAGTCGGTACGCGCCCAGTCCAGCGCCCGGTACTTCTCGCGGTTGGCGGAGCAGAGCTTGCCGTCGGGGATGAGCGCCTGGTGATTGCCGTCGGCGTTGGCGATGTTGACCTCGTTCCAGTCGTAGAGCGGCTGGGTGCCGGAGTCGGCGACGAGGTCCTTGCACACCTGCGAGTCGGGGCTCTCGGGGCCCTCGGCGTAACAGGCGGCGACCCGGCTCACGGGGTTGAAGACGGCTCCGTGGGCGGCGGCGGTGGTGGGGGTGAGGCCGACGAGAGCGGCGGCGGCGGACAGGGCGGCGACGCCGGCGGCGGTACGGCGGGAGGACGGCATGCGGGGGCTCTCTCTCGTGCGTGGGGGAGTACGGAACGAGCAACGCGCGCGGGGCGCCCGGAAGTTGAAACCCGTGCGACCGGGGTAGAGACTCGCATTGGTCCATACCAATGGGCAAGGGGGTGGGCGGAAAAAGGCGCGGGGGGTACGCGGAACTGCGGCCCCTGGAGCGGCGCCGGGTACGCGGAACGGCGGCCCCCGGGGTGCCGCCGCACCCCCGGGACCGCCGTTCTCCGCGCCGGCGTCAGCCGTTCGCGAGTGCCTGGACCCGCGAGAGGTCGCCGTTGAAGTGGTTGTGGTCGCCGACCGTCGGGCCGGACGAGGTGTACTGCCACATCGTGTAGTACGGCCAGCCGGCCGGGAGTTCGCCGACGGCGGCGGCGTACCGCGCGATCCACAGCGGGTTGGTCGCGGCGAAGCCGGAGTAGTTGCCGGTGCACTGCTTCCACCAGCTGGTCGCCGTGTAGATGACGGCGTCGCGGCCGGTGCGCGCCTTGTAGCGGTTCAGGAAGTCGCGGATCCAGGCGACCATGCCGGACTGGGTCTTGCCGTAGCAGGTGGCGCCGTACGGGTTCCACTCGATGTCGAGGACGCCGGGGAGGGTCCTGCCGTCCTTCGACCAGCCGCCGCCGTTGTCGACGAAGTAGTCGGCCTGGGCGGCGCCGGTCGTCGTGTCCGGGGTGGCGAAGTGGTACGTGCCCCGGATCATGCCGACGTTGTACGAGCCGTTGTACTGCTGCGTGAAGTACGTGTTCTTGTAGTACGTGCCTTCCGTCGCCTTGACGTAGGCCCACTTCACGCCGCTGTTCCAGAGGGTGGACCAGGCGACGTTGCCCTGGTGGCTGGAGACGTCGACGCCCTCCGTCTGGACGGCGAGGGTCGAGGCGCCGCCGGCGGGGGCGGTGCCCCTGCCGTCGTGCTTCAGGACGCCCATGCCCATGTGGGCGGTGCCGCGCGCGGGGACGGCGGCGCGGGCGCCCGGGTCGGCGGCGCCGGCCTGACCGGCGAGGGGGAGGACGAGGGCGGTGGCGGCGAGGCCGGCGAGCAGGGTGGTGGGGACGGATCTGCGCACACGCATGGCGTGACTCCCGAAGGGTCGGTGGGGGTGGTGTGGACATGTCAGTCACGTGCTCGTCGGCGACTCTACGCACGTAGACAGGTGGGGTGGAAGAGGACCTGGGTTCCGCCGTTGGTCTACTCCTGCGAAATACTGAAGGAGCTGCGGCGATGCCCGCCGGAGCGGGAAACTTTCAGCCGACGAAACACGCGTGGGAGGTCCGAGGTGCGCGCAGGCGGTCCGGCCGGTGAAGACGGCGCGACGCCCGGTACGAGCCCGGCCGGCACGGCGCGCGGTACGAGCCCGGCCGGCACGGCGCGCGGTACGAGCCCCGCGAGCGCGGCGCCCGGTACGAGCCCCGCCGACGACGGGCCCGGTACGAGCCCCGCGAGCGCGGCGCCCGGTACGAGCCCCGCCGGCGACCGGCCCGGTACGAGCCCCGCCGGCCCCGCCGCAGCCGTCCCAGCCGTCCCAGCCACCCCAGCCGCCCCAGCCACCCCCACCCCCTCCCCCGACCCCGCCCCCGCCGAGCGGGAGTTCCTGGCTCTGGAACGGGAGCTCGCCGTGTTTCTGCGGCGGGCGCGGGCGCAGTCGGGGGAGATGGCGCGGGAGGTGCATCCGGAGCTGGAGCCCGCCGCGTACGGGCTCTTCGTGCGGCTCGACGACGCCGGGCCGCAGCGCGCCACCGAGCTCTCCGCCTACTTCGGCGTCGGCAAGGCCACCATGAGCCGCCAGCTGCGCGCCCTCGAACAGCTCGGCCTGGTCGCCCGCGACCCCGACCCCGCCGACGGTCGCGCCTCGCTGGTCCGGCTCACCGACGAGGGCCGCGCCCGCTTCCGGCGCGTCCGCGACGCCCGGCGCGAGCGGTACGTCCGCAAGCTCGCGGGCTGGGACCGCGCCGAGGTCGCCGAACTCGCCCGCCTGCTCAACCACTTCAACCAGCGCTCCGAGGGCTGAGGGCAAGAGCCGCCCCGGCCCCGGAAGGTCCGGAAGGTCCGGAAGGTTCAGAAGGCCACGTACACGCCCGTCGCGTCGTCGTGGACCTTCCCGCCCCGCCCGTGCCCCACGCCGGCCTCCGCCGCCGCGACGGTCTCCAGTACCCGCACCCGCCGGAGCAGCCCCGCCGGCCCCTCCTTCGCCAGGACGCGGGCGCACTCCGCCCAGTCGCCCGCGCCGAACCGCTCCACCCAGCGGCTCGCCCCGTCCGTGAGCGCCGCCAGCGCCCGCACCTCCGCCGCCGGGGTCGTACCGGTGACCGCCCGCTCCGCCACCGACGGGTCCGCGGCCGCCGTGAAGAAGCCGCCCTCCCGGTTCCGCAGCCGGTCCGTCGCGGCGTGCGAGCGCAGCACCTCGCGCGGGACCCGGTCCAGCCGGTCGTCCCGCACCGCACGGACCGACCCGTCCGGCGCCTCGATCAGCAGCACCGAGTCGGAGAGGACGAGGTGGTCGACCGAGTCCGCGCCCCACCGCGCGAGGACCACCGTCGCCTGAGGCGTACGCACGTGAGAAAGGTCACAGGTGTCCGTGTGAAGCTCCGCGGTGCGCCGGATTGCCCGGGACAGGATCTCGGACAGCGTCAGATCGGGGCGAGAAGTGGACAGTTCGGTCAAAGCGCCGCCGAGTCGCGCGGTGAACCACGGCACCGTGTGCGCACACCCGACGTCCCCCGGGGGTGGTGTGACCCCGTCCAGGAGGACGAGCGTCCCCCCGCCGCCCGAGGCGGGCAGAGCTGCGGCGGCCCAGTCCTCGTTGGGGCGTTCGGGGCTGCCTGGGAGGGTGGCGACTTCGCTGCGCATGATGTCCAGTGTGCCCGGCTCGCGCGGTCTCTTCACAACACCTGCAAAGGGCGGAAAATGGCCTGTACCAACCGGCCGTGAGTCGCCTCGAAGGCGGAATCGGCAGCTCCGGCGAGCTGCGGGCGGGCATCCTGCCAAAGCCCGCTCCGAAGATCCAGCCGGGGCCCCGCGGAGGGCCCGCGCGGCGTCCGCCGGAAGTTGTTCGCCAACTCAGGAGTGTTGTTCACTCGTTCGGGTGGCGGAGCGGCCGATGCCCGTCCCCTGCCGGGGAGCGCTGGAATGGTCGGAAGCCGTACCAGGGGTGGGGGCGGAACCTCGTGACCGGCCGTCACCTCTGCTGTGTGGGCGGACGAGTCAAGAATGCGAGCACCGGTGCAGAAGAAGCGGCCTCGGAGCATGAACGGCGCGCGGAGTCAGACCCCCGGTGAGCCGACGGCCCCCGGTACCCCGCCGACGACGGGAAGCACCCCCGCCACGGGCACGGCCACCAACCCCGGCACCGGCAAGGGCACCTCGACCGGCCCCGGCACCCCCACCGGCCCCGGCACCCCCGCCAACCCCGGCCCCGGCACCCCCGCCACCCCCACCACGGGCACCACCCCCACCACAGGCACCCCCGCCCCCACGGCCGTTACCCCCACCCCGGGCACCACCCCCACCGCCGTCACCCCCACCGGCCGCAAGAAGCGCGTCCGGACCCGCCTCGTCGCCGGAGTCGCCCTCGTCGGCGTCATCGTCCTCGGCGCCGGCGCCCCCGCCGTCCTCACCGCCTCCACCGAACTGAACGAGTCCCGGCGCCTGGTCACCCTCGCCGAACTCGACCGGCAGGCGGTCACCCTCGCGCACTCCCTCGCCGACGAGCGCGACGAGGTCGTCGCCTTCGTCGCCGCCGGCCGCGACGAGCAGACCGGCCCCAAGAAGGACCGCCGGGCCGTCACCCCCGCCAAGTCGGCCCGCGTCGACCGCCAGATCGACGAGATCCGCGCCGCCGCCCCCGACGCGCTCCGCCGCGAGCTCGCCGGCGTCGCCTCGGTCCGCCGCGCCGCCGTCACCGGCGAGGGCACGGCGCTGGAGGCCCACAAGGCGTACACCGACGTCATCGCCAAGCTCCAGGACCTCGCCGACGAGCTCGCCGAGCGGACCCCGCCGCGCGCCGCCGACCCCGCCGTCACCGGCACCGGCCGCGCCCCCGCGGACCTCGGCCGCGCCGTCGAGCAGGCGTCCGCCGCCCGCGGCCTGCTCCTCGCCGCGCTCGCCGTCCCGCAGCCCGAGCCCAGCGGCGAGCTCCGCTACGACGCCGCCACCGGCACCTACGTCGCCGAGGAGCCCGAGGGCAAGGAGGAGGCCGAGCGCGCCCGCGACCAGCTGAGCGCCGCCGCCCAGCAGGCCCGCGTCCGCGAACTCGCCGCGCTCGGCGACTTCGACCGGTCCGCCGGCCCCGCCGCCCGCGACTCCCTCGCAGGCACCGTCGCCGGACCCCAGGTCAAGACCGCGGAACAGGCCCTCGGCCGGCTCACCGACCAGCCCACCCTCTCCGAGGCCGAGACCCGCACCTCACCGTCCGGCCTCGATGCCGCGCTCTCCGCCCGCATCGAGCAGATGCGCGGCGTCGAGTCCGCCCTCGCCGCCAAGCGGGTCGAACGGCTCACCGCCCTGCGCGACGACGACGTCACCGCCCTCGAACTGCGCCTCGCCTTCCTCGGCGGCTGCCTGCTGCTCGCCGTCGGCGTCTCCACCTACGTGGCCCGCAGCCTCACCCGCCCGCTCGCCGTGCTCCGCCTCGGCGCCGCCCGGCTCGCCGCCGCGCCCGACCCGGCCACCGAGGAAGGCGTCCGCTTCACCGGCCGCAACGACGAGTTCGCCCAGGTCGTCCGCTCCCTCAACACCCTCCACGGTCAGCTCGCCGCCCTCACCGCCCACACCGGCCGGCTCACCGGCGAGCGCGCCGGCCTGGTCGCCGCCCGCGAGTCCGCCGAGGCCGACCTGGCCGCCCAGCGCGCCGAGCTCCAGGGCCGGATCGCCGTGCTCACCGCCGACCTCGAACGGCTCCGGAGCACCGTCCACCACACCTTCGTCAACCTCTCGCTGCGCAGCCTCGGCCTCGTCGACCGCCAGCTCGCCGTCATCGAGAAGCTGGAGGAGCGCGAGCAGGACCCGGACCGCCTCGCCACCCTCTTCAAGCTCGACCACATGGCGACCGTCATGCGCCGCCACAGCGAGAACCTGCTGGTCCTCGCCGGACACGAGCACGTCCACGGCCACGCGGGCCCGGTGCCGCTCGTCGACGTGCTGCGCGCCGCCGTCAGCGAGATCGAGCGGTACGAGCGGGTCACCATCCAGTCGCTGCCGCCGCACGCCCAGCTCGCCGGCTTCGCCGCCGACGACCTGAGCCACCTGGTCGCCGAACTCCTGGAGAACGCCACCTCGTTCTCCCCGCCGGACGCCGAGGTCCAGCTCTCCGGCTGGCTCCTGGAGACCGGCGAGGTCATGCTCTCCGTGCAGGACTCCGGGATAGGGATCCCCGAGCACCGGCGCGCCGACCTCAACGCACGCCTCGCCGCCGCCGACCCGAACGCCTTCGAGGGCGAGGGGCTCGGCATGCGGGTCGTCGCCCTGCTGGCCGCCCGCCACGGCGTCGGCGTCGAGCTGCGCGAGCAGAAGCCGGGCGGCACGGCCGCCGTCGTGGTGCTGCCGCTGCCGCTGCTGCCGACCGCGCCGCCGGCCGCCGTCCCCGAGCCGGTACGGATCGCGGGCACAGGCCCCGTACCCGTCCTCCACCTCCCCGGCTCGGAGGCCGAGGCCAACTCCAACGCCCTGCCGTCCCGCAGCCGCGACCCGCTCGTGGAAGCCGCGGAGCGCGCCTTCCAGGCGCAGCCGGCGGAGCCGGCGACCGCGGCCGAGCCCGCGCCCGCCGCGGCGGAGGACGCCTTCGCGGGTTCGTACGGCTCCGAGCCAACCGCGGCGGAGGACGTCTTCGCGGAGTCGTACGGCTCCGAGTCCGCCGCTCCCGTCGAGCAGGCACCGCCCTTCGTCCCGCCGGTCGCGGGGCCGGGCGCGCCGGGCCGGCCGGCCGATCCGCAGGCCGGGGCCGCCGTCACCGAGCCGTACCAGGAGTCCGTCTCCGAGACCACGCTCCAGGTCCGGCTCCCCGACCCGCCGCCCGAGCCGGACAGCCACGAGCGGGCCGCCGAGCCCCCGGCGGCGACCGGGCCCGCACCGGTCGTGCCCGAGCAGGGCGGGCCCGCCGACGAGGCCCAGGTCCCCGGACCGCGCCCCGCGCAGTGGGAGCGCGTGACCGACAAGGGCCTGCCCAAGCGGACCCCCCAGGTGGTCCGCGCCCCCGCCGAGCCCACCGCCCCCCGCCGGGGCGCGGTCGACGCCGAGGCACTCCGCCGCAGGCTCGGCGGCTTCCACCAGGGCGCCGTGGCCGGGCGCCGGGACGTCGAGGCGGAGATAGCCGCAGGAAGCACCGCGCGTACAGAGGAGATGACGGGGGACACAGTCGAGGAGGCACGCAGTTGACCGCCACGGGAACGAGCACGACGAGCACCACCGGCACGTACGGACTGAGCACGGAGGCCCGCAACCTGCAATGGCTGCTGGGCAACCTCGTGGAGGAGGTGCCGGGCGTCCGCTCGGTCGCCGTCGTCTCCTCCGACGGGCTCCTGCTGCTCTCCTCCGACCCCGACGAGCGGCCCGGACCGGCCGCCGACGGGTCCGCCCGCCCCCGGGGCCCGCGCGGCTCCAGCGCCGACCTCGCCACCATCGTCTCCGGCATCGGCAGCCTCACCGTCGGCGCCGCGCGACTCATGGACGGCGGCGGAGTGAAGCAGACCATGGTCGCCATGGAGGAGGGCAGCGTCTTCGTCATGTCGATCAGCGACGGCTCGCTGCTCGGCGTGCACGCCGAACCCGACTGCGACATGAGCGTCGTCGCCTACCACATGGCGCTCTTCGTGGGCCGCGCGGGACACGTCCTCACCCCCGAGGTCCGCAGCGAACTGCGCAAGTCGATGGAGAGCTACCGGTGACCTCGCTGACCGCCATCGGCCACCGGCTGCCCGTGCGCGGCGAGGGACGGCGCCCCGCGCGTGTGCGCCCGTACTCGCTGACCGGCGGCCGCACCCGGTTCGGGCACGTGCTGCTCGTCGAGACGTTCGTGGCCGCCCTGGAGGCGCCGATCGCCCGCAAGGTCCTCACGGACGGCGGCCCCGGCGCCCGCGGGCTGATGCCCGAGATGCGCGCCATAGTCGAGATCTGCCGCCGGATGCGGACCGTGGCGGAGATCTCGGCGCTCCTCAAGATGCCGTTGGGTGTCGTCCGGGTGCTCCTGAGCGACCTGGCCGACCAGGGAAAGATCCGTGTGTACGGGACCGGTCACGGCACCGGCCAGCCCGACCGCGCGCTCCTCGAAAGGGTGCTGAGTGGACTCCGTCGTCTCTGACGCCACCGCTGTCGACACCGCCGGCGACACCCCCGCCGCCGCTCCGGCGGAGACCGTCCCCACCGCCGCCATCCCCGCCCAGCCCGGGCCCGTCGGGGAACCCGATCCCGAGGACGGCGCCCAGGACTGGCAGCTCGACCACTCCCGCGCCCCGATCGCCACGAAGATCGTGGTCGCGGGCGGCTTCGGCGTCGGCAAGACCACCTTCGTCCGCGCGGTCTCGGAGATCACCCCGCTCCAGACCGAGGCGCTGATGACCCGGGCGAGCGAGGAGACCGACGACCTCACCGCCACCCCGGACAAGCTCACCACCACCGTGGCGATGGACTTCGGCCGGATCACCCTCGACAACGACCTGGTCCTGTACGTCTTCGGCACCCCGGGCCAGCAGCGTTTCTGGTTCATGTGGGACGACCTCGTGCGCGGCGCGATCGGCGCGATCGTCCTCGCCGACACCCGCCGCCTCACCGACTGCTTCCCGGCGCTCGACTACTTCGAGAGCTGCGGCCTGCCGTACGTCGTCGCCGTCAACCACTTCGAGGGCACCGAGCGCTTCGAGCCGGAGGACGTCAGGGAGGCCCTGACCATCGCTCCCGACGTCCCCGTGGTGATCATGGACGCGCGGAAACGCTACAGCGTCGTCGAGACGCTGCTCGCGATGGTCGAGCACGCGCTCTCCGCCACCCCCGAATAGCTCGCCCGTACAGAACGTTTCGCCAGGAGCCCCGCCCATGCGGAAGATACTCATAGTCGGCGCCGGCCAGTCCGGTCTCCAGCTCGCCCTCGGCCTCCAGTCCCAGGGGTACGAGGTCACCCTGATGTCGAACCGGACGGCGGACGAGATCCGCTCCGGCCGCGTCATGTCCACCCAGTGCATGTTCCACACCGCGCTCCAGCACGAGCGCGACCTCGGCCTGAACTTCTGGGAGTCCCAGGCCCCGAGGATCGAGGGCCTCGGCGTCTCCGTCGCCGGACCCGAGTCGGCCCGCCTCATCGACTGGGTCGGCAAGCTCGGCGGGTACGCCCAGTCCGTCGACCAGCGCGTGAAGATGGCCGGCTGGATGGAGACCTTCGCCCAGCGCGGCGGACAGCTCGTCATCCACGGCGCCGCCGTCGGCGACCTCGACTTCTTCGCCCGCCGCTACGACCTCGTGCTCGTCGCCGCCGGCAAGGGCGAGCTGGTCTCCATGTTCGGCCGGGACGCCGACCGCTCCCCGTACGCCGAGCCGCAGCGCGCGCTGGCCGTCGCGTACGTCCACGGCCTCGGCCCGCGCCCCGAGCACCCCGACTTCGACGCGGTCCGCTGCAACATCGTGCCCGGCGTCGGCGAGCTCTTCGTGATGCCGACCCTCACCACCTGCGGTCGTGCCGACATCCTCTTCTGGGAGGGCGTCCCCGGCGGCCCCGTCGACGCCTTCCAGGGCGTCAAGGACCCCTCCGAACACCTGGCGCTGACGCTGGAGCTGATGGAGAAGTTCCTGCCGTGGGAGTACGCGCGCGCCACCCGGGTCGAGCTGACCGACGCCGGCGGCACGCTCGCCGGCCGGTACGCGCCGACCGTCCGCAACCCGGTCGGCCGGCTCCCCGGAGGCGGCCTGGTCCTCGGCGTCGCCGACGTGGTCGTCGCCAACGACCCGATCACCGGACAGGGCTCCAACTCCGCGTCCAAGTGCGCCGCCGCCTACCTCGCCGCCATCGTCGAGCACGGCGACAAGCCCTTCGACGAGGAGTGGATGCGGTCCGCCTTCGACCGCTACTGGAAGGTCGCCGAGCCGGTCACCAAGTGGACCAACGCCATGCTGGCGCCGCCGCCGGAGCACGTCCTGAACCTGCTCGGCGCCGCCGGACAGCTCCAGCCGGTCGCCGACCGCTTCGCCAACGGCTTCGACGACCCGGCCGACTTCGAGGAGTTCTTCTTCGACCCGGAGAAGTCCGCCGCCTATCTGGCCTCGGTCGCCGGAGCCTGACCGCCGCCGGTCCCCGGCACGTCGTACCCCTCGTCCGAGCCCTCCCGGGCGCCCTCCGGGAGGACCGGCGGGGTGTACGACTCCAGGGCCGTGCCGCCGGGATCCGGCCGTACGGCCCCGAGCAGCGGGTTCGCCGCGAGCGGGGAGACCTTCACCCGGCCGCCCGGGCGCGGGGCGTGCAGGACCAGGCCCTCGCCGAGGTAGAGGGCCACGTGCGTGGCGCCCGGGAAGTACACCACCAGGTCCCCGGGGCGCAGTTCGCCCAGCGCCACCCGGGGCAGCTCCGCCCACTGCTCCTGGCTGGTGCGCGGGAGTGCGCGGCCGGCCGCCGCCCACGCCCGCTGGGTGAGGCCCGAGCAGTCGTAGGCGTCCGGGCCCTCCGCGCCCCACTCGTACGGCTTCCCGAGCTCGCCGACCGCGAAGCGCAGCGCCTCCGCGCCCGCCCCCGACGGGGTGAGGGCGTGGTCGAGGACGCCGGAGCCGAGGAGTTCGCGCTGGGCGCCGGCGGTCTCGGTCCGCTCCCGTTCGGTCAGGCGGGCCAGCTGCTCGGGGGAGAGCGAGGCGAGCAGCTTCTCGACCTCGGCGAGCTTCCCGCGCACCTCGTCCCGCCGGGTCCGCTTCCGGTCGGCGAGCGTCCTGTGCCGGTCGAGCGCGGTGCGGGAGGAGGCGGCCAGTGCCGCGGCGCGGCGTTCGGCGGCCCGGAGCCGGGGCACGGCGGAGGCCCGGTCGCGGGCCGTGCGGTCCATCAGGTGCCCCGCGTCGAGCGCCGTACGGGGGTCGGCGGCGAAGAGCAGCCGCAGCGGTGAGGCGTACCCGGTCCTGCCCTGGTACTGCTCCCGGGCGAGCCGCCCGGCCTCGGCCCGACCGCGCGCCAGCTCCTCCCGGGCGGTCTTCAGGTCGCCGGCGACCCGCCGGGTGGCGGCGCCCTGGAGCCGGAGCGCCTCCTCGGCCGCGTTGAACCTCTCCGTGGCCTCCTCCGCCTCCCGGTACAGGGTGCGGAGCCGGGTGAGCAGCGTCGCCACGGAGTCCCCGCCGGCGGGGGCGAGCGCGGCGGCGTCGTCCTCGGCGGCCGTGCCGGCATCCTCGGGTCCCGCGTCCTCCGTCGCGGGTACCTCCGCCGCGTCCGGGTCCACCGGCCCCACCGGTTCCGCCGCGGGGTCCGCCCAGGCGACGGCGGCGGATCCGGCGGGAGGGTCGGCGGGGGGTTCCGGCGGGGGCGCGGCCGCCGTGCCGCCCAGGGCCGTCAGCGCGGCCAGCGCTCCCGTACAGACCGTGCGCAGCAGCCTTCGCGACACGTCACCACCACCTCCAGAGCGGGCTCCGGAGGCATCATGGCGCGTCGATTCATCCGATTACCGTACGAAGCGGGGCGCGTCCGTCCCGGCTCACCCGTTCGGCTCCCCGTCGGGGCGGGCGGCCGGCTTGGACCACGGCCACTTCAGCTCGCGCCGCTCGCGGCCCTCGGGGGCGTACGCGTAGATCCAGCCGCGCTGGAGGCCGAGCCGTCTGGTGTGGCCGGCGGGCTCGCGCCGGTACGTGTACAGCATGGGCGGCCGGCCGTCGTGGGCCGGCACCGGCACCTCGTACCACTTCGGCGGGTGGCCGGTGGGGCCCAGCAGGATGGGCAGCACGCGCCCGTCGAGCGGGCCGCCGCGGAAGGGGGTGTTCTCGCTTCTCACCCCACCAGTCTCCCCCGGCCGCACCCGGCGCGGGAGGTCAGAGCAGGTGCGCCGCCTGGCCGACGAGCGGCACCAGACGCCGTGCGAGCCCGGCGACCGGTCCTTCGGCGGTCTCCTGGGCGAGCAGCCGCCGCACCACCTCCGCGGTCTCCGGGTCGCTGGCGGAGCTCGCCGCGAGCAGGGCGACGAGATGGTCGACCAGCCAGTCGCGCAGCTCGCCGGCGGCCGGGTGCTTGCCCTCGTCGAGCCAGATGAGGGAGGCCGCCTCGACGGCCGCGATCCAGGTGCGGACCAGCATGCCGAGCCGCCCGCCCGGCCGTTCCACCCCCAGGTGCGTGAAGATCTGCTCGGCGGCGGCCCGCCGCACCTCGTCCACGATCGCCGCGGTGTGCGAGGTCTCCACGACGCTCCCGCCGCGCAGCAGCGCGCTGAACCCGGCGTCGTGGCCGTCCACGAAGGCCAGGTAGCGGTCCAGGACCCGGCCGAGGCGCTCGGTGGGCGGGCCCTGGGCCGGCTCGGCGAAGCAGCGGTTCAGGGCGTCGGCAGAGGAGCGCAGGGCGGCCTCGTACAGCTGCTGCTTGCCGCCGGGGAAGTAGCGGTAGACCAGCGGCCGGGAGACCCCGGCGGCCTCGGCGACGTCGTCGAGCGACACGTCCTCGGGGGCCCGGTGCGCGAAGAGCCCGAGGGCCGCCTCCAGGAGCTGGCCGCGCCGCTCCTCGACGCTGAGCCGGCGGTACGCGGGGGAGGCGGCGCTCGTCATGACCGCAGCGTAACCCCGGTACCTCCGGCTCCGGGCCCGGTCCGGCGGCTCGCCGCCCGCCCTCAGGCCAGCAGGCCCGAGGAGCGCCACAGACGGCGCCCCGGGCCCCGGAGCACGCCGATGTCGTCGAGGAAGTCCGTCAGCCGCTTGGCGCCGGCCTGCATGACCTCCCGCCGGTGGCCGCTCGCCCGCACCTCGGCGACCGCCTGCCGCCGGTCCAGGCCGACGGCGTCGTACACGGCGGGGTTGACGAAGCAGGTGGAGAAGACGCGGGCGGCCTCGCCGCAGCTGAGCCGGGTGAACTCCCGCTCCCAGCGCGGCGCCGTCACCATCTGGCGGCGCAGCTCCTCGCGGGCGTACCGGACGTGCCGGGCCTCCTCCACGACGTGGATCCGGGTCACCCCGCGCACCAGGGTCTGGACCCGCTCGTCCGGGAAGGTCAGCCGCTGCATCCAGTCCAGGATCTCCTCGCCGAGGAGGGTGGCGGCGAAGGAGCCCGGGGTGGTGGAGACGGTCTTCAGGAAGCGGGCGAGGTTGTGGTAGACCCGCGGCACCGGGTACGCGCCGGTGCCGCCCTTGCGGATCAGCCGGGCGAACATCATGGAGTGCCGGCACTCGTCGGCGATCTCGGTGAGCGCGTAGCGCACATGATGGCTGGTCAGCGACTTGTCGTAGATGTGCCGGACGAGCAGCTGCATCAGGATGATCTCGAACCAGACGCCCAGCGAGGCGAGCGAGGCGGCCTCGTGGCGGGAGAGGTCGATCCGCTGCTCCTCGGACATCCGGCGCCACAGCGGGGTGCCGTAGAGCGAGACCAGCTCCGGCGGCCAGTACCACCGCCCGTCCTCGAAGGGCGCGTCCCAGTCGAGTTCGGCGTCGGGGTCGTGGGAGTGCTTGCGGGAGGACTCCAGGAGCCGTTCGGCGAGCCGTTCGCGGTCGCGGAGCGGTCCCAGCGCGTCCCGCAGCAGGGTGAAGTCGGGCTCGGTGAAGGGGCTCATGGCGGGGAACCTCGCTGGCGTGGCACGTGGGTTACCGTCGGTCACTCGCTATCAGACTGCCCGTCAGCAAGCTCGTCAATCCCCCCTGCGCGACTTGTTGACGCTTCGTCCAGCAACGTGTGAGCCTGCTGGAGGCGGCGGGACACCGTCACGCCGGAAGGAGTGGTCGATGACGACGCACGAGCTCTACGTGAACCCACCGTCCGGACCCGGCCGGGAGGTCCCGGCCACCGGCGAGGCCCGCTTCTCCTGGGAGTACGACATGGCCGGCGCCGGCCGTGAGCGGCTCCTCGCCCTCTACCAGAAGGGCAAGGACAAGCAGTGGGACGGCGCCCGCCGCATCGACTGGGACCTGGAGGTCGACCCGTACGACCCGCTCGGCACCCCCGACGAGGCGCTCGCCCTCCACGGCACCCGCCACTGGGCCAAGCTCACCGAGAAGGACAAGGGCGAGCTGCGCCGCCACTACGCCTCCTGGAACTTCAGCCAGTTCCTCCACGGCGAGCAGGGCGCCATGGTCTGCGCCGCCCGGATCGTCGAGTCCGCGCCCGACCTCGACGCCAAGTTCTACTCCGCCACCCAGACCATGGACGAGGCCCGGCACGCCGAGATCTACGGCCGCTTCCTCCACGAGAAGATCGGGATGTTGTATCCGATCAACGACGACCTCCAGTCGCTCCTCGACGACACCCTCCGCGACTCCCGCTGGGACATGCCCTACCTCGGCATGCAGGTGCTCATCGAGGGCCTGGCCCTGGCCGCCTTCGGCATGATCCGCGACACCACGGACAAGCCGCTGCCGCGGCAGATCCTCGCCTACGTCATGCAGGACGAGGCCCGGCACGTGGCCTTCGGCCGGATGGCGCTGCGCGACCACTACAAACAGCTCACCGACGCCGAACTGCGCGAGCGCGAGGAGTTCGTCATCGAGGGCTGCTACCTGATGCGCGACCGGCTGCGCGGGGTCGAGGTGCTGGAGAACTTCGGCGTCGGCCGCAGGGAGGCGGAGGAGTTCAGCGAGCGGAGCGACTTCCTGCACCTCTTCAGGAAGCTGCTGTTCAGCCGGATCGTGCCCTGCGTCAAGGACATCGGCCTCTGGGGCGAACGCCTCCAGAGGGCCTACGTCGACATGGGCGTCCTCGACCTCGGCGACTCCAGCCTGGACCTTCTGATGACCGAGGACGAGGAGGTCGCCGAGAAGCTCGACGCCGAGCGGTTCGCGGCGGAGGAGCGGGAGCGGGTGGACGAGGTGGCGCGCGCGATCGCCGACGGCGCGGCGGCGCCGTAGCCGGCCCGGTCAGTCCAGCGGCGCGACCGTGAAGTGGCGCAGCTCCAGCGGGCCGAGGAGGTACTCCTCCTCGCCCGGCAGGACCACCGGCTCGTCGCGCCAGTTCTCCCCGGCGTACGCCACCAGGTCCTCCTCGGACCGCCAGCGGCTCACGTAGAGCAGCGAGCGCGGCGGCGCGACCAGCACCTCGTGGTCCACCAGACCGGGGTTGCGGGCCGGGAAGTCCCGTACCGCGGCGACGATCAACTCGTGGAACGCGTCGAAGCGTTCGGGACGGACGCGGGCCTCGCTCACTCGGACGATCACGTCCGGACCCTCTCACGGACCCGGGCGCGCCGTCACCCCTCACCCCTTCACCGGGTGGACCCCGGGGTCACCTCTCGCGCCGGGGCGCCGCCGGATCACCGCCTCGCCGGGCGGCCTCCGGGGTCGCCTCTCTCGTCGGGCGGCCTCCGGGCGGGCCGACCGGCCGGGGCGGCTTCGTCGCCGCCGCCGGCCCGCCGCGCGGCCCCGGGGCGCCGGACGCGCGGGACTCCGCCTCCAGGCGCAGCGCCTCCCGCATCACCTCCCGCGCGATCGGGGCCGCGCTGCCGCCCCCGCTGATGTCCGCGCGCGCGGCCTCCGCGTCCTCCACGACCACCGCCACCGCCACCGCGGGCCGCCCCGAGCCGTCCGCCTGCGCCCAGGCGATGAACCAGGCGTACGGGGTCCCCGTGTTGCCGAGGCCGTGCTGCGCGGTGCCCGTCTTGCCGCCGACCCGCGCCCCGGGGATCGCCGCGTTCGTGCCCGTCCCCTCCTCGACCGCCTTCACCATCATGCGCTGGAGCTGGAGGGCGGTCGACGGGTTCATCGCCTGCCGGTAGCCGCGGCGCGGGGTGCGGTCCACGGTCGTCCCGCCGTCGGTCGTCGTCCGGTCCACCAGGTACGGCTGCGCGATCTCCCCGGTGTTGGCGACCGCCGCCGCCACCATCGCCATCTGGAGCGGGGTCGCCGTGGTGTTGAACTGCCCGATCGACGACAGGGCCAGCTGGTCCGGGCTCATGTCGCGGTCGAAGTTGGACCTCGCCACCCAGGACGGCACCCGCAGGGTCGGGTCGTCGAAGCCGAATCGTTCCGCCGCCCCGACCATGCCGTCCAGGCCGACGTCCACGCCGAGCCCGGCCATCACCGTGTTGCAGGACCACTGGAGGGCGTACGCGAGGGAGGCGTCCTCGCAGCCCCTCGCCGCGTTCGGCAGCACCTGCCGGGTGCCGGGCAGCACGAAGGGGTCGGGCGTGTCCGTCGGCGCGTCCACGTCCCGCACCACGCCCGCGTCGAGCGCCGCGGCGGCCGTCACGATCTTGAACGTGGAGCCCGGCGGATAGGTCTGCCGCAGCGCCCGGTTGAGCATCGGCTGGTTCGGCGAGGTGGTCAGCCGGGTCCAGGAGTCCTTCACGCCGGGACCCGTGCCGGAGAGCACCCCGGGCTCGTACGAGGGGGAGGAGACGAGCGCCAGGATCCGCCCGCTCGACGGTTCGAGGGCGACGACCGCGCCGCGCTTGCCGTCGAGGCCCCGGTAGGCGGCCTCCTGCATCGGGGCGCGGATCGTCGTCACCACGTCGCCGCCGGGGGAGCGGCCCCGGGTGAGGTCGTTCCACAGCGGCAGCGGCGCCAGCATCGGGTCGGCGCCGGAGAGGATCGCGTCCTCGGCGTGCTCGACCATGGTGGTGCCGTACGTCTGGGAGGCGTAGCCGGTCACCGGCGCGTACAGCGGCCCCCGGCGGTAGGTCCGTTCCCAGCGCAGCTGCTGCCCGCTGTCGCGGGAGCCCGTCACCGGCTTCCCGTCGACGACGATCTCGCCGCGCGGCTCGGCCCAGCGGGCGATGGCGCCGCGCCGGTTGGCCGGGTTGGTGTCCAGCTCCTCGGCCTCGACCAGCATCACGCGGGCCGCGTTCACGAGCAGCGCGACGAGCAGGAGCAGGCAGAGCACGGCGGCCCGCCGGATGTACCGGATCACCGGGCGGCCTCCACCCGGGCCAGTTCGCCCGTGTCCGCCGTCTCCGGCTGCGGCGCCCGCGCCGAGTCGCTGACCCGGATCAGGAGCGCGACGATCACCCAGTTGGTCACCACCGACGAACCGCCCTGCGCCAGGAACGGCATCGCCATGCCGGTCAGCGGGATGAGCCCCATCACCCCGCCCGCGATCACGAAGACCTGGAGCGCCACGATCGACGCGAGCCCGACCGCGAGCAGCCGCCCGAAGGGGTCCCGCAGGGCGAGCCCGGCCCGGTAGCCGCGCGCCACGAAGAGCGCGTACAGCAGGAAGAGCGCGGTGAGCCCGACGAGCCCCAGCTCCTCGCCGGCCGTCGCCAGGATGAAGTCCGACTTGGCGGCGAAGCCGATGAGGACCGAGTGCCCGAGGCCGAGCCCGGTGCCGAGCATCCCGCCGGCGGCGAAGGCGAAGAGCGACTGGGCGAGCTGCCCCGGCCCGTCGCCGGCCCGGATGGAGGCATACGGGTCGAGCCAGTCCTCCACCCGGCTGTGCACGTGCGGCTCGACGGAGCCGATGAGGAAGGCCCCCGCGGCGGCGAGCAGCAGCCCGATCGCGATCCAGCCGGTGCGGCCGGTCGCCACGTACAGCATGATCACGAAGAGGCCGAAGAAGAGCAGCGAGGTGCCGAGGTCCCGTTCCAGGACGAGGACGCCGACGCTCAGCAGCCAGATCGCCACGATCGGACCGAGCACCCGCCAGGTGGGGAACTGGAACTTCCAGATCCGGCGGCCGGCGTACGCGAGCGCGCTGAGGTTGGCGGAGAGGTACGCGGCGAAGAAGACCGCGAGCAGGATCTTCGCGAACTCGCCGGGCTGGAAGGAGAGCCCGCCGATCCGGATCCAGATCCGGGCGCCGTTCACCGCCGGGAAGAAGATCGGCAGGATCATCAGGGCGAGCGCGGCGGCGACGGAGACGTACGCGTACCCCTGGAGGGCGCGGTGGTCGCGCAGCAGCACCACGACCACGATGAAGAGCGTGACCCCGAGCGTGGACCACACCAGCTGGGTGCTCGCCGCGTGGTCGCGGGGGGTCTCCAGGTCGAGCCGGTAGATCAGCACCAGGCCGAGCCCGTTGAGCAGGAGGGCGATCGGCAGCAGGAGCGGATCGGCGTACGGGGCCCGGAACCGCACGGCGAGGTGCGCGAGCAGCGCGAGGAGCCCGAGTCCCGCCCCGTACCGTGCGGCGTCCGGCGGCACGGCGCCGTCGTGGGCGAGCCCCACCGAGGCGTAGCCGCAGACGGAGATGAGGACGGCGCCGAGCAGCAGCACCAGCTCCACCCCGCGCCGCTTCGGGACCCGGACACCGGGCGGCGGCGCGTCCGGGGGCGCGTCCGTGGTCCGAGGTGCGGTCATGGTCGGCAACGTAGCAAGCCGTATGCCGTATGTCCCTTTTGTGTGACGGTGTGCCGTGGGTTGTGTGCCGGTGCGCCGTGGGCCTGTCGGTGCCGGGTCGGTCCGTGGTCCGGGTCGGTCGGCGGTGCCCGGTCGGTCCGCGGTCCGGGTCAGTCGGCGGTGCCGGGTCGGTCCGCGGTCCGGGTCAATCGGCGGTGCCGGGTCGGTCCGTGGGGCCGGTCTCCTCGAACCGTACGTACTCCGGCAGCCGGATCCGCGCCTCCGCCCCGCCCTCCCGCGCCCGGCCGAACTCCAGCTCGGCGCCGATCACCTCCGCCTGCCCCCGCGCGATGGTCAGGCCCAGGCCGTGCCCCTTGCCGCCGCTCTCGGTGCGGAAGCGCTGCGGCCCCGAGACGAGCAGGTACTCCGGATAGCCGGGCCCGTGGTCCCGTACCGTCACGGTCGCCCCGTCCACGGTCACGACCACCGGCGGGCGGCCGTGCCGGTGGGCGTTGGCGACCAGGTTCCCCAGCACCCGTTCGAGCCGCCGCCGGTCCGTCTCCACCGTCGCGTCCCCGACGATCCGCACCTCCGTCTCCGTGCCCGAGGCCCGCACCACCCGCTCGACCAGCGGCCCGAGCTCGTGCACGGCCAGGTCGACGGTCTCGTTGCGAGCGTCGAGCCGGGAGATCTCCAGCAGGTCCTCGGTCAGCCCCCGCATGGCCCGCACCCGGTCCCGCACCAGCTCGGCGGGACGTCCCTCCGGCAGCAGTTCGGCGGCGGCCGAGAGGCCGGTCAGCGGGGTGCGCAGCTCGTGGGCCACGTCGGCGGTGAACCGCTGCTCGCTCTGGAGCTTGCGCTGGAGCGAGGAGGCCATGGTGTCGAGCGCCCCCGAGACCGTCGCCACCTCGTCCTGCGGGCGCCGCGGGTCCTTCGTCCGGGGGTCGTCCACGCGCGCGTCCAGGTCCCCCGCGGTGATCCGGCGGGCCACCTGCGCGGTGGCGTGGAGCCGCCGGGTGACCCGCGTGACCGCCACCACCCCGACGACGAGGGTCGCGGCGATCGCGAGGATCGAGGAGCCGACGATCGACCGGTCCAGGGCGTCGAGGGTCCCCGCGCCCACGGTGTGGTCGACCCGCACCGCGAGGGCGTGCCCGTCCGCCGGGCCCGCCGCCCACACGGTCGGCCGGCCCCGGTGGTCGGCGACGACGGTGCCGCGCTCGCCCCGTGCCGTCAGGTCCCGCAGCTCCTCCGGAAGGCCGGGCGGGTCGAGCCCGGCGAACGGCGGCAGCGGCTCGCCCGCCTCGTACAGCCGGGTCACGTCCGTCAGCCGGGACAGCGCCTTCTCCCGGGCGTCCCGCACGGTCTGCCCGGACACCGAGACGTGCACCAGGGTGCCGAGCAGCGCGGCCAGCGCGCAGCACATCACGGCGATGAAGACCGCGGCCTTCCAGGTGAGCGTCGCGGTCCAGGCGGGCGCCCGGGGCCGGCGCCTCCGGCGCGGGCTCACGGGGCGGGCTCCGGGGCGGGGGTCAGGGCGGGGGTCGGGGTCCGTGGCGGGGTTCGCTCCGGGGTTTGGGTCGGGGTCCGGTCCGGGGTCTGGGTCGGGGTCCGTTCCGGGGGCGTCCGTACGGGCACGATCTCGTCGCGCGCCGGAAGCATGCTGTGCTGCCGCTCGTCCCACGACCACGCGGTCCGGTACTCGTAGCCGGGGATCCCCGCCGAGGCGGCCCGGACGATCAGGTCCTTCCCGGCCAGCTCCACGCTGATCACCTGGTCGACGGTGGACATCACCCGGGTGAGCCCGCCCCGCTCGGCGAGGTACACCCGGACGGCCACCTGCTGCTCGGGCATCCGGATCCCGACGATCAGCTCGTCGCGGCCGTTCCCGGTGAGGTCCCGGTAGTACGGCGAGAGCACCGGGCAGGCCGCCGGCGCGGTGTCGCAGGCGAGGATCGCGCGGGCGGTCTCCTCGTACATGCCGTCGGCGCCGGAGTACGTGTCGGGGTGCGCGGCCACCTCGGCGCGGACCACCGCGACCGGGTCCACGGTCCGCACGTCGCCGTTCCGCACGGCGATCCCCGGCACCCGCTCGGTGTCCGTCTCCCCGTAGTCGACCGGCGGGTCCGAGGCGGGCGGCAGCTCCGGCCAGAGCCGCACGGGCCCCACCGCGGTCGGCGTCGGCCCGTCGCTCGTGAGCCCGCCGCCGGTGCCGCAGCCGGCCAGCGCGACGAGCGCGACGGCGGCGGCGAGGGCGGGGGTGCGGACTCTCACGGGGCTCCCAGGTCGGACGGGCGGTCTCGGAAAGACCATATGTCCAATTAGGGAAGGTCATCCCCCTAGGGGGACGGTGCGGGTCCGCTCACCCGGTCCGGGCGCGCAGCAGGCGCACCGCGTCCTGGGCCGCGGGGGAGAGCGGGACGTCCGGCAGATCGGGCAGCGGGACCCAGGCCACGGCGTCGGTGGAGCCGCCGGTCTCGGAGACTTCCGGGGCCCCGCCCGCCGGGAGGCCGACGGCGTAGAAGAGCGCGGTCAGATGCCAGTCGACGCCGTCCCGCGAGACGGTGTAGCTCCGCGCGTCCAGCAGTTCCGCGCCGGTCGCCTCCAGACCGGTCTCCTCCCGCAGCTCCCGGACCAGCGCCTCCACGGGCTGTTCGCCCGGGTCCACGCCGCCGCCCGGCAGGTGCCACAGGCCGGGGGCGAAGACGGGCGAGGCGTCCGAGAGCCGGGTCAGCAGCATCCGGCCCTCGCGCACCGCGAGGGCGTACGCCGACACGCGCGTCCGCACCCGCCCGGTCACCGCTCGCCTTCCACGGCACGACCGCCCGCGCCCCCTGCCGGCCGCTCCTCCTGCCGGGGCCCGGGGGCGTCCGCGTCCTGTGCGGGCCGCTCGTGCCGCTGCGGGCCGGAGGCGTCCGCGTCCTGAGTGGGCCGCTTCTCCTGCCACGGCCCGGAGCCGTCCGCGTCCTCCGTCGGCCGCCGCTCCCGCCCCGGTCCGGGGGGCTCCGCGTCCCCCGTCGGCCGCCGGTCCCGCCCCGGCCCGGAGCCGTTCGCGTCCCCCGTCGGCCGCTCCTCCCGCCACGGTCGTGCCGGGCGCTCCATCAGGGTCAGGGCCGCGCGGCACAGGGTCAGAAGCTTCTCGTCCTGGTGGATGTCGTGGCTGCCGGAGGCGCCCTCCCGGGCGTTGTGCCGGTGGCGCCGGGTCAGCTCGGTGAGGATCGGCAGCTGCGCCGCCGCCGCGGCCGGGCCCATCTCCGCGAGGCACGCGGCGACTTCCACGCGCGCGTGCCGGTTCTCCTCCCACGCCGCGAGCAGCACCGGCAGCGTCCGCTCCGTCTCCCCGGACACCCGCCACAGCGCCGCCGCGCACCGCACCCGCTCCCACAGGTCCCGCGAGGTGAGCCCCGGCCGCAGCGCCCGCGCCGCACCGGCCGCCGCCGGCCCGATCGCGCCCAGCGCCTGCGCCGCCGCGCACCGGTCGGCGCCCGAGGTGCCGGGCCGCAGCCACCGCACCAGGACCGGCACCACCGCCTCCGCGTCGCCCTCGACCGCCCACAGGGCGCGCGCCGCCGCCGTGGCGACCGACGCCGACTCCGCGCCCAGCAGCTCCCGCAGCTCCGGTACGGCCTCCCGGGCCGCCGGCCCGAACGCGCCCAAGGTCCGCGCCGCCGCCTCCCGCACCCACTCGCGCCGGTGCTCCGGCGCCCCGCGCAGCACCCGCAGCACCTCGGGCAGCGCCTGGCCGCCGCGTACCGCCGCCAGCGCGTACAGCAGCGGGGCCGCCCGGTCGTACAGGTCCTCGTCCAGCTCCACCGCCGCGAGCCTCCGCCGCAGCAGCGGCGCGAGACCGGCGGCGGCGGGCCCGAGGCCGTCGACCGCGTACAGCAGCTCGCGCCGCACCTCGCCCCGCCCCTCCAGCGCCCGCGCGAGCAGCGGTACGGCACGGGCGTCGCCGCTCCGCGCCAGCGCGAGGAGCGCGCCGTCCCGCCCGGTCCTGCCGGTGAGCCCCGCCAGGCCGCCGGCCGCCGCCGAAGCCCCGCCCGGCCCGACGTGCCGCGCCCGCCCGGTGAGGACCCCGGCGAGCGCGTCGGCCGCGGGGGCGCCCAGCTCGAAGAGGCGCTCCAGGAAGGAGGTGGCGGCCTCGCGGAGCCGGGCGTCGGGGTCGGCGAGCTGCGCGCCGACGAGCCCGACGACCTCCTCGTACCGCCCCCGCCAGCGCCGTATCAGCCCGCCGCACAGCCAGATCGCGTCCGAACGCTGCGCCGGGTCGGGGCTCCGCAGCTGGGCCAGGATCAGCGCGATCCGGTCGTCCACCCGGTCGTCGAGCGCGCCGTGCAGCGTCCGCAGCAGCTCCTCGGTCCACGGCGTCCGCCGCCCCGCCGCCTGCTCCCCGAGGAGCTCGCGCACCTGTCCCACGAGCGTCACCGGCAGCCGCGCGGACGCGGCCTCGCCGCCCGCGTCGTCCGCCGCCGGCGCCGTCCGGATCTCCTCCAGGAGCTCCGTCACCCGCCGTACCACGTCCTCCGGGATCCGCCCCGGCGCGCACCGCGCGAGCTGCGCCAGCGCCGCGAGCCGCAGCCCCGGGTCCTGCGCCGCCCGTGCCAGCCAGCCCAGCCAGTCGACGGTCTCGGCGCGCAGCGAGGCGTGCCGCAGCGCGATCCGCCCCACCGCCTCGACCAGCGCCAGGAGCACTTCCGTGTCCGGCTCCACGGTCAGCCGCTCCCGCAGCAGGGTCAGCACGCGCGCGGGGTCCGGGTGCAGCGAGGCCAGCGCCACCGGCGCGGCGAGCCGCACCTCGGGGTCGGCGTCGTCGACGAGGCAGAGGAAGACGTCGGCGCCCGCGGCGACGGCGGCGGACGCCATCGCGAAGTTCGCGGCCGGGACGAACCCGTCGTCGCCGGGGCCGGCACCGGACGGCCCGTCCAGGTCGTCGTCCTCGTCGTCGAGCTCGATCCCGCCGATGCTGGTGAGCAGTTCGACGATGCCGCCGCGGTCCTGGACGGCGGGGTCGGCGACGAGCTCCAGGAGGAAGGGGATGCAGGCGAGCGTGGAGTCGTACACGTCCCCCTGGTGGTGGACGGCGCCGTACATGCCGTCGAGGCCGGCCTCCCGCTCGGCGGGGTCGGGCGAGGCGAGACCGCGGAGCAGTGCCGGCACGTCGTCCGCGGGGCCGTAGGCGTGCCCCAGCGAGGCCCAGTCGACCTCCTCGATCCCCGTCAGCATTGCCAGGCCGCCTTCCCCGTGAGCCCTTCGCCAGGCAGCAAGTGTGCACCACCGGACGCCTGTCGACGCCGAACCGGCGTCACCCGCCCCACGACCGGGGAACGTTCCGCTCGGTTTGCGCCATGTACGGTGCGCGGACCGGTCGTTGCGCACGATTCAGGCCCCGGAACACCTCCCGCGCGTGCGGGGCCCCACACGCGCGCGTGGACCGGGCCGAAGGAGGACGACCGGCGCACGCGCGTGGACCGGGCCGCAGGGGGACGACCGGCACACGCGCGTGGACCGGGCCGCAGGGGGACGGCCGGCGCACGCGCGCGTGGGACCCGGTCACACCCCCTCGCCCCGGAACCGTACGAACGAGGCGGACTCGTGCCGCCCGGCGACCTGCCGCAGCTCGACCGCCGGCGGCCGGGCGATCCGCAGCACCGGCCCGTGCTCGGGGTCGGTCTCCGCCGTCACCCCGCCGCCGGTCTCGGCGACCCGGGCGCCGACCCGCCGGGCCTGCACGGGGGTGAGCCGGGGCGTCGTCGTCAGGGTCCGCCCGTCCGGCAGCCGGACCAGCAGCGCCCGGGGCCGGGCCGCCGGACCGACGAGCCCGACGAGCTCCGCGTCCACGGTCTCGGAGTGCCGCACCTTCCGCCACGACCAGGTGGAACCGGAGCGGTACGCCGACCCCATCGCCTTGGCCACCACCCCCTCCACACCCGCCTCCCGCAGGTCCCGGAACCAGGCCCGCGCGGTCTCCTCGTCCTCCGTGGCCAGCACCCGCTGGAGCGGCGGCCCGGCCTCGCGCAGCGCCGCCCCCAGCAGCTCCCACCGGTCCCGCAGCGGCAGCGCGCGTACGTCCCGGCCGGGCACCGCGAGCAGGTCGAAGGCGATGTACGAGACCGGCACCCCGCTCCGTACCCGGTCGGCGTGCGAGTGGAGCAGGTCGGTGAAGCTGAGCCGCCCCTCCCGGTACGCGCACAGCTCGCCGTCCAGCACGATCCCCGGCGGCAGCCGGTCCGCGAGCGCCGCCGCGATGTCCGGGAACTCGGGGGAGAGGTCGCGCCGGGACCGCGACTGGAGCACCACACGGCCGCCCTCCAGGACGAACGCGAGCGCCCGGAACCCGTCGAGCTTCAGGGAGTACTGCAGGTCGCGGGGCGGCGGAGCCTGGCCGGGAATCTCCTCCGCCGTCCGCGGCCGCATGACGTCGACCGGCGGCAGCAGCACGACCCGGCCACCGCCGTCCGGGCCGCCGTTCACGGCACGCCCCCCGCCCGCCCCGCGTCGAACAGGGGCCCCAGCAGCTCCCCGTACCGCTCCAGACGTGGCGCGATGTCGCCCATCACGAAGGCGAGGTCGGCGGGGTCGGCGCACGCCTCGACCTCCTCCCAGGTGACCGGCGCGGAGACCGTGGGCCGTTCGCGGGCCCGCAGGGTGTAGGGGGTGGCGGTGGTCTTGGCGGCGGCGTTCTGGCTGTGGTCGACGAAGACCTTCCCGGCGCGCAGGGCCTTCGCCATCCGGTGGGTGACCAGCCGCGGCAGCTCCGCCTCCGCCTCGACGGCGAGCCGCTTCGCGTACGCGGAGACCTGCTCGGACGGCGTCGGCAGCACGGGGACCAGCAGATGGAGCCCCTTGGCGCCGGAGGTCTTGGCGAAGGCGTCGAGGCCGTCGCCGGCGAGCCGTTCCCGCAGGTGCAGGGCGACCCGGCAGCAGTCGACGACCGTGGCGGGCGGCCCCGGGTCGAGGTCGAGGACGAGCCGGTCGGCGACGGCGGGGGCGGCTTCCGTCCACTGCGGCGTGTGGAACTCGACGACCAGGTTGGACGCCCACACCAGCGACGGCAGGTCCTGGATCATCACCTGCCGCGCGCGCGGGTCCTCGGTGCGCGGCACGGGCGTGGTCGCCACCCAGGCGGGCGTACCCGGAGGCGGATTCTTCGTGAAGAAGAGCTGCCCGCCGGGCCCGTCCGGATAGCGCAGGAAGGAGACCGGCCGGTCGCGCAGATGCGGCAGGATCGCCGCCTCGACGGTGGCGTAGTAGTGCAGCAGCTCGCCCTTGGTGGTGCCCGTGGCGGGGTGGATGACCTTGCCGAGGTTACTGAGCGTGATGCGCCGCCCCGCCACCTCTGTGATGGGCGTCATACGATGAGACTCCCACGTTTCCGGACAAACCAGTACGAAGGAGATGAGACGTGCGATCCATCTGGAACGGCGCCATATCCTTCGGCCTGGTCAGCATCCCGATCAAGCTGGTGAACGCCACCGAGAGCCGGTCCGTCTCCTTCCGCCAGATCCACGTCGAGGACGGCGGCCGGATCCGCTACCGGAAGGTCTGCGAGCTGGACGGCGAGGAGGTCGGACAGGCCGAGATCGGCAAGGCGTACGAGGACGCCGACGGGACCATGATCCCGATCACCGACGAGGACCTGGCCGCGCTGCCGCTGCCCACGGCCAAGACCATCGAGATCGTCGCCTTCGTCCCGGCGGGCGACATCGACCCGCTCCAGATGGACGCCGCGTACTACCTCTCCGCCAACGGCGTCCCCGCCGCCAAGCCGTACACCCTCCTGCGCGAGGCCCTGAAGCGCAGCGAGAAGGTGGCCGTGGCGAAGTACGCCCTGCGGGGCCGCGAGCGCCTCGGCATGCTCCGGGTCGTCGACGACGTCATCGCCATGCACGGCCTGCTCTGGCCCGACGAGATCCGCGCCCCGGAGGGCGTCGCCCCGGAGACCCCGGTGTCGGTCCGCGAGGCGGAGCTCGACCTGGCGGACGCCCTGATGGCCACCCTCGGCGAGGTCGACATCACCTCCCTCCACGACGACTACCGCGAAGCGGTCGAGGAGATGATCGCGGCGAAGGCGGCGGGCGGCGAGGGCGTGGCTCCTCCTGAGCCCGGCGAGGAAGGCGGCGGCGGCCAGGTGATCGACCTGATGGCGGCCCTGGAGAAGAGCGTCCGCGAGGCGAAGGAGGCCCGCGGCGAACCGGCGGAGGTCACCGACATCAAGAGCCGCCCGGCGCGGAAGACCGCGGCGAAGAAGGCGGCGGCGAAGGAGACCGCGGCGAAGGAGCCGGCCGCGAAGAAGACGGCGGCGAAGAAGGCGACGACGGCCAAGAAGACGACGGCCGGGAAGCAGGCCGCGAAGAAACAGTCCGCCAAGAAACAACCCGCCAAGAAGCAGGCCGAGACCGCCCGGAAGAGCACCCCCCGCAAGCGCACCGCCTGACCGCGGTCCCGGCCCCCAGCCGCCGCGGAAACGTTTCATGCACTACGGTGTAAAAGCGAGGAATGCCCCCATTCAGGTGACGTGTCCACCTTGAGGTCGCGAGCGATGTCCCACAAGCACCACTCGGGCGACGGCGACGAGCTGCTCGCCCGCCTGGGCTCGCTGACCGCCCAGGCGCGCCGCCACGCGGAGCTGCAGCGTTCCCAGGTCGAGCTGGCGCTCGCCCTCCAGCGCGACATGCTGCCCTCGGAGCTCCCCCAGGTGCCCGGCTTCCGACTGGCCGTCGCGTACGCCCCGGCCTGCACCGGCCTCAACGTCGGCGGCGACTGGTACGACGCGTTCATCCTGCCCGACGGCCGCCTCGGGCTCTCCATCGGAGACGTCCAGGGCCACAACATCGAGGCCGCGGCGCTCATGGGACAGATACGGGTCGCCCTGCGCGCCCTCGCGTCGGTCGGCGGCGAACCCGGCGAACTGCTCGCCCGCACCAACGACCTCCTGCTCTCCCTCGGCGGCACCCTCTTCGCCACCTGCACGTTCATGCGCCTCGACCCCGCCAGCGGCATCCTGGAGAGCGCGCGGGCCGGCCACCTCCCCTTCGTCTGGGCGACGGCCGACGGCAGGTCCGGGACGTCCCAGGATGCCGGGGGGCCGCCCCTGGGCATCCTGCCGGGCGCCGAGTACCCCGTCACCCGCTACCGCCTCACCCAGGGCGGCGTCTTCGTCCTGCTCACGGACGGCGTCGTGGAAGGCCCCTCGCTCCCCGTCGACGAGGGCCTCGACCAGGCCGTCCGGCTCGCCGGGGTCGCCGCCGTCGCCGGCCTGTCGCCGGACTCCGTCGCCGCCGCCGTGATCAGGGGCGCCGAACGCGTGGGCCAGGAGGACGACGCGGCGGTCCTGGTCGTGGGCCACGACGAACGAGGCGCCCCTCCGGCGCGTCCGGGACCGTGACGCCCACGGCCGACGGCAGCGCCCCGTACGCCGACGGCATCGCCCCGTACCCCGAGGGCATCCACCCGGACCCCGACGGACCCACCGGGACCCCTTGAACGTCACCGTGAACCTCACCGTGAATGTCACCCCTCCCGACAGGGTTTCACCCGAGGGGCGGGACGGAACGGCCTCTCCCCTCGCCGCCGGGCCCGGGGCGTTGTCTGATGGCTGATGTGCCGACTGCCAAGGAGCTCGATCCGCGCCGCCGGGCGGCCCTGGTGGCCGTCCAGAGCCTCGCGGTCGCCGCGGCCTACTTCGCCGCCGGCCGGCTGGGACTCACCCGGCAGCTCGTCGTCGAAGGCGCGATCTACACCCCGATCTGGCCGCCCACGGGCGTCGCCCTCGCGGCCTTCCTGATCCTGGGACTCCGCGTCTGGGGAGGTGTCGCCCTGGGCGCCCTCCTCGTCATCGCGTCGATCGCCACGCTCCGCCCCCTGGCCCTGGTCAACATCTTCGGCAACACCGCCGCACCGGTCTTCGCCTGCCTCCTGCTGCGCAGGGCCGGCTTCAGCACCCGCCTGGACCGGCTCCGCGACGGCCTGGCCCTGGTCTTCCTCGGCGCGTTCACGGCCATGACGATCAGCGCGACCACCGGCGTCGGCGTCCTCGTCCTCACCGACCGCCTCCCGACCGACGACTTCTGGGCCGTCTGGCTGGCCTGGTGGGTGGGCGACGCCATGGGCGTCCTGATCGTCACCCCGGTCCTGCTCCTCCTGAAGGACGTCCGGCCCCCCTTCCGCCTGGGGCGCTGGAAGGAGGTCGCGGTCCTCACGGCCGTCACCCTCGTGGCCGTCTCGATCGCCACCCAGGGCCGCATGAGCCTCCTCTACCTCGTCTACCCCCTCCTCATCTGGGCGGCCCTCAGCTTCCAGCTCGCCGGCAGCACGCTCTGCGCCCTCTACGCCTCGGTCATGGCCACCGTCGCCGCCACCGACCAGACCGGCCCCTTCGCCGGCCTGACCCAGATCGAAGTCATGATCAAACTCCAGACCTTCAACGGCACCATGGCCCTCACGGCCCTGCTGCTCTCCGCCGTGATCACCGAGCAGCTCAACACCCGCCGCTCCGTGGAACAGGCATGCGAAGAACTCCTGGAAGTCCTGGAACACCTCACCGCCGGCGAATCCCGCCCCCCACCCGCCTGACCGCCCACCCGCAACACGAAGAAACCCCGCGATCGGCGTTTCCGCTGATCACGGGGTCTGTTCGGCACTTCTTGCGAAGTGCCCCCGGCAGGATTCGAACCTGCGCACACGGCTCCGGAGGCCGTTGCTCTATCCCCTGAGCTACGGGGGCTTCGTCGCGCTCTGTGGCGACGGGTAGAACCCTACCAGCTCTCTCGGGGTGCCTGTGAACAGGTATTTCCGGGGCGTCACCAGGGGGAGTTCGCCCGCGTGGGTCGGAAGTGGGCAAAACCCGGACGCAGCCCCTCCCCGCGGCCTACTCTCGTTCACGTGTCAGGCATGTCCGGGCGGGTGCTCGTTGTCGACGACAACAAGGTCATCCGGCAGTTGATCAGGGTCAATCTCGAACTCGAGGGGTTCGAGGTCGTGACCGCGGCCGACGGTGCCGAGTGTCTGGACGTGGTGCACCGCGTCCAGCCCGACGTCGTCACCCTCGACGTCGTCATGCCACGGCTCGACGGCATCCAGACCGCCCAGCGGCTGCGGGAGGACCCTCGGACCCGGCACCTGCCCGTGGCCATCATCAGTGCCTGCGGCGAGGGCGAGGCCGCCCCGGCGGCGGACGCCTTCCTCGCCAAGCCCTTCGAGCCGGCGGAGCTCGTACGGGTCGTCCGGCAGCTGCTGCACCGGGAGCCCCGGCAGCGGCGCCAGGCCGGGGGACCCGACGCGGGAGAGGAGCCGTCCGCAGGGGACGGGACCCCGGGAAGACCGGCCGCCGGGAGCGTGTGCCCCGGGTGGTGAGCGGGCGCGGGAAGCCGACCCCGCCGGCCCCGCCGGCCCGCGCTGACTTCGTACCTGCTCCACGCCGGCCCGTACCGGCCTCACGCCGACCTCGCACCGGCTTCGTACCGCCTCCGGCCCCGTACCGCCCCGTGCCGGCCCCGCACCGGCCGCCCGCCGGCCCCGTGTCGCCCCGCACCGGCCCCGCACCGCCCTCCCGCCGACCGCGTACCGGCCCCGCACCGGCCGCCCGCCGCCCTCCCGCCGGCCCCGCCCCGCCCCCGCACCGTCGCCCGGTAGCCGCCGTCACCCCGTCGGCCCCACCCCTCCTCCCCGGTTTCCGGGTCGGTGCCCGGATGGCGAAACCGGTTCGCGTTCCGACCCCCCTCCTCCCCTAGGCTGGGAGCGTGACCCCCGCGGACCTCTCCCTCACCGTGCAGCACGCCGTGCGCCGCGCGGTCGACGACGGTGCGCTCCGGGTTGACGTCCCGCCGCGCGTCAAGGTCGAGAAGGCCGGGCCCGGCGGGGTGGGGGAGTACGCCAGCAGCGTCGCCCTCTCCCTCGCGCGGCCCGCCGGGCGGCCCGCGCTCGACGTCGCCACCGAACTGAAGGCGCGTCTCGACGGCACCGCCGGGATCCTCTCCGTGGACATCACCGGGCCCGGCTTCCTGAACTTCACCCTGCGGCCCGAGAGTGGCGCCGCACTCGTCCGGGCCGTCCGCGCCGCCGGGCTCTCCTACGGGCAGGGCGACGCGCTCGCCGGGCGGAGCGTCCGGTTCGAGCCCCCCGCCGAGGCCCGCGCCACCGTCGTCGTCGGCTGCCTCACCGGGCTGCTGCGCGGCCAGGGCGCCGACGTGTCCTTCGAGGCCGGCGGCGAGCGGCCGTACGTCCACCCCGGCACCGACGAGACCGCCCGGCTCGGGACCGACGCCGCCCGCTGGCGGCTGCTGCGGGCCGCGCCCCACGACCGGCCCCTCGACGGGCCCCCGCTCCTCGTACGGCACGAACGCAACGCGCTGTTCCGCGTCCAGTACGCCCACTCCCGCGCCCGGCGGCTCCTCGCCAACGGAGCGCAGCTCGGCGTCCACCCCGCGGACGACACCGCCGCGGCCGGCCCGCTCGCCGCGCTGCTCCGCGACCACCCCGACGTCCTCCTCGCCGCCGCCCGCCACCGCGCCCCCGACCGGGTCGCGCGGCACCTCGAAGCCGTCGCCGACGCGCTGCTCGGCTTCCAGCACACCGTTCTGCCGCTCGGCGACGAGAAACCCTCGGTCGCCCACCGCTCCCGGCTCGCGCTCGCCGAAGCCGCCGGGACGGTGCTCGCCGGCGGCCTCTCCGTGCTCGGCATCAGCGCACCCGACCGGATCTGAAAGAGCAGACCAGACATGAGCCGTTCCGCCCACCCCGCAGGCCCCCGCCACGCCGACGTCCTTCCCGAGGGTCACTACACAGCGCCGCCCGCCGACCTGAACACGCTCGACCCCAAGGTGTGGGCGCGGACCGTGGACCGGGACGAGCAGGGCGTCGCGACCGTCGGCGGACTCCGCGTCACCGACCTCGCCGAGGAGTTCGGCACCCCCGCCTACTTCCTCGACGAGACCGACTTCCGGACCCGCTGCCGCGCCTGGGCCGACGCCTTCGGCGCGGACGCCGACGTCTTCTACGCCGGCAAGGCGTTCCTCTCCCGCGCGATCGTCCGCTGGCTGCACGAGGAGGGGCTCAACCTCGACGTCTGCTCCGGCGGCGAGCTCGCCACCGCCCTCTCCGCCGGAATGCCCGCCGAGCGGATCGCCTTCCACGGCAACAACAAGAGCGAGGAGGAGATCCTGCGGGCCGTCGAGGCCGGCGTCGGGCGGATCGTCCTCGACTCCTTCCAGGAGATCGTCCGGGTCGCCCACATCGCCCAGTCGCTCGGCAAGCGGCAGCGCGTCCAGATCCGCGTCACCGTCGGCGTCGAGGCGCACACCCACGAGTTCATCGCCACCGCCCACGAGGACCAGAAGTTCGGCATCGCCCTCGCCGGCGGACAGGCCGCCGAGGCCGTGCGCCGGGCGCTGAAGCTCGACGGCCTGGAGCTCATCGGCATCCACTCGCACATCGGCTCCCAGATCTTCGACATGGCCGGCTTCGAGGTCTCCGCCCGCCGCGTCGTCCAGCTCCTCGCCGAGGTCCGCGACGAGCACGGCGTCGAACTGCCCGAGATCGACCTCGGCGGCGGCCTCGGCATCGCGTACACCTCCGCGGACGACCCGCGCGAGCCGCACGAGATCGCCAAGGCGCTCGGCGAGATCGTGACGCGGGAGTGCGAGGCGGCCGGGCTGCGGACCCCCCGGATCTCCGTCGAGCCCGGCCGCGCCATCGTCGGCCCGACCGCCTTCACGCTCTACCGCGTCGGCACGATCAAGCCGCTCGACGGGCTGCGCACGTACGTCAGCGTGGACGGCGGCATGTCGGACAACATCCGCACCGCCCTCTACGACGCCGAGTACAGCGTCAGCCTCGTCTCCCGCGTCAGCGACGCCGAGCCGATGCTCTCCCGGGTCGTCGGCAAGCACTGCGAGAGCGGCGACATCGTCGTGCGCGACGCCTTCCTCCCCGCCGACCTGGCGCCCGGCGACCTGATCGCCGTGCCCGCCACCGGCGCCTACTGCCGCTCCATGGCGAGCAACTACAACCACGCCCTCCGGCCGCCCGTGGTGGCGGTCCGGGACGGCGAAGCAAGGGTCATCGTCCGGCGCGAGACGGAGGAAGATCTCCTGCGTCTCGACGTCGGCTGATGAAATAGTCGAGTGATGGAATCGATGTCTCAGGATCCGGACGGAGGGCTGAATCCGCCGTCCGGTGAGTGAGACTTGTCCCCATCCCCGCCAGAACCGTAGAGATACGAATCAGAAGTACGAGAAACGAGGGTCGGATGATGCGTACGCGTCCGCTGAAGGTGGCGCTGCTGGGCTGTGGAGTTGTCGGCTCCGAGGTGGCGCGCATCATGACGACGCACGCCGACGACCTCGCCGCGCGCATCGGCGCGCCGATCGAGCTCGCCGGCGTGGCCGTCCGCCGGCCCGACAAGGTCCGCGGCGGCATCGACCCCGCGCTGATCACCACCGACGCGACCGCCCTGGTCAAACGCGGGGACATCGACGTCGTCGTCGAGGTCATCGGCGGGATCGAGCCGGCCCGCGCCCTCATCACCACGGCCTTCGAGCACGGCGCCTCCGTGGTCTCCGCCAACAAGGCGCTGCTCGCCCAGGACGGCACGACCCTGTACGCCGCCGCCGAGGAGCACGGGCGGGACCTCTACTTCGAGGCCGCCGTCGCCGGCGCCATCCCGCTGATCCGCCCGCTGCGCGAGTCCCTCGCCGGCGACAAGATCAACCGCGTGATGGGCATCGTCAACGGCACCACGAACTTCATCCTCGACAAGATGGACTCGACCGGCGCCGGCTACCAGGAGGCCCTGGACGAGGCGACCGCGCTCGGGTACGCCGAGGCCGACCCGACCGCCGACGTGGAGGGCTTCGACGCCGCCGCCAAGGCCGCCATCCTCGCCGGGATCGCCTTCCACACGCGCGTGCGTCTGGACGACGTCTACCGCGAGGGCATGACCGAGGTCACCGCCGCCGACTTCGCCTCCGCCCGGCAGATGGGCTGCACCATCAAGCTGCTCGCGATCTGCGAGCGGGCCGCCGACGGCGAGTCCGTCACCGCGCGCGTGCACCCGGCGATGATCCCGCTCAGCCACCCGCTGGCCTCCGTGCGCGAGGCGTACAACGCGGTCTTCGTCGAGGCGGAGGCCGCCGGCCGGCTCATGTTCTACGGCCCCGGGGCGGGCGGCTCGCCGACCGCCTCGGCCGTTCTCGGCGACGTCGTCGCCGTCTGCCGCAACCGTCTCAACGAGGCGACGGGCCCCGGCGAGTCCGCGTACACCCAGCTGCCCGTGAGCCCCATGGGCGACGTGGTGACGCGGTACCACATCAGTCTCGACGTGGCCGACAAGCCGGGCGTCCTCGCCCAGGTCGCGACGGTCTTCGCCGAGCACGGGGTGTCGATCGACACCGTCCGACAGCAGGGCAAGGACGGCGAGGCCAGCCTCGTCGTCGTCACCCACCGCGCGGCCGACGCAGCCCTCTCCGGGACCGTCGAAGCGCTGCGCAAGCTCGACACCGTCCGCGGTGTCGCCAGCATCATGCGTGTTGAAGGGGAGTAAGGACCCATGACCAACCAGGGCACCCACCAGTGGCGCGGCATCATCGAGGAGTACCGGGACCGCCTTCCGGTCACGGACACGACGCCGGTCGTCACGCTCCGTGAGGGCGGTACGCCGCTCGTTCCCGCTCAGGTCCTGTCCGAGCGCACGGGCTGCGAGGTGCACCTCAAGGTCGAGGGCGCCAACCCCACCGGCTCCTTCAAGGACCGGGGCATGACCATGGCCATCACCCGGGCCAAGGAGGAGGGCGCCAAGGCGGTCATCTGCGCCTCCACGGGCAACACCTCCGCCTCCGCGGCCGCCTACGCGGTGCGGGCCGGGATGGTCTCCGCCGTCCTGGTGCCGCAGGGCAAGATCGCGCTCGGCAAGATGGGCCAGGCCCTCGTGCACGGCGCGAAGATCCTCCAGGTGGACGGCAACTTCGACGACTGCCTGACGCTGGCCCGCTCGCTCTCCGAGAACTACCCGGTGGCGCTGGTCAATTCGGTCAACCCGGTCCGCATCGAGGGCCAGAAGACCGCCGCGTTCGAGATCGTGGACATGCTCGGCGACGCCCCCGACATCCACGTGCTGCCCGTCGGCAACGCCGGCAACATCACGGCCTACTGGAAGGGCTACACCGAGTACGCCGCCGACGGCATGGCGGCCCGCAAGCCCCGCATGTGGGGCTTCCAGGCGTCCGGTTCGGCCCCGCTGGTGCGCGGCGAGGTCGTCAAGGACCCGTCGACCATCGCCACCGCGATCCGCATCGGCAACCCGGCCTCCTGGCAGTACGCGATCGCCGCGCGCGACGAGTCGGGCGGCTTCATCGACGAGGTGACGGACCGTGAGATCCTGCGCGCCTACCGTCTGTTGGCCGCGCAGGAGGGCGTCTTCGTGGAGCCCGCCTCGGCCGCCTCTGTCGCCGGTCTGCTGAAGGCCGCGGAGCAGGGCAAGGTCGACCCGGGCCAGCGGATCGTCTGCACCGTCACCGGGAACGGCCTGAAGGACCCCGACTGGGCCGTCGCCGGCGCCCCGCAGCCCGTCACCGTCCCGGTGGACGCCGCGACCGCCGCGGAGCGGCTCGGACTGGCCTGATCCCGATGCCCCGAACGGGGGAGCGGATGCTCGGGAACGAGCGGAAACTCCCCCGGCCGGGTCAGGCGCCTGGTCGAAACCCGATCAGGAACGTACATAGGCGCACAGGTTGGCGCGCGACACGCATCGTGCGCCTCCCGTGCGCCCTATGTCGCCACAGAACCTTCCTTCGATAGGCTGTACCGAACCCGCCCCGGCGCATATGCGCGGTGTCGTTGCCGTTGTCGCCCCTTCGCGGCCGAACGGCCGAAACGGCCCCCCGGGTTCCCAGCACTTCTCTTGAACACCCCGTTGCCGCAGTCAAGGAGAGTCATCGAGCGATGGCCGGTCCCGCGTTCCGCGCCGCCGCCGTACGGGTGCGCGTCCCCGCCACCAGCGCCAACCTCGGCCCGGGCTTCGACGCCTTCGGCCTGTCGCTGGGGCTCTACGACGACGTCGTCGTCCGGGTCGCCGACTCCGGGCTGCACGTCGACATCGCCGGAGAGGGCGCCGAGACGCTCCCGCGCGACGAGAGCCACCTGCTCGTACGTTCCCTGCGCACGGCCTTCGACCTGCTCGGCGGGCAGCCGCGCGGCCTGGAGGTCGTGTGCGCCAACCGCATCCCGCACGGCCGCGGCCTCGGCTCCTCGTCGGCCGCCATCTGCGCCGGCATCGTCGCCGCCCGCGCCGTGACCATAGGCGGGGACGCCAAGCTCGACGAGGCCGCCCTCCTTGAGCTGGCCACCGAGATCGAGGGCCACCCCGACAACGTCGCCGCCTGTCTGCTCGGCGGCTTCACCCTCGCGTGGACCGAGGCCGGCGCCGCGCGGGCGATCAGGATGGATCCCTCGGATTCCATCGTTCCGGTGGTTTTCGTGCCCGGGAAGCCGGTCCTGACGGAGACCGCCCGGGGCCTGCTGCCCCGCACCGTCCCGCACGTGGACGCCGCCGCCAACGCCGGTCGCGCCGCCCTCCTCGTCGAGGCCCTGACCCGCCGCCCCGAGCTGCTGCTCGCGGCCACCGAGGACCGGCTGCACCAGGAGTACCGGGCCCCCGCGATGCCGGAGAGCATCGCACTTGTGAACCGGCTGCGGGCGGACGGCGTGCCCGCGGTCATCTCCGGCGCGGGCCCCACGGTCCTCGCGCTGGCCGACAACGGGACGGCCGACAAGGTCGCCCTGCTCGCGGGCGAGGGGTGGGCCGCCAACCGGCTCGACCTCGACGCGCCGGGAGCGAGCGTGCTGCCGCTGGCGCCCTGACGGCGCGGCGGCGGACGCCGTACGGGACGCCGGGCAGCGTCCTGAACACGCGATTGCCGGTGAGTGAGAGGGGGAATGTTTGTTGGAGCCGGTAGTGTTAACCTCAAGTCTGCACCCGACCTCTTTGTGGAGCGGTGCGGAGTGTCCCCTCAGGGACCACCCATTCTTCCGGGAGCCTCCCCAACTGCCTGAGCAGCCTGCCTGAGCAGTTTCGAGCACGCTCCGGAACCGGCACGACACCCCTCGCTCTTTCCGTGCGAGGGCCGAGCAGGGGGCGCTCGGGCCGGACCCACAGCACGTTTTCTCCTCTCGCCGCATCCCGGCGGGACCACCGCCCCGGACACGGTCCGCCAACCAGGACCGCTGCCGGACAGCACAACCGGTCGCCGAGCCACAGGGCCGACGTCCGCTCCAGGGAAGGACCCTTCGTGAGCGACACCACCGATCTGATGGGCGTGACTGCCGACGGCACCGTCGACGCCGCCGCGCCCGCCGCAGGTGCTGCCAGTGGCGGCACCACACGGCGCCGCCGCTCCGGCACCGGCCTCGAGGGCATGGTCCTGGCCGAGCTGCAGCAGGTCGCGTCCGGCCTCGGCATCAGGGGCACCGCGCGGATGCGCAAGAGCCAGCTGATCGAGGTCATCAAGGAGGCGCAGGCGGGAGGGGGCTCCGCCGCCCCCGCCAAGGCCGAGGCCGCCGCCGAGGCCAAGCCGAAGCGCCGCGCCACCTCCAAGGCCCGTACGGGCGAGACCGCCGAGGCCGCCGAGCCGAAGGCGGAGAAGGCCGAGCAGGCCCCCGCCCAGCAGCAGATCGACATCCCGGGCCAGCCGTCGAAGTCGCCCGCCGCCGAGCAGGGCGAGGAGCAGCCGGCCGGCGAGCGCCGCCGCCGCCGCGCCACGGCCCCCGCCGGTTCGCCGGACGGCGCCGAGGCCCCGCAGGCCGTCAAGACCGAGGCCCGTACCGAGGCGCGCACCGAGACCAAGGCCGAGTCGCAGGGCGACAAGGCCGAGGCCGCGGCGGACACCGCCGAGGGCCGCACCCGCCGGGACCGCCGGGACCGCCGCGACCGCCAGCGCGAGCGCGGCAAGGGCGACGACCAGCAGCAGGGCGGCGGCCAGCGCAAGGACCAGCAGCGCCAGGGCCAGGGCCAGGGCCAGCAGGGCCAGAGCCAGGGCCAGCGTCCGCAGGGCGGCGCCCCGCAGGACGACGACGACGACTTCGAGGGCGGCCGCCGGGGCCGTCGCGGCCGCTACCGCGACCGCCGCGGCCGTCGCGGGCGCGACGAGTTCGCCGCCGGCGAGCCGCAGGTCTCCGACGACGACGTCCTGATCCCCGTCGCGGGCATCCTCGACATCCTCGACAACTACGCGTTCATCCGGACCTCCGGCTACCTGCCCGGTCCGAACGACGTGTACGTCTCCCTCGCCCAGGTCCGCAAGAGCGGCCTGCGCAAGGGCGACCACCTCACCGGCGCGGTCCGCCAGCCGAAGGAGGGCGAGCGCCGCGAGAAGTTCAACGCGCTGGTCCGCCTCGACTCGACCAACGGCATGGCGCCGGACTCCGGCCGCGGCCGCCCCGAGTTCAACAAGCTGACGCCGCTGTACCCCCAGGACCGGCTCCGTCTGGAGTCCGACCCGGGCGTGCTGACCACGCGGATCATCGACCTCGTGTCGCCGATCGGCAAGGGCCAGCGCGGTCTGATCGTGGCCCCGCCGAAGACCGGCAAGACCATGATCATGCAGGCGATCGCCAACGCGATCACCCACAACAACCCCGAGTGCCACCTGATGGTCGTCCTGGTCGACGAGCGTCCGGAAGAGGTCACCGACATGCAGCGGTCGGTGAAGGGCGAGGTCATCTCCTCGACCTTCGACCGCCCGGCCGAGGACCACACCACCGTCGCCGAGCTGGCCATCGAGCGCGCCAAGCGTCTCGTCGAGCTGGGTCACGACGTGGTCGTCCTGCTGGACTCCATCACCCGTCTGGGCCGCGCGTACAACCTCGCGGCGCCCGCCTCCGGCCGCATCCTGTCCGGTGGTGTCGACTCGACCGCGCTCTACCCGCCGAAGCGCTTCTTCGGTGCCGCGCGCAACATCGAGGACGGCGGCTCGCTGACCATCCTGGCCACCGCGCTGGTCGACACCGGCTCGCGCATGGACGAGGTGATCTTCGAGGAGTTCAAGGGCACCGGCAACATGGAGCTCAAGCTCGACCGGAAGCTCGCCGACAAGCGGATCTTCCCGGCCGTCGACGTCGACGCCTCGGGCACCCGCAAGGAGGAGATCCTCCTCGGCAGCGACGAGCTCGCCATCACCTGGAAGCTCCGCCGCGTGCTGCACGCGCTCGACCAGCAGCAGGCCATCGAGCTGCTCCTGGACAAGCTCAAGCAGACGAAGTCGAACGGCGAGTTCCTGCTCCAGATCCAGAAGACGACGCCGGGCGGCAACAACGACTGAGCTCGACCGAGCTCGTCGAGGAGACTCGCGTCACACCGCGGGTCCCCCCACGAACGGTGACCTCAGGGTCGTAACCAGTTCGTGACCTGCGCAAACACCGTGCCCATCGCTCCCCGAGCGGTGGGCACGGTGCGTTGTCGACAGCTCGCTCACCGGAACCTCACAGGTCCGTATGCAACCCTTTCGGGTGCTTCGCCGTCACATCAGGTGAACCATAGGCCCGAGGGAAGACGATGACCGAGCAGAACCAGAGTGGGCGCGCACGCGGAGGCGCCACCGGACGCCGCCGCAAACCGCCCGCCAAACGACGCCGCCGGATCGGCATAGCCGTGTCCGGCGCCACCGCCGTGCTCGTCCTGGCCGGCGCCGGACTCGGCTACGTGTACCTCAAGCTCGACGGCAACATCCAGGGCGTCGACATCAACGCCCAGCTGGGCACCGACCGCCCCAAGAACGTCGACAACGGCTCCATGGACATCCTCGTCCTCGGCTCCGACTCCCGCTCCGGCGACAACGGCGCCTACGGCAAGGACGAGGGCGGCGCCCGCTCGGACACCGCGATGGTCCTGCACGTCTACGAGGGCCACAAGAAGGCCAGCGTCGTCTCCATCCCGCGCGACACCCTCGTCGACCGCCCCGCGTGCGCCGGCGCCCAGGGCGCCGAGGTCCCCGGCGACAGCCGCGCCATGTTCAACACCGCGTACGAGGTCGGCGGCCCCGCCTGCGCCGTCAAGACCGTCGAGGCCATGTCCGGCATCCGCATGGACCACTACATCGAGGTCGACTTCACCGGCTTCAAGAAGCTCATCGACACCCTCGGCGGCGTGGAGATCACCACCACACAGGCCATCAAGGACTCCAAGAGCCACCTCGACCTGGAGCCCGGCACCCACACCCTCGACGGCGAGCAGTCCCTCGCCCTCGTCCGCACCCGCAAGAGCGTCGGCGACGGCAGCGACCTCGGCCGCATCCAGCTCCAGCAGGCGTTCATGAAGGCGTTCATCGAGCAGCTCAAGGACGTCGGCGCGGGGACCAACCCCAAGAAGCTCCTCGACCTCGCGGACGCCGCCACCAAGGCCATCACCCCGGACTCCGAGCTCGACTCCGTCCAGGAGCTGATGGGCTTCGCCCAGGGCCTCACCGGCATCTCCGCCGACAAGGTCCACATGGTGACCCTCCCCGTCCAGTACGACCCCCTGGACCCCAACCGGGTCGTCCCGGTCGACGCCAAGGCCCAGCAGGTCTGGAAGGCCCTGGAGCGCGACCTGCCGATCCCCGCCGCGGCCACCGAGGACACCGCCACCGGCAAGGCCGAGGGCGTCGTCCGCTAGGCGTCGCGGACCGAGCGGACCCCTCCGGGGAATACCGGCGGCCCCACCCCGGTTTGGGGAGATGCGGCCGGTCCTGGCAGACTGGTACGTCGGCCCCGGTTCACGTCCGCCGCAACCCGCGGCGACGACCCGGCGCCCTCCCGGAACTAGGAGACACCCTTGAAGCGCGAGATCCACCCCGAGTACGTCGAGACCCAGGTCAGCTGCACCTGTGGCGCGTCGTTCACCACCCGTAGCACCCTCACCGAGGGCACCATCCGTGCCGAGGTCTGCTCCGAGTGCCACCCGTTCTACACGGGCAAGCAGAAGATCCTCGACACGGGTGGCCGCGTCGCCCGCTTCGAGGCCCGCTTCGGCAAGGCCGCCGGCTCCGCCAAGAAGTAGCGAGCCCCCGCGCCGGTCATCGGCCGCCCCTGCGCGGGGCGGCCGGGACCGGCGCTTTGGCGTCCCCGTAGCAACTGACGAAACCAGGAGCCCGAAGATGTTCGAGGCGGTCGAGGAACTGGTCGGCGAGCACGCCGACCTCGAGAAGAAGCTCGCCGACCCGTCGGTCCACGCCGACCAGGCCAACGCGCGCAAGCTGAACAAGCGCTACGCCGAGCTGACCCCGATCGTCGGCACCTACCGCTCCTGGAAGCAGACCGGGGACGACATCGAGACCGCGCGCGAGTTCGCGCACGACGACCCCGACTTCGCCGCCGAGGTCAAGGAGCTGGAGAAGCAGCGCGAGGAGCTCACCGAGAAGCTCCGCCTCCTGCTGATCCCGCGCGACCCCAGCGACGACAAGGACGTCATCCTGGAGATCAAGGCCGGCGCCGGCGGCGACGAGTCCGCCCTCTTCGCCGGGGACCTGCTCCGCATGTACCTCCGCTACGCCGAGCGCGTCGGCTGGAAGACCGAGATCATCGACGCCACCGAGTCCGAGCTCGGCGGCTACAAGGACGTCCAGGTCGCCGTGAAGACCAAGGGCGGCCAGGGCGCCACCGAGCCCGGCCAGGGCGTCTGGGCCCGCCTCAAGTACGAGGGCGGCGTCCACCGCGTGCAGCGCGTGCCCGCCACCGAGTCGCAGGGCCGCATCCACACCTCCGCCGCCGGCGTGCTGGTCACCCCGGAGGCCGAGGAGGTCGACGTCGAGATCCACGCCAACGACCTGCGCATCGACGTCTACCGCTCGTCGGGCCCCGGCGGCCAGTCGGTCAACACCACCGACTCCGCCGTCCGCATCACCCACCTGCCGACCGGCATCGTCGCCTCCTGCCAGAACGAGAAGAGCCAGCTCCAGAACAAGGAGCAGGCCATGCGCATCCTGCGCTCCCGGCTCCTTGCCGCCGCCCAGGAGAAGGCCGAGGCGGAGGCCGCCGACGCCCGCCGCAGCCAGGTCCGCACGGTCGACCGCTCCGAGAAGATCCGCACGTACAACTTCCCGGAGAACCGCCTCTCCGACCACCGCGTCGGCTTCAAGGCGTACAACCTCGACCAGGTCCTCGACGGCGAGCTCGACGCCGTCATCCAGGCATGCGTCGACGCCGACTCGGCGGCGAAGCTCGCCGCGACCTGATCCACCCCCCGGGCACGGCCCCCTGCAAGCCCCACCCCGCACCACGGAGGACCGCGTGAACCTGCTGCTCGCCGAGGTGGCCCAGGCCACCCAGCGGCTGGCCGACGCCGGCGTTCCCTCACCGCGTTTCGACGCCGAGGAGCTCGCCGCGTTCGTGCACGGCGTCAAGCGGGGGGAGCTGCACAACGTCAAGGACGCCGACTTCGACGCCCGCTACTGGGAGGCCATCGCCCGCCGCGAGGCGCGCGAACCGCTCCAGCACATCACCGGCCGGGCGTTCTTCCGCTACCTGGAGCTCCAGGTCGGCCCCGGCGTCTTCGTGCCCCGCCCGGAGACCGAGTCCGTGGTCGGCTGGGCCATAGACGCCGTCCGCGCGATGGACGTCGTCGAGCCGCTCATCGTCGACCTCTGCACCGGCTCCGGCGCCATCGCCCTCGCGATGGCCCAGGAGGTGCCCCGCTCGCGCGTCCACGCCGTCGAGCTCTCCGACGACGCGCTCGTCTGGACCCGGAGGAACGCCGAGGGCTCCCGCGTCACCGTCCACCAGGGCGACGCGCTCACCGCGCTCCCGGAGCTGAACGGCCAGGTCGACCTGGTCATCTCCAACCCGCCGTACATCCCCCTCACCGAGTGGGAGTACGTCGCCCCCGAGGCCCGCGACCACGACCCCGAGATGGCGCTCTTCTCCGGCGAGGACGGCCTCGACACCATCCGCGGCATCGAGCGCACCGCCCACCGCCTGCTCCGCCCCGGCGGCCTCGTCGTCATCGAGCACGCCGACACCCAGGGCGGCCAGGTGCCGTGGATCTTCAACGAGGAGGCCGGCTGGGCGGACGCCGCCGACCACCCCGACCTGAACAACCGGCCGCGCTTCGCGACCGCCCGCAAGGCGATGCCATGAGCCGGCACCGCACCACCACCGAGGAGGAGCGCGACTGATGGCACGCCGATACGACTGCAACGAGTCGACCGACCGTGCGACCGGCCTGCGCGAAGCCGCGTCGGCCGTCCGCCGCGGCGAGCTCGTCGTGCTCCCCACCGACACCGTGTACGGGCTCGGCGCGGACGCCTTCTCCGCCGAGGCCGTCGCGGACCTGCTCGCCGCCAAGGGCCGGGGCCGCACCATGCCCACCCCCGTCCTCATCGGCTCCCCGAACACGCTGCACGGCCTCGTCACCGACTTCTCCGAGCACGCGTGGGAGCTCGTCGACGCCTTCTGGCCCGGCCCGCTCACCCTGGTCGCCCGCCACCAGCCGTCCCTCATGTGGAACCTCGGCGATACCCGCGGCACCGTCGCCATCCGCATGCCGCTGCACCCGGTCGCCATCGAGCTGCTCACCGACGTCGGCCCGATGGCCGTCTCCTCGGCCAACACCATCGGGCAGCCCGCGCCGGAGGACTGCGACGCCGCCCAGCAGATGCTCGGCGACGCCGTCTCCGTCTACCTCGACGGCGGCCCGACGCCCGCCCTCGTCCCCTCCTCCATCGTCGACGTCACGGGCAAGGTCCCGGTGCTGCTGCGCGAGGGCGCGCTGTCACCGGAGGAGCTCCGCAAGGTCGTACCCGACCTCGAGGTGGCCAGTTGACCGCCCCTGAGGGGCGTGGCATAGCGGGGTACGAGCACGTCGGCGCCTTCCGCATCCTCCACGTCAGCACCGGCAACGTCTGCCGCTCGCCCATCACCGAGCGGCTGACCCGCCACGCCCTGGGCGAGCGGCTCGGCGACGGGCTCGGCCGGGGCCTCATCGTGGAGAGCGCCGGCACCTGGGGCCACGAGGGCGCCCCCATGGAGACCAACGCGGAGCTGGTCCTCGCCGACTTCGGCGCCGACCACAGTGGCTTCGTCGGGCGCGAGCTCCTCGACGAGCACGTCATCCGCGCCGACCTCGTCCTCACCGCGACCCGCGACCACCGCGCGCAGGTCATCTCGATGGGCCACTCGGCCGGACTGCGCACCTTCACCCTGAAGGAGTTCACCCGGCTGGTCCGCGCCATCGACCCCGCGACCCTGCCGGACCCGCGCGACGGCGTGGAGGAACGCGCGCGCGCCCTGGTCCGCGCGGCCGCCGCTCTACGCGGGTGGCTCCTGGCCCCCTCCGCCGAGGCCGACGAGGTCAACGACCCCTACGGCGCCCCCATCACCGTCTTCCGCTCCATCGGCGACGAGATCCAGGAGGCCCTGGATCCTGTCGTCACGGCTCTGACGGGCGTCCCCACGAGGCGCTGAGCTCCGGGGGCGCCCCCGGGCGGGCGGGCCTACATTGGGGCTACGTCCCTCCAGGCACGGAGTCAGCCATGTCGGTCAGCGCGCCCCCCGAAGAGGTCCTCGACGTCCTGCGGCGGCAGGATCCGGAGATCGCCGACGTGCTGCTCGGGGAGGCGCGGCGGCAGGCCGAGACGCTCCAGCTGATCGCGGCGGAGAACTTCACCTCGCCGGCGGTGCTCGCCACGCTCGGCTCGCAGCTCGCCAACAAGTACGCCGAGGGATATCCGGGCGCCCGGCACCACGGCGGCTGCGCGTACGCCGACGCGGCCGAGCGGATCGCCGTCGAACGGGCCACCGCGCTCTTCGGAGCCGATCACGCCAACCTCCAGCCGCACTCGGGCTCCTCGGCCGTCCTGGCGGCGTACGCGGCCCTTCTCAGGCCCGGTGACACGGTCCTCGCCATGGGCCTGGACCACGGGGGCCACCTCACCCACGGTTCCCCCGCGAACTTCTCGGGCCGCTGGTTCGACTTCGTCCCGTACGGCGTCGACGCCGAGACCGGGCTCATCGACTACGAGCAGCTCGCCGCGCTCGCCCGCCACCACCGGCCCAAGGCGATCGTCTGCGGCTCGATCTCCTACCCCCGCCACCCCGACTACGCGCTCTTCCGGGCCGTCGCCGACGAGGTCGGCGCCTATCTGATCGCCGACGCCGCCCACCCCATCGGACTCGTCGCCGGGGGAGCGGCGCCCAACCCCGTCCCGTACGCCGACATCGTCTGCGCCACCACCCACAAGGTGCTGCGCGGGCCGCGCGGCGGGATGGTGCTGTGCACGGCGGAGCTGGCGGAGCGGGTGGACCGCGCGGTCTTCCCGTTCACCCAGGGCGGCGCCCAGATGCACACCATCGCGGCGAAGGCGGTGGCCCTGGGGGAGGCGTCCACTCCGGCCTTCACCGGGTACGCCCATCGGGTGGTCGAGCACGCGCGCGTGCTGGCGGCCGCGCTGTCCGCCGAGGGCTTCGCGCTGACCACCGGCGGCACGGACACCCACCTCATCACCGCCGACCCCGCCCCGCTCGGCGTCGACGGCCGCACCGCGCGGTCCCGGCTCTCCGCCGCCGGCGTCGTCCTCGACACCTGCGCCCTGCCGTACGGGGACGGGCGGGGCATCCGGCTCGGCACCGCCGCGGTCACCACCCAGGGGATGGGCGCCCCGGAGATGGCGCGGATCGCCGCCCTGTTCACCGCGGCGCTCCGCGACGAACCGGAGGAGACGGCTCGGGTACGGGCCGAGGTACGGGAGCTGACCAGGAGTTTTCCCCCGTATGGACGGTGAGCGCGAGACGCCCGAGGGGCGCCCGCAACCGTTCGGGGACCCCTGGTGTCTCCAACCACATGGACGGCACGGCTAGGGTGTGGGGCTGAGATGGCCAGCGATTCCTGTGGGGACAGCCCGTGCGTGATTACCTGCTGACGCTCTGTGTCACGGCCGCGGTGACCTATCTGCTGACCGGTCCGGTGCGGAAGTTCGCCATCGCGACCGGGGCGATGCCGGAGATCCGCGCGCGTGACGTACACCGAGAACCGACACCGCGGCTCGGTGGCATCGCCATGTTCTTCGGGCTGTGCGCGGGTCTGCTCGTCGCCGACCACCTCCAGAACCTCAACAGCGTCTTCGAGCAGTCGAACGAGCCGCGCGCGCTGCTCTCCGGCGCCGCGCTGATCTGGCTGATCGGCGTCCTGGACGACAAGTTCGAGCTGGACGCGCTGATCAAGCTGGGCGCGCAGATGATCTCGGCCGGCGTGATGGTGGCGCAGGGTCTGACGATCCTGTGGCTGCCGATCCCCGGTGTCGGGACGGTCGCGCTGACCCAGTGGCAGGGCACGCTGCTGACGGTGGCCCTGGTCGTCATCACGATCAACGCAGTGAACTTCGTCGACGGTCTCGACGGCCTCGCGGCGGGCATGGTCTGCATCGCCACCGGCGCCTTCTTCCTGTACGCGTACCGGCTCTGGTACGGCTACACGATCGAGGCCGCGGCCCCCGCCACCCTCTTCGCCGCGATCCTCATGGGCATGTGCCTGGGCTTCCTGCCGCACAACATGCACCCGGCGCGGATCTTCATGGGCGACTCCGGCTCGATGCTGATCGGCCTGATCCTCGCCGCCTCGGCCATCTCCATCACCGGCCAGGTGGACCCCGACACCCTGAAGATCTTCGAGGGCTCGACCCGGGAGGCGACCCACGCGGCCCTTCCGGTCTTCATCCCGCTGATCCTGCCGCTGACCATCCTCGCGATCCCGATGACCGACCTGGTCCTGGCGATCGTCCGGCGGACCTGGAAGGGCCAGTCGCCCTTCGCCGCCGACCGCGGGCACCTGCACCACCGGCTCCTGGAGATCGGGCACTCGCACAGCCGGGCGGTGCTGATCATGTACTTCTGGTCGGCGCTGATCGCCTTCGGGGCGCTCGCGTACTCGGTCCACTCGACGTCGATGTGGATCGTGCTCGTCATCACCGTGCTGAGCGCCATCGGTCTGGTGCTGCTCCTGCTGCCGCGCTTCTCGCCGCGGGCGCCCCGCTGGGCGGAGGCCGTCGTCCCGCCGCGGTACCGGCGCCGCAAGCCGCTGCCGGAACCCGAGCCGGAGCACGCGGCGGCCGAGGAGGAGGAGCGGGTTCCGGTGCCGGCCGGGCTGCACGGCTCGACGGCCATCGGTCACCGCTCGCGCTTCTCCGACCGGAGGAAGGCCGGAACGCGCGGTTGACGGGTGGTCGGCGACGCCGGCCGAATGCCTCAGTGGGGGCCAATACCAGACAAGACGCCCCGCTGTCGCGCACAACCGCGCGTTGTAGCCCTCATGTGTGACAGTTGGCACACCCCATGTGTAAAGAACTACTCAAATAGTTTGTGATACCGTTCACGAGACCCGGCGACAGTGCCGAAAGACCGTAGTGCGACGGTCTGTTGGCCCCGAGACCCACCTCGGACCGGGCATACGCTCGTCCCTGACGACACCATCGCCCCCTCCATCACAGCGGAGACACCGCCATGCCTTCCACCGACGCACGCCTCCTTCTCTCGGCCGTCGTACCCTCTGCCGCCGTCGGCGTCATCGCCACGGTGATCAGCGGCATCGTCGCCGGCGGGAAGGGGGCGATCGGCGCCGGGCTCGGCACCCTGGTCGTGCTCCTCTTCATGGGCATCGGGATGCTGGTGCTCCAGCGGACGGCAAAGAAGCACCCGCAGCTGTTCCAGGCCATGGGGCTCTTGCTCTACACGACGCAGCTGCTGGTTCTCGCCGTCTTCCTGGCCGTGCTGAAGGGCACCACGGTGTTCGACTTCAAAGCCTTCGCCTTCACCGTGCTCGCGACGACCGTGGTGTGGGTCGCGGCGCAGGCCCGTGCCTACATGAAGGCCAAGATCGCGTACGTCGAGCCCGGGAAAACGGGTTCGAAGCCGTGAGGGGTAGGGCCGGTATAAAGACGCGTTCGGCTTCCTGCTATCGTCCGGTGCCAACTGCGGCACTGCGGGCGCGGGCATCCGAAGAGGCGCCTGTCCCAGCGCGAGGCTCGAAGCCGACCCGCCGCCCCCTTATCCGTAAGACCAGTCCAGTGCCGACCCGCGGCTGCGCGCCGCGCCGACACAACGAGGTTGCCGTACCTATGCGCCACGCTGAAGGAGCCCGCGGTGAGTGCTGACCAGACGCTTGCCTTCGACCCGGATTGCCACATCTTCACCGGATGTGGCTTCCCGGCTCCGGGCCTGCACACGTTCATCTACGAGCCGATCGCCACGTGGGGCAGCTTCGAGCTGACCAAGCCCATGCTGCTCGCGGTCCTGAGCTCGGTCGTGGTGGTCGGTTTCTTCTGGGCGGCCTTCCGCAAGCCGAAGCTGGTCCCCGGCAAGATGCAGATGATCGGCGAGGCCGGTTACGACTTCGTGCGCCGCGGCATCGTCTACGAGATCATCGGCAAGAAGGACGGCGAGAAGTACGTCCCCTTCATGGTGTCGATGTTCTTCCTCGTCTGGATGATGAACCTCTGGTCGATCATCCCGCTGGCCCAGTTCCCGGTCACCTCGCTGATCGCCTTCCCGGCGGCCCTCGCGCTGATCGTGTACGTGCTCTGGGTCTCGCTGACCTTCAAGAAGCACGGCTTCGTCGGCGGCTGGAAGAACATCGTCGGCTGGGACAAGTCCCTCGGCCCGATCCTCCCGCTGGTCGTCGTCCTCGAGTTCTTCTCGAACCTGATCATCCGGCCCTTCACGCACGCGGTCCGACTGTTCGCGAACATGTTCGCCGGTCACCTGCTGATCGTGATGTTCTCGCTGGCCTCCTGGTACCTGCTCAACGGCATCGGCATCGTCTACGCCGGCACGTCCTTCGTGATGGTCCTCGTGATGACCGCCTTCGAGCTCTTCATCCAGGCCGTCCAGGCGTACGTCTTCGTCCTCCTGGCCTGCAGCTACGTCCAGGGCGCGCTCTCCGAGCACCACTGAGCCCCCTGCCACGGACCAGCTCCACCACCCACCCCGCAGTCTCCGGTGGCCAACCCCCACCGGGTCCTTGAAAGAGAAGGAAGAACCGGCATGTCCGCTCTCCAGACCCTTGCTGCTGTCGAAGGCAACGTCGCCGCCATCGGTTACGGCCTCGCCGCGATCGGCCCCGGCGTCGGCGTCGGCATCATCTTCGGTAACGGCACCCAGGCCCTCGCCCGCCAGCCCGAGGCGGCCGGCCTGATCCGTACCAACCAGATCATGGGTTTCGCCTTCTGTGAGGCGCTCGCCCTCATCGGCATCGTCATGGGCTTCGTCTACTAAGCCTGCTTCTCGACGACAGCCACATTTTCACGGAAGGCACTGATGTGAACGCTCTGCTTCTTGCGGCCGAGGGGGAGCCCCAGCCCCCCCTCCTCCCGCATCTTGACGAGCTCGTCATCGGCCTGATCGCCTTCGTCATCGTCTTCGGCTTCCTCGCCAAGAAGCTCCTCCCGAACATCAACAAGGTTCTGGTCGAGCGCCGCGAGGCCATCGAGGGTGGCATCGAGAAGGCCGAGTCGGCCCAGATCGAGGCTCAGAGTGTGCTGGAGCAGTACAAGGCACAGCTTGCCGAGGCCCGCCACGAGGCCGCGCGTCTCCGCCAGGAGGCGACGGAGCAGGGCACCGCGATCATCCAGGAGATGAAGGCGGAGGGCCAGCGCCAGCGCGAGGAGATCATCGCCGCCGGTCACTCGCAGATCGAGGCCGACCGCAAGGCCGCGACCGCCTCGCTGCGCCAGGACGTCGGCAAGCTCGCCACCGACCTGGCCGGCAAGCTGGTCGGCGAGTCCCTCGAGGACACCGCCCGCCAGAGCCGGACGATCGACCGCTTCCTCGATGAGCTCGAGGAGAAGGCAGAGGCCGTCCGATGAACGGAGCGAGCCGTGAGGCACTGGCCGCCGCCCGCGAGTCCCTCGACGCGCTGACCGACAACACCTCGGTCGACGCGGCGAAGCTGGCGGACGAGCTGGCCGCAGTAACCGCCCTGCTCGACCGCGAGGTGTCGCTGCGCCGGGTCCTGACCGACCCCGCGCAGGCGGGTGAGGCCAAGGCCGAGCTCGCGCAGCGACTCCTGAACGGTCAGGTGGGCGGAGAGACCGTCGATCTGGTCTCCGGCATGGTCCGGTCCCGCTGGTCGCGCTCGCGCGACCTGGTCGACTCGACCGAGGAGCTGGCGAACACCGCCGACCTCACCGCGGCCCAGAAGGCGGGCGCCCTCGACGACGTCGAGGACGAGCTGTTCCGCTTCGGCCGGATCGTGTCCTCCAGCACCGAGCTCCGCTCCGCGCTGACGGACAAGACCGCCACGGCCACCGCGAAGGGCGAGCTGCTCCGCAGCCTGCTCGGCGGCAAGGCCCACGCCACCACCGAGCGCGTGGTCGTCCGTCTGGTGACCCAGCCCCGGGGACGTAGCCTGGAAGCGGGACTCGAGTCCCTGTCCAAGCTCGCCGCGGCGCGCCGGAACCGGATGGTCGCCGTCGTCACCTCGGCGGTGCCGCTGTCCGACCAGCAGAAGCAGCGCCTCGGTGGCGTCCTCGCGAAGCTGTACGGCCGCGAGATGCACCTGAACCTGGACGTGGACCCCGCGGTCCTCGGCGGGATCTCGGTGCGGGTCGGTGACGAGGTCATCGACGGCACGGTCTCCGAGCGCCTCGGCGAGGCGAAGCGGCGACTGGCCGGCTGACGGCACCCGCCGCCGGCAACACAACACGCATCACAGCGGCCCGGTTGGGCCGTGCAGAGATTGCAGAAGATTCCTGGGGGTCGGCCCCCAGACCCCTTAAGAAACTTCGGGCCCAACAAGGAGAGCAGGGAACCCAGATGGCGGAGCTCACGATCCGGCCGGAGGAGATCCGGGACGCGCTGGAGACCTTCGTCCAGTCGTACCAGCCGGACGCGGCCTCGCGCGAGGAGGTCGGCACGGTCAGCCTGGCCGGTGACGGCATCGCGAAGGTCGAGGGTCTTCCCTCGGCCATGGCGAACGAGCTGCTGAAGTTCGAGGACGGAACCCTCGGCCTCGCGCTGAACCTCGAAGAGCGCGAGATCGGTGCGATCGTTCTCGGTGAGTTCAGCGGCATCGAGGAGGGGCAGTCGGTGCAGCGCACCGGCGAGGTCCTCTCCGTCGGCGTCGGTGAGGGATACCTGGGTCGCGTCGTCGACCCGCTCGGCAACCCGATCGACGGTCTCGGCGAGATCGCGACCGAGGGCCGCCGCGCCCTCGAACTGCAGGCCCCCGGCGTCATGGCCCGTAAGTCGGTCCACGAGCCGATGGAGACCGGCTACAAGGCCGTCGACGCCATGACCCCGGTCGGCCGCGGTCAGCGCCAGCTGGTCATCGGCGACCGCCAGACCGGCAAGACCGCGCTGTGCGTCGACACGATCATCAACCAGCGCGACAACTGGCGCTCGGGCGACGTGAACAAGCAGGTCCGCTGCATCTACGTCGCCATCGGCCAGAAGGGCTCCACCATCGCGTCCGTGCGCGGTGCCCTGGAGGAGGCCGGCGCGCTCGAGTACACGACGATCGTCGCCGCCCCCGCGTCCGACCCGGCCGGCTTCAAGTACCTCGCCCCGTACACCGGCTCGGCCATCGGTCAGCACTGGATGTACGAGGGCAAGCACGTCCTCATCGTCTTCGACGACCTGTCGAAGCAGGCCGACGCCTACCGCGCCGTGTCGCTGCTGCTGCGCCGCCCGCCGGGCCGTGAGGCCTACCCGGGTGACGTCTTCTACCTGCACTCGCGTCTCCTCGAGCGCTGCGCCAAGCTCTCGGACGAGCTCGGTGCCGGCTCGATGACCGGTCTGCCGATCGTCGAGACCAAGGCCAACGACGTCTCGGCGTTCATCCCGACCAACGTCATCTCCATCACCGACGGCCAGTGCTTCCTGGAGTCCGACCTGTTCAACGCCGGCCAGCGCCCGGCCCTGAACGTCGGTATCTCGGTCTCCCGTGTCGGTGGCTCCGCCCAGCACCCGGCCATGAAGCAGATCGCCGGTCGCCTCCGCGTGGACCTCGCCCAGTTCCGTGAGCTGGAGGCGTTCGCCGCCTTCGGTTCCGACCTGGACGCGGCCTCGAAGGCGCAGCTGGAGCGTGGTCAGCGGATGGTCGAGCTGCTCAAGCAGGCTCAGTACCAGCCGATGCCGACCGAGAACCAGGTCGTCTCCGTCTGGGCCGGCACCACCGGCAAGATGGACGACGTCCCGGTCGCCGACATCCGTCGCTTCGAGGCCGAGCTCCTGGCGTACCTCCGCCAGAACCACTCGGGTCTCATGACCTCCATCCGCGAGGGCAAGAAGATGTCGGACGACACCCTGACGGCCGTCGCCGACGCCATCGCGGAGTTCAAGAAGCAGTTCGAGACCTCTGACGGCAAGCTGCTCGGCGAGGACGCCCCTGCCGCCGTCAACGTCTCGAAGTGACGACGGAAGGGACCTGACTCATGGGAGCGCAGCTCCGGGTCTACAAGCGTCGCATCAAATCCGTCACCGCGACGAAGAAGATCACCAAGGCGATGGAGATGATCGCCGCCTCGCGCGTGGTCAAGGCTCAGCGCAAGGTGCAGGCGTCGACCCCGTACGCCACCGAGCTCACCCGCGCGGTGACCGCGGTGGCCACGGGTGCCAACGACAAGCACGCGCTGACCACCGAGGCCGAGAACCCGACCCGTGCCGCGGTTCTGCTCCTGTCGAGCGACCGCGGTCTGGCCGGCGCCTTCAACTCCAACGCCATCAAGGCGGCGGAGCAGCTCATCAAGCGGCTGGAGGGCGCGGGTCGCGAGGTCGACGTCTACGTCGTCGGCCGTCGCGGCATCGCGCACTTCAACTTCCGTGAGCGCAAGCTGGCCGACACCTGGGCCGGCTTCACGGACGAGCCGACGTACGCGGACGCCAAGAAGATCGGCGTGCCGCTGATCGAGGCGATCGAGAAGGCCACGGCGGAGGGTGGTGTGGACGAGCTCCACATCGTCTACACCGAGTTCGTCTCGATGATGACGCAGACGGCGGTCGAGGCCCGGCTGCTGCCCCTCAGCCTCGACGAGGTGGCGAAGGAGGCGGGCGAGCCGGACACGCTCCGTCCGCTGTACGACTTCGAGCCGTCGGCGGAGGACGTCCTGGACGCCCTTCTGCCGCGCTACGTCGAGAGCCGCATCTACAACGCGCTGCTCCAGTCGTCGGCGTCGAAGCACGCCGCGACGCGGCGTGCGATGAAGTCGGCGACCGACAACGCGGGAGACTTGATCAACAACCTCTCCCGACTTGCCAACGCGGCCCGCCAGGCCGAAATCACCCAGGAAATCAGCGAGATCGTCGGTGGCACCGCAGCCCTGGCCGACGCGACCGCGGGGAGTGACAAGTAATGACGACCACTGTTGAGACGGCCGCCGCCACGGGCCGCGTCGCCCGGGTCATCGGCCCGGTCGTCGACGTGGAGTTCCCCGTCGACGCGATGCCGGAGATCTACAACGCCCTTCACGTCGAGGTCGCCGACCCGGCCGAGGAGGGCGCGCTCAAGACGCTGACCCTCGAGGTCGCGCAGCACCTGGGTGACGGCGTCGTCCGCACCATCTCGATGCAGCCCACCGACGGTCTGGTCCGCCAGGCCCCCGTGGTCGACACCGGCGACGGCATCACGGTGCCCGTCGGCGACGTCACCAAGGGCCGCGTGTTCAACACGCTGGGTCAGATCCTGAACGAGCCCGAGGCGGAGTCGGAGGTCAGCGAGCGCTGGTCCATCCACCGCAAGGCCCCGGCGTTCGCGGACCTCGAGTCGAAGACCGAGATGTTCGAGACCGGCCTGAAGGTCGTCGACCTTCTCACCCCGTACGTCAAGGGTGGAAAGATCGGTCTGTTCGGTGGTGCCGGTGTCGGCAAGACCGTTCTGATCCAGGAAATGATCATGCGTGTGGCCAAGCTGCACGAGGGCGTTTCCGTCTTCGCCGGCGTCGGCGAGCGCACCCGTGAGGGCAACGACCTCATCGCGGAAATGGAAGAGTCCGGCGTTCTGGACAAGACCGCCCTGGTCTTCGGCCAGATGGACGAGCCCCCGGGCACCCGTCTCCGCGTCGCCCTCGCCGGTCTGACCATGGCGGAGTACTTCCGCGATGTGCAGAAGCAGGACGTGCTGTTCTTCATCGACAACATCTTCCGCTTCACCCAGGCCGGTTCCGAGGTGTCGACCCTGCTCGGCCGTATGCCCTCCGCGGTGGGTTACCAGCCGAACCTGGCCGACGAGATGGGTCTCCTCCAGGAGCGCATCACCTCGACCCGTGGTCACTCGATCACCTCGATGCAGGCGATCTACGTCCCCGCCGACGACCTCACCGACCCGGCGCCGGCGACCACCTTCGCCCACCTCGACGCGACGACGGTTCTCTCCCGTCCGATCTCCGAGAAGGGCATCTACCCGGCCGTGGACCCGCTGGACTCCACGTCCCGGATCCTGGACCCGCGCTACATCGCGCAGGACCACTACGACGCCGCCATGCGCGTCAAGGGCATCCTGCAGAAGTACAAGGACCTCCAGGACATCATCGCGATCCTCGGTATCGACGAGCTCAGCGAGGAGGACAAGCTCGTCGTGCACCGTGCGCGTCGTGTCGAGCGCTTCCTGTCGCAGAACACCCACGCCGCCAAGCAGTTCACCGGTGTGGACGGTTCGGACGTTCCGCTGGACGAGTCGATCGCCGCGTTCAACGCGATCTGCGACGGCGAGTTCGACCACTTCCCGGAGCAGGCGTTCTTCATGTGCGGTGGTCTTGAGGACCTCAAGAACAACGCCAAGGAGCTCGGCGTCTCCTGAGCCCCGTGCTCGCCCTGAGGGGGGCGGGAGCCGTTCCCGTCCCCCTCGTCACGCCCCTTAGAATTGATCCCAACACCCGGCAGCACCGCCGGGTGGTGACCCGAGGAGCCACCCTTGGCTGCTGAGCTGCACGTCGAGCTGGTCGCCGCGGACCGGAGTGTCTGGTCCGGCGAGGCCACCCTGGTCATCGCGCGTACCACCTCCGGCGACATCGGCGTCATGCCCGGTCACCAGCCGCTGCTCGGTGTGCTGGAGTCGGGCCCGGTGACCATCCGTACGAGCGAGGGCGCCACCGTCGTGGCCGCCGTCCACGGCGGTTTCATCTCCTTCGCGGACGACAAGCTGTCGCTCCTCGCGGAGATCGCCGAGCTGGCGGACGAGATCGACGCCCAGCGCGCCGAGCGCGCGCTGGAGCGTGCCAAGTCGGACGAGGACGCCGCCGCCGAGCGGCGCGCCGAGGTCCGGCTGCGCGCGGTAGCGGTCCGCTAGCGGACCCGCACCGAAGAGTAGTGCCCTCAGCCGCGGCACGGCTGGAATGTTCCAGACCGTGCCGCGGCTGAGGCGATGCAGATGCAGGTTGTATTCGGTTCGGCCGGCGGCGCCGGTCACGGGACGCAGCGAGGAGGTCGGTGAAGATGTTCCTCGCTCTGCTCGTGTGCGGCCTGGTCGTCGCACTGGTGGTGATCGGGCTCTTCGTCTTCGGCTTGCGGCGCAGGCTGATCCAGCGGGCCGGCGGCACCTTCGACTGTTCGCTGCGCTGGGACGTCCCGGAGGAGCCGGACCTGTCCGGCAAGGGCTGGGTGTACGGCGTGGCCCGGTACAGCGGCGACGAGATCGCCTGGTTCCGGGTCTTCTCGTACGCGCCCCGGCCGCGCCGTTTCCTGGAGCGTTCGGCCATCGTGGCCCTGGAGCGCCGGATGCCGGAGGGCGAGGAGGAGCTGGCGCTCCTCTCCGACTCGGTGATCCAGCCGTGCATGTACAACGGCGTCCGTCTGGAGCTCGCGATGAGCGAGGACGCCCGGACCGGTTTCATGGCCTGGCTGGAGGCGGCGCCGCCCGGGCAGAGGGTGAACGTCGCGTAGACGCAGGAAGCGGGGGACGGTGTGCTGCACCGTCCCCCGCTTCGTCGTGCCCGGGGTGCTAGCTCAGGCCGCCGTTGATGGCGTTCACGAGCTCGCCGTTCGAGGTGTCACCGCTGAACTCCCAGAAGAAGGCTCCGCCGAGGCCCTGGTTCTTGGCCCAGCTCATCTTGGAGTTGACGGTGGCGGGGGTGTCGTAGCTCCACCAGTTGGTGCCGCAGTGGGCGTAGGCGGTGCCGGCGACGGTGCCGTTGGCCGGGCAGGAGTTCTTGAGGACCTTGTAGTCCTCGATGCCCTGCTCGTAGGTGCCCTGCGCCGGTCCGGTGGCGGTGCCGCCGGGGGCGGACTGGGTGACGCCGGTCCAGCCGCGGCCGTAGAAGCCGATGCCGAGCAGCAGCTTGTTGGCCGGGACGCCCTTGGCCTTGAACTTGGCGATCGCCTCGGCGGAGTTGAAGCCCGCCTGCGGGATGCCGGGGTACGCGGTCAGCGGGGAGTGCGGGGCCGTCGGACCCTTCGCCGCCCAGGCGCCGAAGAAGTCGTACGTCATCACGTTCAGCCAGTCGTAGTACGGCGCGGCGCCCGCGTAGTCGGCGGCGTCGATCTTGCCGCCGGCGGAGGCGTCGGCCGTGACGGCCGCGGTGACCAGGTTGTTCGCGCCGAACTTGGCGCGCATGGCCTGCATCATGTTCTTGAAGGACGCGGGACCGCTGGTGTCGCAGCTGAGGCCGCAGGCGTTCGGGTACTCCCAGTCCAGGTCGATGCCGTCGAAGACGTCGGCCCAGCGCGGGTCCTCGACCAGGTCGTAGCAGGACTGCGCGAACGCGGCGGGGTTCTGGACGGCCTGGCCGAAGCCGCCGGACCAGGTCCAGCCGCCGAAGGACCAGAGGACCTTGATGTTCGGGTACGCCTTCTTCAGCTTGCGGAGCTGGTTGAAGTTGCCGCGCAGCGGCTGGTCCCAGGTGTCGGCGACGCCGTCGACGGACTGGTCGGCGGTGTACGCCTTGTCGTAGTCGGCGTAGGCGTCACCGATGGTGCACTTGCCGCCCTGGACGTTGCCGAAGGCGTAGTTGATGTGGGTGATCTTGGACGCGGAGCCCGAGGTCACGATGTTCTTCACGTGGTAGTTGCGCCCGTAGACGCCCCAGTTGGTGAAGTACCCCAGCTTGACGGCCTTCGGCGGCGGCGGGGTGTCGCCCCCGGTGGTGCGCACCGGGGTCGGGCCGGCGGCGGGACCGGTCTGGTCGATGGTGTCGCGGGCGACGACGCTGTAGGTGTAGTCGGTGCCGGCGGTGAGGCCCTGGTCGGTGAAGGTCAGCGCGGTGGTGGTGGTGACCTTCGTGCCGTCGCGCAGGACGTCGTAGTTCTTGACGCCCTTGTCGTCGGTGGCCGCGCCCCAGCTGAGCTTCACCGAGGTGTTGGTGATGTCCGAGGCGACCGGGGTGCCGGGGGCGGAGGGCGGGTTGTCGCCGGGCTGGGTCGATCCGTCGCAGGAGGCGCCGTTGATCTTACAGCCGGTGGGGGCGCCGGATCCGGCGCCGTTGTAGCCGAAGGAGACGGAGGCGCCGGGGGCCAGGGTGCCGTTCCAGCCGACGTTCTTGGCGGTCCAGTGGTCGCCGCTGTTGGTGACGGTGGCGTCCCACGCGGAGGTGACCCGGGTGCCGGAGGGGTAGTCCCACTCCAGGTTCCACGAGCTGATGGTGGTGGTGCCGGTGTTCTTGATGGTCCAGCTGGCGCCGAAGCCGCTTCCCCAGTCCTGGGTCTTGGTGTAGGTCGCCGTGGCGGAGGTGGCCGCCTCCGCGGGGGTGGCGAGACCGACCATGGCGGCGAGCGGGAGGGCCAGGGCGGTCAGGGCGGCTGCGGCCCGTGCCCTGAATCCTCTTCGGCGCGTCGGTGCTTGAGTGCTCAACGGTGCTCCTCAAGTTGCGGACGTTCTGGGTGGGGGTGGTCCGGGAGAGTTGCGCGCGCCCCGCGAGCGTAGAAAGGTCTGGACCAACCGTCAAGAGGTCCAGACCAACGTCGGCGGGTTCTACCGGAGCCCCAACTCCTGTGCCAGTACGGCCGCTTGGACCCGGCTGCGCAGCCCGAGCTTCCCCAGCACCTTGCTGACGTGCGTCTTCACCGTCGTCTCCGCCATGTCCAGCCGCACCGCCACCTCCGCGTTCGAGAGCCCCGCCCCCAGCGCGGCCAGCACCTCCCGCTCCCTCGGCGTCAGCGCCTCCAGACAGGACGCGTCCCGCCCCGGCGCCGGCCGGGGAGCCGCCGCGCCCGTCGTCGCGAACTCCGCGATGAGCCGCCGGGTCACCGCCGGCGCGATCAGCCCCTCGCCCCGCGCCACCGTCCGCACCGCCTCGATCAGCTCCCGCGCGTCCGCGTTCTTCAGCAGGAAGCCCGAAGCCCCCGCGCGCAGCGCCCCGAAGACGTACTCGTCCAGATCGAAGGTGGTCAGCACCAGCACGTCCGCGAGGCCCTCCGCCACCACGAGGCGGGTCGCCGTCACCCCGTCCATCCGGGGCATCTGCACATCCATCAGCACCAGGTCCGGCCGCAGCTCCCGGGCCAGCTCCACCGCCCGCTCGCCGTCCTCGGCCTCCCCGACCACCTCGATGTCCGGCGCACTGCCCAGGATCAGCACCAGACCGGCCCGTACCGCGCCCTGGTCCTCGGCCACCACCACCCGCACCGTCATGCCCGCTCCTCCTCGCTCGCTCCCACGGGCAGCACCGCCCGTACCCGCCACACCTTCGCGCCCCCGTCCACGGCCTCGGGACCCGCCTCCAGGGAGCCGTCGAGCAGCGCCACCCGCTCGCGCATGCCCACCAGACCCGCGCCCGAGCCCGGCGCGCCCGGCCCGGGCCGCTGCCCGTACGGACTCGTCACCGTCACCCGCAGCGCCCCCTCCTCGTGCGCCAGCGCCACCCGCACCTCGCCGGGCGCCGCGTGCTTCAGCGCGTTCGTGAGTGACTCCTGGACGATCCGGTACGCCGCCAGCTCCACCGGCGCCGGCAGCCCCGGGCCGTCCCGCCGGGCGTCGTCCAGCGCGAAGCGCAGCCCGCTCGCCGTACCGTTCGTCCGCGCCTGCTCCACCAGCGCGTCCAGACCCGCCAGCGTCGCCGTCGCCGCCGGCTCGGTCTCCGCGCCGCTCTCCCGCAGCAGCCCGATCAGCCGCCGCATCTCCGCGAGCCCCGCCACGCTGTTCTCCCGGATCACCGTGAGCGCCTGCCGGGTGGTGCCGGGATCGTCGAGGGAGAGCGCCGCCGTCGAGTGGATCGCGATCGCGGAGAGGTGGTTGGCCACCATGTCGTGCAGCTCCCGCGCCATCCTGGCCCGCTCCGCCACCACCGCCTGCGCCCGGTCGATCTCGGCGAGCAGCGCGGTCTGCTCGGCGCGCAGCCGGGCGGACTCGGCCGCCTCCCGGTGGTTGCGCACGATCGAGCCGGTGACGGCGGGCAGGAACGAGACGATGCCGGTGATCACGCCGACGAGCAGCGCGAACGCGTTCTGCCACCAGACCAGGAAGGCGACCGTGGTGGCCACCGTGACCAGCGCGGTGGTGTACGGGATGCGGCGGGCCTGGCCGGGGGTGCCGTAGACGACCGCCGCGTAGACGATGTCCGTGAACATCAGCACGGTGGCCAGGTTCCCGTTGGTGAACTGGTCGGCCACGATCGCCAGCGTCCCCGCGATCAGCGCGGTCTGCGGGGCCACCCGGCGCAGCGCCTCCGCCCCGGCCATCACGGCCAGCGGGACGAGCGCCGCCCAGCGCTCGTCGAAGAGCCGGCCGCCCGTGGTGTACAGGCCGAACGACCACAGGAGCAGCCCGGTGGCCAGCCCGGCGAGGGCGATGAGCAGATCGACGCGGTGCGGGCGGGGGAGGGTCACGTCCCCATCCAACACGTCGGGCGGCCCCGGGTCCTCGCCGCCGGGGCCGATCCGCGCCCTTGTACGCCTCCGTCGAAGGATGTAGTCCCGTTTCGTCACCGGCGACGACGATTCCGGGCCGGCCGCACGGGAGGCTGGAAGCACCCGCAGGGGGAAGCGAAAGGGGAAGCGCCGTGATCGTCACGCTGATCGTCGTCTGCGAGGTGGGGTTCTGGGTCCTGCTGGCCGCCGGGCTCGCCGCCCGCTACCTGTTGCGGATGCCCAGGCTGGGCCTGGGGCTGCTGCTGTGCGAGCCGCTCCTGGAGGTCCTGCTCCTGGTCGTGACCGCGATGGACCTCAAGAACGGCGCCGAACCCAGCTGGCGGCACGGTCTCGCCGCCGTGTACATCGGCTACACCGTCGGCCACGGCCACCGGACCGTGAAGTGGCTCGACGGCATCGCCGCCCACCGCTTCGGCGGCGCCCCGCCGCCCGCGAAGCCGCCCCGCTACGGCAAGGGCCGCGCCCTGCACGAGGGCGCCATCTGGCTCGGCACGGTGGTCGCGGCCGTCGTCGCCACCGGCCTGCTCACCGCCGCCATCTGGTACGTCGGCGACGCCGGCGACACCTCGTCGCTCCGCGGCTGGATCAACGGCGTCTGGAAGGCCGTCGGCATCCACGGCCTGATCGCCCTCAGCTACGCGCTCTTCCCCAAGTCGGCCCCCGAACCCCCGGCCGAGGACCGCTCACCGCTCCCCGCCCGGGACCCGGAGGACGTCCCCGACCGCCTTGCCGGCCGCGCGCGCGAGGATGCCGCGTCCCCCGGGGGCGACCCCCGGACCCCCGGCGGTGGGCGGCAGGCGGGCTAGCGGTCGCCTCCGGGGACCCAGAGGACGTCCCCGACCGCCTTGTTGGCCGTGCGGGCAAGAATGAAGAGCAGGTCCGACAGCCGGTTGAGGTACGTGGCGGTGAGCGGGTTCATCGTCTCGCCGTGGACCTCCAGGGCGGCCCAGGTCGACCGCTCGGCCCGCCGGACCACCGTGCACGCCTGGTGCAGCAGGGCCGCGCCGGGCGTGCCGCCGGGGAGGATGAAGGAGCGGAGCTTCTCCAGCTCCTCCAGGAAGCGGTCGCAGTCCGCCTCCAGCTTGTCGACGTAGCTCTGCTCCACTCGCAGCGGCGGGTACTTCGGGTCCTCCACGACCGGGGTGGCGAGGTCGGCGCCCACGTCGAAGAGGTCGTTCTGGACGCGGGTGAGGACCGTCACGACCTCCTCCGCCAGCTGCCCGAGCGCGAGCGCGGTGCCGAGGACGGCGTTGGCCTCGTTGGTGTCCGCGTAGGCCGCGATCCGGAGGTCGGTCTTGGCGGTGCGGCTCATGTCGCCCAGGGCCGTCGTGCCCTGGTCGCCGGTGCGGGTGTAGATGCGCGTCAGATTGACCATGGGACCAGACTAGTGAGACTCCGGCCCCCGGGACCGCGCGTGTGCCGACCGTCACGGCGGCGCGGCCCCCGGACGGATGTCGCGAGTGTGACGTCCGTCAAAGAGGGCGTGACGCGCATTACTTAGCGGCCCCACGGCGCCCCGCGCCCGCTAATCTCCGCCGAAGAGCCAGAAGTGAACAGGTGTTAAGGGGTGGAATTCGTGGCCGGAAAGCTCGCCGTCATCGGGGCCGGACTCATGGGAGCCGGCATCGCACAGGTCTCGGCCCAGGCCGGCTGGGACGTCGTCCTGCGGGACGTCACCGACGCCGCCCTGACCCGCGGCACCGACGGCATCAAGGCGTCGTACGAGAAGTTCGTCGCCAAGGGCAAGCTCTCGGCCGCCGACGCGGAGGCCGCCCTCGGCCGCATCACCGCCACCACCGAGCTCGAAGCCGTCGCCGACGCCGACATCGTCGTCGAGGCCGTCTTCGAGAAGATCGAGGTCAAGCACGAGATCTTCCGCTCCCTCGACAAGATCGCGAAGGACGGCGCGGTCCTCGCCTCCAACACCTCCGCCCTCCCGATCACCAAGATCGCGGCGGTCACGGAGCGCCCCGAGGCCGTCGTCGGCGTCCACTTCTTCTCGCCGGTCCCGATGATGCAGCTGGTCGAGCTCGTCCGCGGCCACAAGACGAGCGACGCCACCCTCGCCGCCGCCCGCTCCTTCGCCGAGTCCGTCGGCAAGACCTGCATCGTCGTCAACCGCGACGTCGCCGGCTTCGTCACCACCCGCCTCATCTCCGCCCTCGTCGTCGAGGCCGCCAAGCTGTACGAGTCGGGCGTCGCCACCGCCGAGGACATCGACCTCGCCTGCAAGCTGGGCTTCGGCCACGCCATGGGCCCCCTCGCCACCGCCGACCTCACCGGCGTCGACATCCTCGTCAACGCCACCGGCAACATCTACGCCGAGACCCAGGACGAGAAGTTCGCCCCGCCGGAGCTGATGCGCCGGATGGTGGACGCGGGCGACCTCGGCCGCAAGAGCGGGCAGGGCTTCTACACGTACTGAGCTCCGCCCGCCACACAGGCTCACTCCATGGAGTGAATTCAGGTATCGGTTCGACGACAAGGCGCAACGTATCTGCCGAGGCAGCAGTCAGTTGTTGCGAAGACGGAGCATTTCCCGGGGAGCGACTATGCACATCAGGGGCGACCACGCCGAGCTGGTCGTCGGGGGCCGCCTCGACGTCCGCAGCGCGGCGGACGCCCGTACGGTCCTGCACACGGCCGTCGACGACGGAGTCGGCGACCTGGTGCTCGACCTGACCGGACTCGACTCCTGGGACGCCACCGGCCTCGGCGTGATCATGGGCGCGCACCGACGGGCCGGCCGCTGCGGCCGCCGGCTCGTCCTGCGCGGGGTACCGCCGCAGATGCAGCGGCTCCTCGTCGCCACCCGCCTCCACCGCATCCTCGCCATCGAGGGCGGCCTCGCCCTGGAGTCCCTGCCCCGCGTCTGACCGGCCGGTGCGCGCGCGGCCCCCGGGGGTGAACGGGGCGCCCCGGAGTGTGAAGCCCCTGTGCGAACCAGGCGTCACGCTCAATCCTCACAAGACCGTGACGTCTTGGTCTCCACGGCACCCCGCCTGTTCCCGGGGGTCCCGTGACCGTCTAGGGTTCGGTCGCCCGCACCCGACGACGGACCCACCCGGCGGGCTCCGCACCACCGCTCTTGGGGGCTTTGACCATGGACCCGATACACCGCGGGCCGGCCGAGTCCGGTCACGACGCCGCGGCCGAGGACGCCCGCCCCGCACAGCCCGCCGCCCTGCCCGACCGCGCCGCCCCGGCACCCGCCCGCGCCCGCGTCACCCGGATCGTCTCCGGCGACCTGCTGCTCACCGTCAACCCCGTCGACGGCAGCGAGATCGAAGCCCGCCCGCCCGGCGAGGAACCCCCGGCCGTCCGCCGCCGCACCCCCGAGGAGCGCGCCGAGGCCGCCCGCGCCGCCGCCGTGCCCGTCCCGCCGGGACCCGCCGCCCCCGCGCTGCCCCTCCTGGAGCGCGAGGAACAGCGCGCCCGGCTCACCGAGACCCTGACCCGGGGCCGCTGCGCCCGCCTCACCGGCCCTGACGGCTCCGGCCGCACCGCCCTCCTCGACGCCGTCGCCGCCGACTGCGCCACGCTCGCCCCCGACGGCGTCGTCCGCCTCTCCGGCCACCACCGCACCACCGGCGAACTCCTCCACGACCTCCGCGCCGCCGTCCTGCACGCCCCCGGCCACCGGCCCGACCGCGACGGGCTGCGCGCCGACCTCACCGGCATCGGCGCCGTCGTCGTCGTGGACGACCTGGAGTTCGGCGGCGCCGCCCTGGACGAACTCCTCGCCGCGGCCCCCGAGTGCGCCTTCCTCCTCGCCGCCGCCCCCGGCGTCCCCGTCCCCTCCGCCGACGCCCCGATCGAGGAGGTCGCCCTCCCCGGCCTCGGCCGCGCCGCCTCCCTCCACCTCCTGGAGGCCGCCGTCGGCCGCCGCCTCACCGAGGAGGAGGCCAACTGGGCCGGCGACCTCTGGTTCGAGTCCGAGGGCCTGCCGCTCCGCTTCGTCCAGGCCGGCGCCCTGCTCCGGCAGCGCGACCGGCTCCGCGTCACCCCGGCCGAGTTCGACGCCTTCGGCGCCCTGGAAGAGGCGTTCGGCCCGACGGGCACGGGACCGGGAACGGGCCCCGCCGGCGCCGTACCCGCCCTCGACCCGTACGAGAACCCCGACATCGAGCTCCACGAGGTGCCGCTCCCCAGCCTCGGCGAGGGCGCCGCCCCCGCCGCGCTGCTCGCCTCCCGGCTCAGCCGCTCCGCCCAGACCACCCTCCGCTTCGCCGTCGCCCTCGGCGGAGAGGTCCCGCACCACGCCCACCTCCCGGCGCTCGTCGGCGACACCCACGCCGACGCGGCCCTCGGCGAACTGCGGGCCTGCGGGCTGCTCAGCCCCGCCGGCACCCGGCACCGCCTCGCCGGCGGCGTCCTCACCCAGCTCCTCGCCCACGGCTACGGCCACGACGCCGCCGACCGCGTCCACACCGCCGCCCAGCACTACGCCTGGTGGGCCGGACACCCCTCGGTCGGGCCCGAGCGCGCCTCCGCCGAGTCCGACGCCCTGCTCGCCGCCCTCGGCGCCCTCGTCGGCGGCGACCACGGCGGCGCGACCGGAGCCCCGGCGGACGCCGCCGCGGCCGGAGCGGCCGGCGGCGAGCCCGGCGCCGACCCCCGCGCCACCGCCGTCGCCCTCGCCCGGGCCGCAGCCCCCGCCTTCGCCGCCGGGCTCCACTGGGGCGCCTGGGAGCGCGCCCTGCGCTCCGGCCAGGAGGCCGCCCGGCTCGCCGGGGACGTCGCCGAGGAGGCGTACTTCCACCACGAGCTCGGCGTCCTCGCCGTCTGCGGGGGCAACCTCGGCCGCGCCCGCGCCGAACTGGAGGCGTCCATCGGTCTGCGCGGCGTCCTCGCCGACAAGCGCGGCACCGTCGCCGGACGCAGGGCCCTCGCCCTCGTCGCCGACCTCACCCGCGAGCAGGAGCCCCCGCGGACCCCGCCGCCGTCCCGTACCGACTCCCCGCCCCGCGGCCTGCCCGTGGCCCCGCCCGTCACCCTGGCCGCCCCCGAACCGCCGACCGAGCTGCTGCCGCCGGTCCCCGCCGCCGCCCCGTCCGCCTTCCCGGACTTCCCGGCCTACGCGGACGCCGAGGACCAGGGCCCCACCGTCGTCTCGCGTACGGCCGCACCGGCGGACAAGCCGCGCCGGAGCCTCAAGGCCGGCATCCTCGACGGCACCCGCCGCAACCTCGCGGCCGTCGGAGCCGGCGCCCTGCTCGTCGCCGTCCTCGGCACCGTCGTCACCCTCGGCGCCACCTCCGGCACCGACGAGACGCCGACCTCCGGCACCGTCACCACCGACAGCACCGCCGACCAGGGCGACGGCACCGACGAGGTCCCCGGCACCGACGACGGCGCCCCGGACGACTCCGAACCCGCCGACCCGCCCGCGAGCGGCACCCCCACCGCCTCCGGCTCGCCCGGCCCCACCACGCCCGGCACCACCCCGACGTCGGCCGGCACGGACCCCACGGGGACCGGCGCGCCGTCCACCACCACCTCCGGCGCGCCGGACCCGACGCCCACCACGAGCGCCCCCGGCACGACGGACGGCCCGACGACGCCGACGGACCCGCCGACGAGCCCCGGACCGAGCACGACCCGGCCCTCGACGCCGACGACGACCACGCCACCGGTCTCGACCACCCCGCCGTCCACGTCGGTGTCGCCCCCGACCCCGCCGACGGCCACCCCGTCCACGACCTCGTCGAGCCCGGCGCCCAGCGTCACGACCACCACCACGTCACCGGGCGCCGACGCCTCCTCCACCCTCGACGGCACCCCCACCCCCGGCACCGCCACGGTCGGCTGAGACCGGGAAAGGGGACGGCCCCGGGCGCTCACCGCGCCCGGGGCCGTCCCCCTCGTCGTACCGCCCGGCTCAGAACAGCCGCAGCTTGTCGTCCTCGATGCCGCGCAGCGCGTCGTAGTCGAGCACCACGCAGTCGATCCCGCGGTCCGTCGCGAGGACCCGCGCCTGCGGCTTGATCTCCTGGGCCGCGAAGATGCCCTTCACCGGGGCGAGCAGCGGATCGCGGTTGAGCAGCTCCAGATAGCGGGTCAGCTGCTCCACGCCGTCGATCTCACCGCGCCGCTTGATCTCGACCGCGACCGTGGCGCCGTCGGCGGTCCGGCAGAGGATGTCGACCGGGCCGATCGCCGTCGGGTACTCGCGGCGGACCAGCGACCAGCCCTCGCCGAGCGTCTCGATGCGGTCGGCGAGCAGCTCCTGGAGGTGGGCCTCGACGCCGTCCTTGATGAGACCCGGGTCCACACCCAGCTCGTGGGACGAGTCGTGGAGGATCTCCTCCATCGTGATGATCAGTTTCTCGCCCGCTTTGTTGATCACGGTCCAGACGCCGGCCTCACCATCGGCACCCTCCTTGAGGGTGCACGGCGGAGACATCCAGTTGAGCGGTTTGTACGCCCGGTCGTCCGCGTGGATCGAGACGCTGCCGTCGGCCTTGATCAGGATCAGACGGGGTGCGGAGGGCAGATGGGCCGTGAGCCGGCCCGCGTAGTCCACGGAGCAACGGGCAATGACGAGACGCATGGTCGGCAACGCTACAAGAGGAGCGCCCTTCTACGCGATTCGGGCACCCGCATGAGCCGAACACCCGTCGGTTATCGGCCTGTTGTGTGCCCATTCTCCTGGTGCGGGCAGCACCGCGCGCTTACCGTGGATGCTGGAGGTCGTCGTCCGTGCACGCTGCGTGGCGTACGTCGGCCCTCGTCCCTGCCCGCACAGACCCCGTCCGCGGGGTCGCGAGAGGAGAACCCATGTCGCTCGACGTCTCACCGGCACTGTTGGAACAGGCCGAGCGAGGCGAGGTCGACGAAGCCGCTTTCGTCGACTGCGTCCGGACCTCCCTGCCCTTCGCGTGGGAGATGATCAGTTCTCTGGTGGCCCAGCTGGAGGTGGAAGGCGGAGAGTTCGCCGACAACCAGACGCCGCCGCCGAACGAGCAGGCCCGCGGTCAGCTGCTCCGCGCCTTGGCGAGCGACGCCATCCGCGGTGCGCTCCAGCGCCACTTCGGTGTGCGTCTCGCCTTCCAGAACTGCCACCGCGTGGCGGTCTTCCCGCTGGACCCGTCGGTGGACGAGCGGCTCGCCCGCTTCACCTCGATACGGGGCCAGCTGCTCAACCAGTCGCCGGAGCTCCGCGACTGCTGAGGTCCGGCCGTCGCCACCGGGACCGGCGAGGACTCGAACGCCGCCGCTCCGCGTCGCGGGAGCCGCGTGCGGTGCGTGCCGACGCGCACCGCACGCGGGGACGCCGGGGCGACGGCGGGTCCGGTCCGGCCGCTCAGCCCAGCCGGGGCAGGACCTCGGCGCCGAGGCGCCGCAGGTTCTCCTCGGTGCCGGCGAGCTCGCCGGAGCCCTCGGCGAGCAGGGCGAAGCGGGTGATCCCGGTGCGCTCGGCGGTCGCCGCCAGCCGGTCGGCCGCGACGGCCGGGGTGCCGACCGGGTGCAGCGAGCAGAGCAGCTCGGTGTACGCCACCGGGTCCCGCATCGCCCGGTGCCTGCCGTCCACCGTCACATGCGCGTTCAGGCCCTGCCTCAGCCAGCCCGGCATCGCCTTCACCAGGGTCTCCGCCGCCTCCTGCGTACGGTCCGCGAGCTGCACCACGCCTGCGGAGACGTGCCCGGCGGCGATCCGCGCGATCTCGTCCGGGTCCCGTCCGGCCTCGCGCGCGCAGCGGGCCCAGGCGGCCACCATCTCCGCCTTGTCCTCGTCGCCGCAGTGCATGCCGAGGAGCATCGGCAGCCCGCGCTCGGCCGCGAGCCGCACGCTCTTCGGCGAGGTGCAGGCGACGACCACCTCCGGCGACGCGTCGCCGCCGATCAGCTCACCGGGCCGGGGCACCACCGGCACCTCACGGAAGGAGAATCGTTCGCCCTCCGCACCCACCCGCGCCTCGGTCAGCCAGCGCAGCAGCAGATCGAGGGCCTCGGGGAAGCCGCGCTCGTACGCCTCCAGACCCGCGCCGAACACCTCCAGGTCCACCCACGGCCCGCCGCGGCCCACCCCGAGGGTGAATCTGCCGCCCGAGACCACGTGCAGCAGCGCCGCCTGCTCGCCGAGGGCGACCGGGTGGACGCTCGGCAGCACGCTCACCGCCGTCCCCACCCGCAGCCGGCGGGTGCGGCCGAGCAGCAGCGCCGCCAGCGTCACCGCCGACGGGCAGACGCCGTACGGCACGAAATGGTGCTCGGCCAGCCAGACCGAGTCCAGGCCCGCCTCCTCGGCCACCTCGGCGGTCCGCACCGCGCGGTGCAGTGCCTCTCCCTGCCCCTGGCCCGGAAACTGAGCCGCCAGAACGAACGTTCCTACGCGCATCGCCTTCTGCCTCCTCGCGGCCGACGCGTTGACTCCCCCTCGTACCGGCAACAACGCCTGACACGTGCCAAAGGCAACGGCCCCGCGCGAAGTTCTTGCGATTTTCGGCCCGCGCGCTCCGGCCGGGGCCCCGGCCCCCCTGTCGCGGCCCGTACGCTGGAGGGAACGGTCCGTGTTCCCGACCCCGTGAGGTGTGCTGTGTCCCCGCGTCACAACCGTTCCCGCCGCGGCTCCAGGCCCGAGGCGCAGGACGACCGCGACGACCGGTACGGCGGCTCGCAGGCCACCGAGACCTGGCAGGGAGAGGAGTGGTACGTCCGCCTCGTCGCCGGCGCCAGCTCCCCGGGCAAGCGCTACCGCTGCCCCGGCTGCGACCAGGAGATCCCGTCCGGCGCCCCGCACGTCGTCGCCTGGCCCGAGTTCGGAGGGGTCGACGACCGCCGCCACTGGCACAAGGCGTGCTGGAACGCGAAGGACCGCCGCACCACCCGGGCGCAGCGGTCCCGCAACGCGCCGAAGTACTAGCCGGTACCAGCCCCCGGCCGGCCCGGGCTCAGACGTCCCGGCTGTTCAGCAGCGCGTACGCGCCGCCGAGCGCCACCACCGTGATCCCCGCGAGGATGAACAGGGCCTCCCAGCCCGCCGGCCCGCCCCCGCCGAACGGCGACTCCGCGCTGTACAGGGCGATCATCTGCGAGGGCACCGCGTAGGTGAACAGCGCCTCCTGGACGCCCTTCAGCGCCGGCGAGAACATGAACAGCGCCGCCACCAGCGGCAGCAGCAGCACGCCGATCATCACCGTGATCGCGCCCGCCGAGTGCCGCACCAGCGCCCCGATCGCCATCGACAGCAGACCGAGCATCGCCATGAACGCGGCCGCGCCGACCGTGGCCCGCGCCCACTCCGCGCCCGTCGGCTCCGCCGCGTCGACCATCGCCACCTGCGCCGTCGCCACCGCGAAGGCCATGACCAGGGTCACCGTGAAGACCAGCAGGAAGAAGACGATCGCCTTCGCCGTCAGCACCCGGGACCGGCTCGGGCAGGCCGTCAGCGTGGTCCGGATCATCCCGGTGCCGTACTCGGACGAGATGGTCAGCACACCCAGCGTGATCACGCAGATCGACGCCGGCAGCATCCCGAAGAAGCCCAGCGGCAGCGCCGAGTCCTCGCCCATGCCCCCGCCCTCGCCGGCGGCGACCGCGGCCACGCCGAGACCGATCACCAGCATCAGCAGGACCATGGTGCCCAGCGTCCACATCGTCGACCGCACCGAGCGGATCTTCGTCCACTCCGAGGCGAGCGCGTCCCCCAGGTGCGCCCGGCGGACCGGGATGGGGGAGACGTAGCCGTACGGCGGGGGAGGCGTCTGCATCGGCGTCGGGGCGGTCATCGGGCGTCCTCGGTGGTGTCGCTCGGCTTCTGGAGGCTCGGCTGCGGGGTGCTCGGCTGCGGCGGACTCTGCGGCGGCGCGGCCGGAGCCGCGGGCGGCTGCGGGGCGGCGTAGGGGTTCTGGCCGGGCGGCGGCGGGGCGTACCAGCCCTGCTGCGGCACGTCCGCCGGGACCGGCGGCTGCGGCGGCACCCCGTACCCCGGCTGCCCGGGCTGCGGCGGGGCCTGGAGGTGTGCCAGCTTGTCGTCGGTGGAGCGGTAGTCCACCGCGCCCTGCGTCAGCCGCATGTACGCCTCCTCCAGCGACGCCTGGTGCGGGGACAGCTCCCACAGCCGTACGTCCGCCCCGTGCGCCAGGTCGCTGATCCTCGGCAGCGGCAGCCCGGTGACGCGCAGCGCGCCGTCCGGCTCGGAGAGGACCTGGCCGCCGGCCTCGACGAGCACGCCCGACAGCTTGTCCCGCAGCGCGGTCTCGCCGTCCGGCGTGCGGACCCGCGCGAAGTCCGCCGAGTTCGCCGAGATGAACTGCTTCACCGGCATGTCGGAGAGCAGCTGGCCCCGGCCGATCACGATCAGGTGGTCGGCGGTCAGCGCCATCTCGCTCATGAGGTGGCTGGAGACGAAGACCGTGCGGCCCTCGGCGGCCAGCTTCTTCATCAGGTTCCGGACCCAGAGGATGCCCTCCGGGTCCAGGCCGTTCACCGGCTCGTCGAAGAGCAGCACCTGCGGGTCGCCGAGCAGGGCCGCCGCGATGCCGAGCCGCTGGCCCATGCCGAGCGAGAAGCCCTTGGAGCGGCGCTTCGCCACGTCCTGGAGGCCCACCACGCCCAGCACCTCGTCCACCCGGCGGGCCGGGATGCCGGCCAGCTGGGCGAGCGACAGGAGGTGGCTGCGGGCGCTGCGCCCGCCGTGCACCGCCTTGGCGTCGAGGAGGGCGCCGACCTGCCGGGGCGCGTTGGGCAGCTGCCGGAAGGGGTGGCCGCCGATCGTCACATGCCCGGCCGTCGGCCGGTCCAGGCCCAGGATCATGCGCATGGTGGTCGACTTGCCGGAGCCGTTCGGGCCCAGGAAGCCGGTGACGACACCCGGCCGCACCTGGAAGGAAAGGTTGTACACGGCCGTCTTGGCGCCGTAGCGCTTGGTCAGGCCGACTGCCTCGATCATTCTCCAGCCCCATCGACAGCTCGGTGGTGTGCGATCGGGGCATGGCGGCGCGCGGCCGCAGAGCCCCCGTACGAGTCAGGAGCTTATCCAGGCGTTGACGGTTCCCGCGCCGGAGAAGCGAGACCGAAGCGAAACCTCCGGGGAAAATCGGGGACGCCCCGGACCCCGCTCAGGGGGCTCCGGGGCGTCCCGCGGGACCGTGCGGCGGCGCCTCAGGCGTCCCGCCGCTTCAGCACCAGGTAGCCGCCGAGCAGCGAGGCCGCCACCCAGATCAGCATGATCCCCAGCCCGCCCCACGGCCCGTACGGCGCCTTCTCCGTGCCCAGCGCGTCCGGCACCACCTGCATGATCTTGGAGCCGGCCTGGTCGGGGAAGTACTTCGCGACCTCCTTCGCCTTCGGCACCGCCGACAGGATCTGGGAGATCAGGAAGAAGAACGGCACCAGGATGCCGAGCGACAGCATCGAGGAGCGGAGCATCGCCGCCACGCCCATCGAGAAGACCGCGATCAGCCCCATGTAGATCCCGCCGCCGACCACCGCCCGCAGCACGTTGTCCGCGCCGATCGTCGTCCGGTGCTCGCCGAGCAGCGACTGCCCGAGGAAGAACGACAGGAAGCTCGTCACCAGTCCGACGGCCAGGGCGAGCACCCCTGCCACCGCGATCTTGGAGAAGAGGAAGGTGGCCCGCTGGGGGACGGCGGCGAGCGAGGTGCGGATCATGCCCGAGGAGTACTCGGTCCCCACCACCAGCACGCCGAAGACCACCATCGCCAGCTGCCCGAGCACCATCCCGGAGAAGCTGACGAAGGTCGGGTCGAAGGTCGCCCGCTCCAGGTCGGAGAGGTCGCCGAAGCTCGCGTTCAGCACCGCCGAGAGCGCGGCGCCCATCGCCACCGTCACGATCAGCGCGCTCGCCAGCGTCCAGACCGTCGACGAGACCGTCCGGATCTTGGTCCACTCCGACTGGAGGACCGCGGGTACCGCTGCCATGGTCAGACCCCCTCACCGGTCGAGCCGGACCCGGAGCCCCGCGCGGGGCCCCAGCCGGAGTTCGCGCCCCACGCGGGGCCCGGCGGGGCCGGTTCGCCGCCGTGCACATCCGTGCCGTGCGCGTGGTACTCCACCGCGCCCGCCGTCATCTGCATGAACGCCTCCTCCAGGGAGGCGCGCTGGGCGCTCAGCTCGTGCAGCGTCAGTTGGTGCCGCGCCGCCAGCTCGCCGAGCCGCTCGGTCGTGGCCCCGTCGACCTCCAGCGTGCCGTTCCCGGCCTCGACCACCACGAATCCATCGGTCTGGAGCACATCCCGCAGGCGTTCCTGCTGCGGAGAGCGCAATCGGACGAAACTCCGGGAATTCTCCTGGATGAAATCCGCCATCGACGTGTCGGCCAGCAGCTTTCCCTGCCCGATCACGATCAGATGATCCGCCGTCAGCGCCATTTCACTCATGAGATGGCTGGAGACGAAGATCGTTCTGCCTTCGGCGGCCAGCGACTTCATCAGATTGCGGATCCAGTGAATTCCCTCGGGGTCCAGACCATTGACGGGTTCGTCGAACATCAGGATCTCGGGATCGCCGAGCAACGCCGACGCGATGCCGAGCCGCTGCCCCATGCCGAGCGAGAAACCCTTCGACTTCTTCCGCGCCACCGCCGTCAGGCCCACCAGGTCCAGCACCTCGTCCACCCGGCGCTCCGGGATCCGGTTCGACTGCGCCAGACAGAGCAGGTTGTTGTAGGCCGACCGGCCCCCGTGCATCGCCTTGGCGTCGAGGAGCGCCCCGATGTACTTCAGCGGCTCGTCCAGCTCGCGGTAGTGCCGGCCGTCGATCCGCACCGTGCCGCTCGTCGGGTTGTCCAGATCGAGCATCATCCGCATCGTGGTCGACTTCCCCGCCCCGTTGGGCCCCAGGAAGCCGGTGATCATGCCCGGCCGGACCTGGAAGGAGAGATGATCGACCGCCGTCTTCGACCCGTACCGTTTCGTCAGTCCGTCAAGCTCGATCATGCGTACCAAGCTAAGGGCGCGCGAAACCCCCCGCCACCGGAGTGACGGGGGGCTCGGAACGCAACGGCTCCCGGCTCGACCGGGGCTTACCGGGTCTGCTGCGCCGGAACGCCCGCGGAGCGCTCCTCGTCCAGCGGGGAACCGGCCGCGGCCACCGCGGCGCCGGTCAGCGTCGCCAGCATCTCGCGGACGTTGGTCAGCTGCGCGTTGATGGAGTCGCGGCGGTTCGTCAGCGCGGCGAGCTCGCGCTCCGATTCCGAGCGGATCCGGTCGGCCTTGGCGTTCGCGTCGGCCACGATGTCCTCGGCCTGGCGCTGCGCGGTCTCCACCGTCTGGCGGGCCCGGCGCTCGGCGTCCGTGCGGAGCTTCTCGGCCTCCAGGCGGAGCTGCTCGGCGCGGTGCTCGATCTCGGCGAGGCGCTTCTCGGCCTTGGCCTGACGGGAGGCCAGGTCGCGCTCGGACTGCTCGCGGCGCTTGGCCAGGTTGGTCTCGAAGTCCGCGGCGGCCTGGGCGGCCTTGGCGCGGGTCTCCTCGAAGAGGGCGTCCGCCTCCTCGCGCTTCGACTGCGCGTCCTTCTGCGCCTCGGCCCGCAGCGAGTTGGCCTCGCCCTGCGCCTTCTCGACGATCCGGACGCCCTCGTCCTCGGCCTTCGCCTTGCGCTCCGCCGCGAACGACTCCGCGTCGTTCCGCACCTGCTGGGCGGCCGACTCGGCCAGCTCACGGTGCTGCTCGGCGGCGCGGCGGGCCTCCTCGCGCAGGTCCTTCGCCTCCTCCTCGGCGAGACGGAGGATCTTCTCGACGCGCGCGCCGAGACCGGCGTACGACGGCTCGGCGTCGCTCACCTGCGCCTGGGCGTTCTGCGTTTCGAGGTGGAGTTCCTCGATGCGCTTCTCCAGCGAGGTGATCCGGGCCAGCGCACTGTCACGGTCGGCGACGAGCTTGGTAATGCGGTCGTCCACCTGACCGCGGTCGTAACCACGCCGCACGAGCTCGAAGCCGAAGGGGGAGGATGTGTCGCTCATGGGGTTCCTGTCGAATGAGACCGGTGAGGTGTTAGAGGGAATCCTAGGGGCCGAAGCGGCGTGTCATCGAGCGTATGCCCGTTTGATCTGGAGAATGTCCAGCCTTTTGAGTGGCTAGCCGTCCTGGGACTTGCCACCCGAACGAGTGGACCCCGAAGAGGCGCCCGCCTTGAGCCCGTCCTTCGCCCCGGCCGACGGCGTCTCGAAAGACTCCAACGCCTCCAGCACGTCCTGGACACGGGAGATCTCGGCATTGATGTCGGTACGACGACGGGTCAGGACCTCCAGCTCGCGCCGGCCCTCCTCGACCAGCCGCTCCGCCTCGGCCTCGGCCTCCGCCCTGATCCGCTCCGCCTCGGCCACCAGCGAACTCTTCTTCTGCTCGGCCTCCTTCAGGAGCGCGTCCGCCTTCCGCACGGCCGCGATCCGGACCTTGCTGGCCTCGGAACTCGCCTCGGAGACCATCTCCTTGGCCTTCTCCTCGGCCTCGGCGCGCTGGTCCTCCGCGGCCTTCACGAGCTTGTCGACCCGCTCGCCCGCCGTCTTCATCTGCTCGGCCGACTCGCGCCGCGCCCGCTCGTGGAGCTCCTCGATCTCCCCCTCGATCCGGCCCCGCAGCTCCTCGGCCCGCTCCCTTATGTCGGTCGCGTCCTTCCGCGCCCCGACCAGCAGTTCGTCCGCGTCGGTCCGCGCCTTCTCCACCAGCGCGTTGCCCTCGACGGTCGCCTCGGCGACGATCCGGTCGGCCTCCTTGCGGGCGGCGCCGACCATCGTGTCCGCCTGCGTCTCGGCCTCGGCGGTGGCGCGCAGCGCCTCCTCCCGGGCCTTGGCGATCAGCTGGTCGGCCTGCTCGGCGGCGTCGGCGCGCTTCTTCGCGCCGGCCTCGCGGGCCTCGTCCAGGGTCCGGTCGGCCTCCGCGCGCGCCTCGGAGCGCATCTGCTCGGCCGCCGCCGCGGCGTCCTCCCGGGCCTTCGCCGACTCCGCACGGATCCGCTCGGCGTCCCGCCGGGCCGACTCCAGGTCCTCGGCGCCCTCGGTCCGCAACCGCTCGGCCTCGCCCGCCGCGTCCGCGACGGTCCGCTCGGCCTCGGTCCGGGCGTCGGCGGTCACCGAGTCGGCCAGCTCGATCGCCTCGTCGGTGATCCGCCCGGCCTCCGTGGTCGCCTCGCCGATCAGCGCGTCGGCCTGCTCGGCGGCGTCCTGACGGCGCTTGTCGGCCGCCTGGCGGGCCTCGTCCAGGATCTGCTCGGCGTCGGCCAGGGCGGCCGTCCGCAGCGCCTGGGCGTGCGCCTCGCCGTCCGTCTTGACCTGCTCGGCCTCGCTCCGCAGCCGGGTCGCGTCCCGCTCGGTGGTCTCGCGCAGCTGGGCCGCCTCGGCGGCGATCCGCTCCGCCTCGGCGGTCGCCTCGCCGACGAGGGTGTCGGCCTGTTCGGCGGCGGCCTGGCGGCGCTTGTCGGCGGCCTGGCGTGCCTCGTCGAGGACCTGCGCGGCCTCGGCGGCGATCCGCTCGGCCTCCGTGGTCGCCTCGCCGACGAGGGTGTCGGCCTGTTCGGCGGCGGCCTGGCGGCGCTTGTCGGCGGCCTGGCGTGCCTCGTCGAGGACCCGCGCGGCCTCCGCGCCGATCCGCTCCGCCTCCGCCGTCGCCTCGCCGACCACGCCCTCGGCCTTCTCGGCCGCCTCCGAACGGATCCGGTTGGCGTCGTCCCGGGCGTCCGCGCGCGTGCGGGCCGCGTCCTGCTCGGCGGCCGCCAGCGCGTCCGTCGCCTCGGTCCGTACCCGCTGCGCGTACTCGGCGGTGTCCGTACGGAGCTTCTCCGCCTCCGCGATCGCGTCCCCGACCGTCCGCTCGGCCAGCGCCTTCGCCGCCTCGGACTCCTCCTGGGCACGCGCGCGCGTGCGGGCCGCGTCCTCGGACGCCCGCTCCCGCTCCCCGTGCGCGTCGGCGCGGACCCGGTCCGCCTCCTCCTGCGCCTCGGTACGGGTCCGCTCCGCCGCGTGCTCCGCGGCCGAGCGCAGCCCGGTGATCTCCTCCTCGGCCTGCTCGCGCAGCCCCGCGACCGAGTCGCGGACCTCCTGCGCGGCTCGCGAGGCCGCGGCGACCATCTCGGTCGCCCGCGCGTCCGCCTCCTCGACCAGGCGCTGCGCCTCGGCCTGCGCCTCCTCCACCCGCTTGCGGGCGGCGGCGAGCAGCTCCTCGGACTGCTCGCGGGCGAGCTCCCGCTCCCGGCCGGCCTCCGAACGGGCCGACTCCAGCGTCTCCTCGGCCTCCCGGCGGCGCCGGACGGCCTCCTCCTGCGCCGCGGCCAGCGCCTCGGCCGCCTCGGCGGCGACCCGGTCGGCGGCGGCCGCCGCCTCGGCCCGCACCCGGTCGGCGGTCTCCTGGGCCTCGGCCCGCAGCCGCTCGGCCCCGGTCTCCGCCTCGGAAGTGAGCCGCTGCGCGGTCGCCTCGGCCTCGGAGCGGGCGGCGGAGGCGTCCGCCGTGGCCTCGGCCCGCAGCCGCTCGGCCTCCTGCTCCGCCTGCTCGCGCAGCGTACGGATCCGCTCGGCGCCCTCGGTCCGCAGCCGCTCGGACTCCTCGGCGGCCTCGCGCCGGATCCGCTCGCCCTCGGCACGGGCGTCGGTCAGCTCCTGCCCGGCCGAGGCCAGCTTCGCCTCGGCGTCGGTGTGCAGCCGGGTCAGCTCCTCGGCGGCCTCGGCCCGGCGGGCCTCGGCGGCCCGCTCGGCGTCCGCGCGCAGCTGCTCGGCGGCCTTCTCGGCGGCCTCCCGTACCGACTCCGCCTGCTCCTCGGACTCGGCGCGCAGCCGCTCCGCCTCGGCGCGGGTCCGCTCCAGCGTCTCCTCGGCCTGGGTCCGGAGCGTCTGGGCGCGCTCCATCGCCTCCGACTTGAGCTTCTCGCTCTCGGCGCCGGCGATGGTGCGCCGCTCGTCGGCGTCGGCCTTCGCCTTGGTCAGCAGCTCCTCGGCGGTCTTCGCCGCCTCCTCGATCTGCTGGACCGCCTCGCGGCGGGCCTCGCCCCGGATCCGCTCGCCCTCGGCAATGGCCTCGGCGCGCAGCTGCTCGGCCTCACCGCGCAGCCGCCGCGCCTCCTCCTGGAGCTCGACGGTCTTGGCCCGGTACTCCTTGGTGTCGTCCTTCGCCGAACCGAGCAGCTCGTCGGCCTGCTCCTCGGCGCGGGAGCGCAGCCGGTCGGCCTCGGTCTCGGCCTCGCGGCGGATCCGCTCGGCCTCCTCGGACGCCTTGCGGGTGGTCTCGGCGGCGTCCTCGGACGCCTTGCTGAGGACCTCCTCGGCGCTGCGGGCGGCCTTGGCCAGCGCGGCGGCGGAGTCCTCGGCCGCGGAGGCGCGGGCCTGCTCGGTGGCCTCGGCGACCAGCTTCTCGGAGTGCGCGGTCGCCTCGCGCAGCTTCTCCTCGGCCTCCGCCTTGAGCTGCTCGGCCTCCTTGGTGGCCTCGCCGACCAGCCGGGCGATCTCCGCCTTGGCGGTACGGGTGCGCTGCTCGTTGACGGAGTCGGCGGAGGCGAGCGTCTTCGCGGCGGCCTCCTTGGCCTCCGTGAGCGCCCTGTCGGCCTCGGCGCGGGCCTGCCGCAGCTTCTCGTCGGCCTCCTGGATCCGCTGCTCGGCGGCGCGGGAGAGCTCGCCGGCCTGGCGCCGGGCCTGGTCGGTCTCGGCGACGGCGGCGGACCGCAGCTGCTCGGCGTGGCCGGTGGCCTCCTGGGCCTGGGTGGAGGCAGCCGTCATCAGCCGCTCGGCGTCCTTGCGGGCGCGCAGCAGAATCGCTTCGGCCTCGGCGCGGGCGGCCTCCGCCTCGGCGCCGACGCGGCGGCCGGTCTCCTCGGACAGACGGGTGGCCTCGGCGCGGGCGGCGGCGAGCGACTGCTCGGCCTCGGCGCGGGCCTCCTCCATCAGCCGGCGGGCCTGGGACTCGGTGCGGGCGCGCAGCTGCTCGGCCCAGGCCACGTTCTCGTTGACGTGGGCCTCGACGGTCTGGCGGCGCTCGTTCAGCTCCTGGTCGAGCTGCTGGCGGCGCTGCACGGCCTCGTTGTGCAGCTCGGCCTGGAGCCGGGCCTGGTGCTCGGCGTGCTCCTGGAGGATCCGCTGGGTCTGGGCCCGGGCGTCGCGCAGTTCCCGCTCGGCGTCCTGCCGGAGCTGTTCGGCCTGCGCCTGCGCGTTCCGCAGCGTCTGCTCGGCCTGGTAGCCGATGTCCGCGCTGTCGTAGGCGGGCCGGGACGCGATGGTGCGCCGCGCCTCGTGGAGCTTGGCACGCAAGACCTCGACCTGGTAGCCGAGGTCCTCGGCGTGCTGGACGGCCTTCTCGCGTTCCTTCTTCAGCCGGTCCATCTCGGCTTCGAACCGCGACAGATGGTCGTCCTCAGCTCGGTGGCTCTCCTGGCGTTCGTAGCCCCGCACCGCGCGGTCCATCCTTCCCCGAGCTCTCCGAGCAGGGGAGACCCCAACCCTGGTCGCTACGTTCCGACGAGCACCGTTCACCGGACTGAACGGCCCCCCGGGGAATCGTGGCAGATCGGACGACCCCGACATCCCGACTACGGCGCCGCGCGAAGCGGCCCCGACCGGCCCCGGCCCGGAGTCGCCCACTCTACCGGGCCGGGAATACGGAGGTCAGTGCTCCGCTGAGGAGTGGTCAGCGGAAGGCGGCGCGGAGGTGACGAGTTCGGTCAGGACGCCGTGGCAGTCCTTGGGGTGGAGGAAGGTGATCCGGGAGCCCATGGAGCCGGTCCGGGGCTCGTCGTAGAGGACCCGGACGCCCTTGGAACGGATGTCCTCGGCGTCGCCGTCCACGTCCGCCGTGCCGAAGGCGATGTGGTGGACGCCCTCGCCGTTCTTGGCCAGCCACTTGCCCACCGCGGAGTCCTCGCGGGTGGGCTCCAGGAGCTGGAGGTAGGAGGCGCCGCCGTCGTCCGTGGCGTTGATCCTCAGCATGGCCTCGCGGACGCCCTGCTCCTCGTTGACCTCGGAGTGGTAGACCTCGAAGCCGTACGTGGCACGGTAGAACTCGACGGTCCTGTCCAGGTCGAAGCAGGCGATCCCGATGTGGTCGATACGCGTCAGCATGGCTCCAGTGCACCCCCGCCGAGATGGTTACGCAACGTGCGCGCCGTCACACCGGCGGGCCGGTGACCCGGCGCCGCACCGCTCAGTACATTGGCGGTAAACCCTCGTTCACTCCTCATCCCAAGGGGCCGTGCCTCATGTCTGGAACGACCGGTACCACCTCAGTGATCGTCGCGGGCGCCCGCACGCCCATGGGTCGCCTGCTCGGCTCGCTCAAGTCCTTCTCCGGCGCCGACCTCGGCGGCTTCGCCATCAAGGCCGCCCTGGAGCGGGCCGGCGTCGCCGGCGACCAGGTGCAGTACGTGATCATGGGCCAGGTGCTCCAGGCGGGCGCCGGGCAGATCCCCGCCCGCCAGGCCGCCGTCAAGGCCGGCATCCCGATGAACGTCCCCGCCCTCACCATCAACAAGGTGTGCCTGTCGGGCCTGGACGCCATCGCACTGGCCGACCAGCTGATCCGCGCCGGCGAGTTCGACGTGATCGTCGCCGGCGGCCAGGAGTCGATGACCAACGCGCCGCACCTGCTGCCGAAGTCCCGCGAGGGCTACAAGTACGGCGCGATCGAGATGCTCGACGCGATGGCGTACGACGGCCTGACCGACGCCTTCGAGAACATCGCGATGGGCGAGTCCACGGAGAAGCACAACACCCGCCTGGGCATCGACCGCGCCTCCCAGGACGAGATCGCCGCGCTGTCGCACCAGCGCGCCGCCGCCGCGCAGAAGAACGGCCTCTTCGAGGCCGAGATCACCCCCGTCGAGATCCCGCAGCGCAAGGGCGACCCGGTCGTCTTCGCCACCGACGAGGGCGTCCGCGCCGAGACCACCGCGGAGTCCCTCGGCAAGCTCCGCCCGGCCTTCGCCAAGGACGGCACGATCACCGCCGGCTCCGCCTCGCAGATCTCCGACGGCGCCGCCGCCGTGGTCGTGATGAGCAAGGCCAAGGCCGAGGAGCTGGGCCTGGAGTGGATCGCCGAGATCGGCGCCCACGGCAACGTGGCCGGCCCGGACAACTCGCTCCAGTCGCAGCCGTCCAACGCCATCCGGCACGCCCTGGAGAAGGACGGCCTGACCGTCGACGACCTCGACCTGATCGAGATCAACGAGGCGTTCGCCGCCGTCGCCGTCCAGTCCATGAAGGACCTCGGGGTGTCCCCGGAAAAGGTGAACGTCAACGGCGGCGCGATCGCGCTCGGCCACCCGATCGGCATGTCCGGCGCCCGTGTGGTGCTCCACCTCGCCCTGGAGCTGAAGCGGCGCGGCGGCGGCACCGGCGCGGCGGCCCTGTGCGGCGGCGGCGGTCAGGGCGACGCGCTGATCATCCGCGTGGCCGGCAAGTAAGCACTCCCGACAGGAGAACGCAGCATGGTGGACGTCCCCGCACTGGTCGCCCAGGCACGGGAGGGCCGGCCGCGTGCGGTGGCCCGGCTCATCTCGCTCGTGGAGGGGGCGTCCCCGCAGCTGCGCGAGGTGATGGCGGCGCTGGCCCCGCTCACCGGCAACGCCTACGTGGTGGGCCTGACCGGCTCGCCCGGGGTCGGGAAGTCCACCACCACCTCGGCGCTCGTGACCGCGTACCGCCGGGCGGGCAAGCGGGTCGGCGTGCTCGCCGTCGACCCGTCCTCGCCGTTCAGCGGCGGCGCGCTCCTCGGTGACCGGGTGCGGATGTCGGAGCACGCCTCCGACCCCGGCGTCTACATCCGCTCGATGGCCACCCGCGGGCACCTGGGCGGTCTCGCCTGGTCCGCCCCGCAGGCCATCCGCGTCCTCGACGCGGCCGGCTGCGAGGTGATCCTGGTGGAGACCGTCGGCGTCGGGCAGTCCGAGGTGGAGATCGCCGGGCAGGCCGACACCTCGGTGGTGCTGCTCGCCCCGGGCATGGGCGACGGGATCCAGGCCGCGAAGGCGGGCATCCTGGAGATCGGCGACGTGTACGTGGTCAACAAGGCGGACCGGGACGGCGCCGACGCCACCGCCCGCGAGCTCAACCACATGCTGGGCCTCGGCGAGCGCCGGGGCCCCGGCGACTGGCGGCCGCCGATCGTGAAGACGGTCGCGGCGCGCGGCGAGGGCGTGGACGAGGTCGTCCAGGCCCTGGAGAAGCACCGGGCCTGGATGGAGGAGCACGGGGTCCTGGCGGAGCGCCGTACGGCCCGTGCCGCCCGCGAGGTGGAGACCATCGCCATCACGGCGCTGCGCGAGCGGATCGGCGACCTGCACGGGGACCGGCGGCTCGACGCGCTGGCCGAGCGGATCACGGCCGGCTCACTCGACCCGTACGCGGCCTCCGACGAGCTCCTGGCGAGCCTCACCGGGAACTGAGCGGCCCGGGACGTGCCGAAGGGCGAGCCTGACCGGGAACTGAGCGGCCCCGGACGCGCCGAAGGGCGAGCCTGACCGGAAGCTGAACGGCCCCGGATGCGCCGAAGGGCCTCCCCGTCGGGGGAGGCCCTTCGGCGCGACTCTGTCAGGTCACGGCTTGCCGCGCTTGCCGCGGAGCCGTTCGGCGACCGGCTTCAGCGACTCGTGGAGGTCGCCGAGCGCCTCCGGGGTGAGCCGGTCGATGAAGTGGTCGCGGACGGACTCCACGTGGTGCGGGGCGACCTTGCGCATGGTCTCCATGCCCTGGTCGGTGAGGACGGCGTAGAGGCCGCGCCGGTCCGACTCGCAGTTGACCCGCTCGACCAGGCCGGCATTCTCCATCCGGGTGATCTGGTGGGAGAGGCGGCTCTTGGACTGGAGGGTGGCGGTGGCCAGGTCGCTCATCCGGAGCCTGCGCTCGGCGGACTCGGAGAGGTTGACGAGGATCTCGTAGTCGTTCATCGTCAGGCCGAAGGGCTGGAGGTCGCGCTCCAGCTGGTGCGTCAGCATTCTCTGGACGTCGAGGAAGGTGCGCCACGCGCACTGCTCGGCGTCGGTGAGCCAGGGAGTGGCCGTCTCGGTGTCCATGAGTGGATTCTACCTAAGAAGTTGAATACTTGACGAAATCTGCGGGGTGACGCGCGGCACCCGTCGGGCCGGCCGCGGTCCCCGCGCGGCTGTTCGAAGCGTCACGCTCCGCAGACTACCGCTCACAGCCCGAAGCGCCGCTGCAAGTCTCCGAGCTGGCCGGGAAGGCGCGGTACCGCCCCCTGCGCCGCCTGGCCGGAACCATGCCCGGCGTGCCCGCCCGGCACCCCGGCCTGGGCCGGCGGCCCGCCGATGTTCCGCTCCGCCATCAGCAGCTCCGTCGACTGGAGCAGCACCGTGCCCGCGCCGACGAACTCGAACTGGTGCTCCTCGCCGGACGAGCCCCCGATGCCGGTCAGGGCCCGTACGCCGCCCATCACGCCCGTCAGGTAGGCGTGGTCGTAATGATGACAGGGGGAGGGACAGTCCGCCCAGCCGACCAGGGCCTGCGGGTCCACCCGCAGCGGCGGCTCCATGAAGACCACCGGCCCGTTGGACGCGGCCACGAACGTGCCGGAGCCGATGAGGGTCACGAAGCCCGGCACGATCGACTGCTTCAGCGCCAGCGTCGGCTGGTAGGCCAGCAGGTTCCCGGACCGGATCGTCAGATTGCCCTCGTCCAGGTCGTACGAGTTCACGTCGAAGGCCCGGTCCGCCAGCAGCATCTTGCCGGTGCCCTCGGCGACCACCCAGTCGCTCGCGTGCAGCGGCGAGTGGAAGGCGGTCCGCACCAGCCGGTCGAGCCGGCCGTGCCCGATGCCGTTGAACTCGATCCGCCCGTAGTAGGCGATCATCTTCCCCTTCTGGAGGAACCAGGGGGAGCCCTTCAGCTCGACGCAGAAGGTGTACGCGTTGACGTTGTCGTCCGACGGCAGGGTGTGCGGATCGTGGATGACAGGGGTGGTCACAGCTTCTCCTCCGACGCCTGGACGTACACCGCACCGCTGCCGCTCAGCTCCAGCTGGAACGCCTCGCCGGAGCCGCGGCCCACCATGTCGCGCCAGCCCAGCGCGGTCGAGAGCTTGTTGCGCACGTCGCCGTGGTGGGCCACGTACGCCTGGGGGTCGACGTGGACCGGGCGGCCCGGCGTGATCGGCAGCTCGATCACCCCGCCGTGCGCCATGACCGCCACCGAGCCGTGGCCCTTGAGGGTGGTGGTGAAGAGGCCCTGGCCGGTCACCTGGCCGCGGACCATGCCCATGACGCCGCCCTGCGAGCCCATGAACATCGTGCCCTGCTCCAGCGTGCCGTCGAAGGCGAGCAGCCGGTCCGCCTCCACGTAGAGCGTGTCGCCGGTCAGCGCGATCACCTGGATGTGGTGGCCGCCGTGCCCGAACATCACCGTGCCGCTGCCCTCCACGGTCATCAGCGGTGTCGCCTCGCCGGCCACCCGGCGGCCGATCATCGACATCAGACCGCCCTGGCCGCCCGTCACGTTCGGCGTGAACGTGACGTTCCCGCGGTACGCGAGCATGGCGCCGCGCTGGCTGAAGAGGCGCTGCCCGGGCACCACGGTCGCCTCGATCATCTTGGAGTTGACCTCGCGGAACGGCACTAGACGTCCCCTCCGATCGTGTTGCGCTCGCTGGGCTGGACGTAGACGAGGCCGTCGCCCTCGAACCGGATCTGGAACGCCTCGCCGCCGCCCTCGCCGAGCAGCGTGCGGAAGGTCACGCCCGACTGGAAGTGCTGCTGGAGGTTGCCCTGGTGGGCGATGTACGCGCCGGGGTCGACCGACAGCGGGTACTGCGGGGTCACCCGGAGCACGGTCGCCGGGCCGTCGGACATGATGGCCGCCTGCCCGGTCCCCTCCACCGTGGTGGTGAAGAGGCCGTTGCCGGTCGCGCCGCCGCGCATCCCCGTGAAGGTGGTGCCGGTGCGCAGCCCGGCGTCGGCGCAGAGCAGGTTGCTCGCCTCGACCCACAGCTTGTCGCCGTGCAGCTGGACCAGGTTGATCTCGGAGGCCCGGTCGGCGAACCAGCAGGTCCCCTGGCCCTTGACCTCCATCACCTCCATCTGTTCGCCGGTCAGGCGCCGGGTGACCATGCCGCGCAGGCCCTCACCGCCGCCGCTCATCTTCTTGAACGCCATCTGCCCGTCGTAGGCGACCATCGAGCCGTTCTTCGCCTTGACGGCGTCGCCGGTCATCGTCACGGCGAGCACCTTGCTGCCCTGGAGTCGGAACGTAGCCACGGGCCGAAGGTAGCGGGGACCCGGTTAAAGGGACTGCAAAGACGGCGTGCACAATGGATCCGCCCGCCCTTGTGCATCCGTTCACAAGATCGCGCCCGGCAGCCCGCCTCCGGCCCGCATCATCGGCTCGAAACGAAGGTGACCCCTCCGTGGACCTCAAGACCGCTTCCTCGCTCCACCGCCTCCGGCTCGTCTCCGCCCCCGAGGCCGTGTCCTTCCTGCTCCTGCTGGTCTGCTCGGTGCTCAAGCGGACCACGGACTTCAACGCGGTGCCGGTCATGGGCGCCGTCCACGGCGTGCTCTTCGTGCTGTACGTGCTCTTCTGGCTGGACGCCTGGAACCGCACCAAGTGGAGCTTCGGCACCGCCGCCGTCTACTTCGTCCTCTCCGTCGTGCCCTTCGGCGGCTTCTTCGCCGACCGCAAGCTGAAGGCCGAGGCCGACGCGGCCGTCATCGCCTCGCGCGCCCGCGCCGAGGCCGCCGAGGGCGCGGTGAAGGCGTGATCGTCGCGTTCTCGGTCACCCCGCTCGGAGTGGGGGAGGAGGTCGGCGAGTACGTCGCCGACGCCGTCCGCGTCGTCCGCGAGTCCGGCCTCCCGAACCGCACCGACGCCATGTTCACGTCCATCGAGGGCGAGTGGGACGAGGTGATGGACGTCGTGAAGCGGGCCGTCGCCGCCGTCGAGGCGCGCGCCCCGCGCGTCTCCGTCGTCCTCAAGGCCGACATCCGGCCCGGCGTCACCGACGGCCTCACCGCCAAGGTCGAGACCGTGGAGCGCCATCTCGGCGCCTGAGACGAGGCCCTTACGAGCCCCCGGCACCGCGCCGGGGGCTTTTCGCTGCGCGCGTGCGGCTCTCTCGCCGCGCGCGTGCGGCGGCCCCCGCCCGCCGGCGCTTTGAGCGAATGATCGACATCGGATAACGTCTTCCTTGAGCAGTCGCTCAAGACGGGGGAACGGTCGTGGGGATCCACAGCGTGTTCCCGTTCCCGGCCGTCGCCGGCGCCGGTGTCTCCGCGGGGGAGCGCCACCGGGCCGGCGGCGGCCGGACGTGCGCGTGGCCGCACCGGGGCTCGGGGGCGGGACCCGTACGCGAGGAGGGGCGGGCGTGAGCCTGGAGGAGAAGGCGCGGGGGGCGCGGGACGCCAAGGGGCGGGAGACCCGCGAGAAGCTGCTCGACGGGGCCCTGAGGTCCCTCGCGGAGCACGGGATCGCCGGCACCTCCGCCCGGTCCGTCGCCACCGCCGCAGGCGTCAACCAGGCGCTCGTCTTCTACCACTTCGGTTCGGTCGACGACCTCCTCGCCGCCGCCTGCCGGCGCGGCGCCGAACAGCGGGTCGCCCGCCACCGCGACCGGCTCAGGGCCGTCACCGGCCTCGACGAACTGCTCGCCTTCGGGCGCGCGATGCACGACGAGGAGCGGGACGCCGGGCACGTCACCGTCCTCGCCCAGCTGCTCGCCGGCGCCCGGAACCACCCCCGGCTCGCCCCGGCCACCGCCGCCGGGCTCGACCTGTGGATCGAGGAGATCGAGCAGGTCCTCCGGCGGGTGCTCGCCGGCGGCCCGCTGGACGGCTTCACCGACCCCGCGGGACTGGCCAGGGCCGTCGCCGCCTCCTTCGTCGGGCTCGAACTGTACGAGGGCGTCGACCCGGACGGCGCCGAGGCGGCGCTCGCCGCGCTGGAGCAGCTCGGCGCGCTGCTCGCCGCCGTCGAGGCCCTGAACCCGGTCGCGCGCAAAGCCGTCGCGTACACACTGCGTCGATCGGGTGGACGCGGCAGCTAGAACACCCTCACTCGGAGTACTCCAGTCGACACGCCGGACGATGTCCCCTTTCGTGAGGATATCGACCCGTTCGACGACAGCTGGAGGCACCGTGCGGCCGGGAGGCTACGACTACGACACCTACAGCCGACTCGCCGGTCCCCTCACGGAACCGGACACGGCGGCGTACCAGGTGCGGTACACGAGTCTGCTCTCGAAGGAGCCGCACCGAATACGCGCCGTCCTCCTCATGGCCCTCGCGCCGCTGCTCTCCGCGCTGCTCCTGGCCTACCTCGTCTGGCCCACCCACTGGACCGTCCGCGAGGGCGACGACGCCTGGCGGGTGCCCTACGACACGGTGATGCTCGTGTCGATCGGCCTCATCTGCCTCTTCATGCTGGTGAACGTCACCTCCATCGCCCACGCCACCATGGTCGCCCGGGACCCCGTCCCGGTGTACCCCGCGAAGGGCACCCGGGTCGCCTTCCTCACCACGTACGTGCCCGGCAAGGAACCCCTCGCCATGGTCCGCAGGACCCTGGAGGCCGCCGTCGGCATGCGGCACGACGGCACCCTCCACGTCTGGCTCCTCGACGAGGGCGACTCCGAGGAGGCCAAGGCCCTCTGCGCCGAACTCGGCGTCCGCCACTTCAGCCGGGCCGGCGTCCCGGAGTGGAACCGCCGCAAGGGCCCGCACAAGGCGAAGACCAAGCACGGCAACTACAACGCCTGGCTCGCCCGGCACGGCGACGGCTACGACGTCTTCGCCTCCGTCGACACCGACCACGTCCCGCTCCCCGACTTCCTGGAGCGGATGCTCGGCTACTTCCGCGACCCCGACGTCGCCTTCGTCGTCGGACCGCAGGTCTACGGCAACTACACCGGAGCCGTCACCAAGGCCGCCGAGTCCCAGCAGTTCCTCTTCCACGCCCTGATCCAGCGCGCGGGCAACCGCTACCGCGCCCCCATGTTCGTCGGCACCAACAACGTCGTCCGGATCGCCGCCCTGCAGCAGATCGGCGGCCTGTACGACTCCATCACCGAGGACATGGCCACCGGCTTCGAACTGCACCGCCGCAGGAACCCGGTCACCGGCCGGCGCTGGCGCTCCGTCTACACCCCCGACGTCCTCGCCGTCGGCGAGGGCCCGGCCTCCTGGACCGACTTCTTCAGCCAGCAGCTCCGCTGGTCCCGCGGCACCTACGAGACGATCCTCAAGCAGTACTGGAAGGCGCCGTTCTCCATGCCGCCCGGCCGCCTCCTCCACTACACGCTGATGCTCGTCTACTACCCCATGACGGCCGTCAACTGGCTCCTCGGCATCCTCAGCTGCGTCCTCTACCTGTGGCTCGGCGCCTCCGGCACCCAGGTCTCCTCCCAGGTCTGGCTCATGATCTACAGCGACGCCGTCGCCCTCCAGATCGGCCTCTACCTCTGGAACCGCCGCCACAACGTCTCCCCGCACGAGCCGGAGGGCTCCGGCGGCCTCGCCGGCATGGCGATGTCCGCGCTCTCCGCGCCCGTCTACCTCACGTCCCTCGGCTCCGCGCTGCTGCGAACCCGAGGCCGCTTCGTCGTCACCCCCAAGGGCGGCGCCGCCAGCCCGGACCGGCTCCTCACCTTCCGCCTCCACCTCTTCTGGGCGGTCGTCCTCGTCGCCTCCCTGGCGGCCTCGGTCCGCTACGACCACACCCACGCGGCCATGCGCACCTGGGCGGTCCTCGCCCTCGTCATCACGCTCGCCCCGGTCACCCTCTGGGCCTGGAGCCTGCTGCGCGGCCGGCGGGTCCGCGCGGTCCGCGCCCAGGCCCGCGCCAGGACCCGTGAACGCCGTCTCGCCCTCGCCAGGACCGGGATCGAGCTGCGCGCCGTACCGCCGCTCCCGCCCCTTCCCCCGCACCCGCCCGCGACCACGGCGCCCACGACCGGAGGGAACTGACCCATGGCGTACCGGCCGTCCAAGAAGTTCAAGAAGACCCTGCTCGGCAGCGGCGCCGTCCTCGTCCTCGCCGCGCTCAACGCCCCCGCCGCCGTCACCTTCGCCTCGGAGAAGTACCACGCCTACAAGATCGCCCAGCCCGGCTACAAGAAGAGGTACGGCTCCTGGGGCGGGGTCTCCGTCCCCGACGGGGCCCGCGTCAACGCCATCCACGCCGCCCTCCTCCACACCGGCAAGGTGCTGCTGATCGCCGGCTCCGGCAACAACCAGAAGAACTTCGACGCCGGGACCTTCGACACCGTCCTGTGGGACCCGGTGAAGAACACCTTCAAGAAGATCCCCACCCCCGAGGACTTCTTCTGCGCGGGCCACAGCCAGCTCCCCGACGGACGCCTCCTGGTCGCCGGCGGCACCGCCCGCTACGAGATCCTCGACGGCGGGGTGACGAAGGCCGGCGGCGGCATGCGGGTCAAGAACGAGAGCCCCGACAAGGCCGTCACCCTGAAGAAGGGCACCGTCTTCCGCTCACCCTCCGGCGTCGAGTACGTCACCACCACCGACGTCACCGTCCCCAAGGCGAAGCGCGAGTTCGAGATCTCGTACTTCAAGAGCGGCCAGATGAAGCCCTGGCAGACCAAGGTGACCGCCGCCGAGGCCCGCGTCTTCGTCGAGGCCGTCGAGGAGGGCCCGCGGGGCCTCACCACCCAGGCCGCCCAGTACGAGATCGTCGGCCTCAAGGGCAAGGACGCCGACAACGTCTACGGCCTCGCCCAGAAACTCACCACCGAGAAGCAGGACTTCCAGGGCATCAAGGCCGCCTACGAGTTCGACCCCAGGGCCGAGAAGTACATCCCGGTCGCCCCCATGAAGGACGCCCGCTGGTACCCCACCCTCGTCGGCCTCCAGGACGGCAAGGTCCTCGCCGTCTCCGGACTCAACGACGTCGGCGACGTCGTCCCCGGCGACAACGAGATCTACGACCCGAAGACCAAGAAGTGGACCAAGGGCCCCTTCCGCTACTTCCCCACCTACCCCTCGCTCTTCCTCACCAAGGGCGGCAAGCTCCTCTACACCGGCTCCAACGCCGGCTACGGCCCCGCCGAGAAGGGCCGCGCCCCCGGCCTCTGGGACCTGAGGACCAACACCTTCACCGCCCTGCCCGGCCTCACCGACCCCGACCAGCTGGAGACCTCCGCCTCCCTGATCCTGCCCCCGGCACAGGCCCAGAAGGTCATGGTCCTCGGCGGCGGAGGCGTCGGCGAGTCCGCCAAGTCCACCGCCCGCACCTCCATCGTCGACCTCTCCACCGACAGCCCGGTCTTCCGGGACGGCCCCGCCCTCCCGCAGGGCACCCGCTACCTCAACAGCGTGCTGCTCCCCGACGACACCGTCTTCACCACCGGCGGCTCCCGCGACTACCGCGGCCGCGGCGGCAGCGACATCCTCAAGGCCCAGTTCTACGACCCCGCCACCAACGCCTTCGCCGCCGCCGCCGACCCCACCGTCGGCCGCAACTACCACTCGGAGGCACTGCTGCTGCCCGACGGACGGGTCGCCACCTTCGGCTCCGACCCGCTCTTCGCCGACAAGGACGACACCAAGCTCGGCACCTTCGAGCAGCGCATCGAGGTCTTCACCCCGCCCTACCTGCACCGGGCCGGCGCCGACCGCCCGGCCCTCGGCGAGGGCCCCCGGGAGCTCGACCGGAACGGCCGCGCCACCTTCAGGACCAAGGACGCCGGCCGGATCGCCAAGGCCCGGCTGATGCGGCCCAGCGCCGTCACCCACACCACCGACGTCGAGCAGCGCTCGATCGCCCTGGACCTGACGAAGGGCAAGGACGGGCTCACGGTCACCGTGGACGCCCCGGCCGACCCCACCCTCGTCCCGCCCGGCTGGTACATGCTCTTCGTCACCGACGACGCCGGCATCCCCTCCGAGGCCACCTGGATCCAGGTGAAGGCGGACTGAGGCCCGGTCAGGACCCCGCGCGCCGGGCGAGCCCGAGGGCGTACTCCGGCCACCATGTCCCCGCGGCCGGCCCGCCCCGGCACGGCCCGTCCGAATCCCCCGGACGCTTGATCCACAGATACGCGTCCACCAGCGCGTCCCCGGTCCGGTCCGTCGGCGGCACGCCGAGCGACCGGCCCGGGGGATTGCACCACGCCTCCGCCCGGTCCCCCGGGAGGGGGCCGGCGCCGTTCCGGCTCGTGTCGATCGTGAAGTGCATCCCGCCGAGCAGCCCCGACAGGGTCGCCCCGAACTCCCGCACCGCCGCGTTGGTCTGGAAGTTCGACACGTTCAGCGAGAATCCGTCCGCCCGGGAGATCCCCGCCCGCCGCAGCGGCTCCACCAGCTTCCCCGGATCGTCGATCCACGCCGGATTCCCCGCGTCCAGATAGACCCGGGTGCCCGGCTGCCGCTTCAGCCGCTCCACCGCCTCCGTCAGCAGCCGCGACCGCTCCTCGTGGTACTGCGCCGGGGTGCAGCCGTCCACCATGTGCGGCACCGCGTCCGGCTCCAGCACCACCACCGCCGAGGCGTCGCCGATCGCCGACGCGAAGGCGTCCACCCACGCCAGGTACGCCTGCCCGTCCCGCGCCCCGCCCGCCGAGTACATGCCGCAGTCCCGGTGCGGGATGTTGTACGCCACGAAGACCGCCGTCCGGTCCTGCGCCGCCGCCCCCCGCACCGCCCGCACGATCTCCGGCACCGGATCGTCCCCGGCCGGCCAGTCCGCGACCGGCTGCTCCGCGATCCGCTTCAGCGCCCGGGCGTCGTCCGCGCGGCCCTGCTCCTCGTACCGGCGCACCTGCCGGGCCGCGTCGCTCTCCGGGTCGACCCAGAACGGCGACCCCGCGCTCGGCGCCGGCGTCCGGCTCCCCGTCGCGGCGGGCGGCCCGACGGGGGAGGGGGCGGGCTCCTCGGAGGCGCAGCCGCTCGCGGTCAGCAGCAGCGCGCCGAGCAGGGCGAAGGTGGCGGTGGCGGTGGCGGTGGCGGTGGTACGGCGGGACATCCGGCCCCCGGGGTCGGCGACGAGGGGAGTGCGGGCGAGGGTCCACCCGCGGGTGAACCGGACAGACGGCGCTATCGTCACATGTCGGTCACGCGGCCTTCGGCTGCGACACCGCCCACCGCCCTTCTGGCCGAGACGCACGCGCCTCCGCCGCGGCCCCTCTGGCCGAGGTGTGCGCCTCCGCCGCCCTTCCGGCCGAGGTACGCGCCGCCGCCCCTCCGGACGAGAGGTACGCGTCTCGGCCGCCCTTCTGGCCGAGACGCACACGTCCCCGCCGCCCTTCTGGCCGAGACACATGTGTCCGGCGGCCGAAAGGTGAGACAGGGCTGACCGGCATGTGACCAGTGGGTAAGGTCGACGCGTGCCGAAGCCGCTCAGTCTCCCCTTCGACCCCATCGCCCGCGCCGACGAACTCTGGCAGAAGCGCTGGGGCCCGGTCCCCTCGATGGCCGCGATCACCTCGATCATGCGCGCCCACCAGATCCTGCTGGCCGAGGTCGACGCCGTGGTCAAGCCGTACGGGCTGACCTTCGCCCGCTACGAGGCCCTCGTGCTGCTCACCTTCTCCAAGGCGGGCGAGCTGCCGATGTCGAAGATCGGCGAGCGGCTGATGGTCCACCCGACCTCGGTGACGAACACGGTGGACCGCCTGGTGAAGTCCGGCCTCGTCGACAAGCGCCCCAACCCCAACGACGGGCGCGGCACGCTCGCCTCCATCACCGAGAAGGGCCGCGAGGTGGTCGAGTCCGCCACCCGCGATCTGATGGAGATGGAGTTCGGTCTGGGCGCGTACGACTCCGAGGAGTGCGCCGAGATCTTCGCCCTGCTCCGCCCCCTGCGGGTCGCGGCGCACGACTTCGACGAGGGCTGACCCCAGCGAAGATCGCCCCGGAGTGGCCGGTTACGCTCGACGGCATGAAATCCAGCGTGCTGACCCGCTACCGCGTCATGGCGTACGTGACCGCCGTCATGCTGCTCGTGCTCTGCGGCTGCATGGTCGCCAAGTACGGCTTCGACACCGGCGAGGACCTGACCTTCGCGGTCTCCCAGACCCACGGTGTCCTGTACATCATCTACCTGGTCTTCGCCTTCGACCTGGGCTCGAAGGCCCGCTGGTCCTTCGGCAGGATCGTGTGGCTGCTGCTCTCCGGCACCATCCCCTTCGCCGCCTTCTTCGTCGAGCGCAAGGTCGTCGCCGAGGTGAAGCCGCTGGTCAGCGGCGCGCAGCCGGTGCCCGTCAAGGTCTGACCCTCACCCCCGCACAGGTGTGCGGGGGTGTTTCGTCGACATGTACTAGGACGTCCTAGTAAATTTGGGACATGGACGCTGACGCCATCGAGGAAGGGCGCCGGCGCTGGCAGGCCCGCTACGACAAGGCCCGCAAGCGCGACGCCGACTTCACCACGCTCTCCGGGGACCCCGTCGAGCCCGTCTACGGGCCCCGGCCCGGGGACACCTACGAGGGGTTCGAGCGCATCGGCTGGCCCGGCGAGTACCCCTTCACCCGGGGGCTGCACCCGACCGGCTACCGCGGCCGCACCTGGACCATCCGCCAGTTCGCCGGCTTCGGCAACGCCGAGCAGACCAACGAGCGGTACAAGATGATCCTCGCCGCCGGCGGCGGCGGGCTCTCGGTCGCCTTCGACATGCCCACCCTCATGGGCCGCGACTCCGACGACCCCCGCTCGCTGGGCGAGGTCGGCCACTGCGGCGTCGCCGTCGACTCCGCCGCCGACATGGAGGTCCTCTTCAAGGACATCCCCCTCGGCGACGTCACCACCTCGATGACGATCTCGGGCCCCGCCGTCCCGGTCTTCTGCATGTACCTGGTCGCCGCCGAGCGCCAGGGCGTCGACCCGGCCGTGCTCAACGGCACGCTCCAGACCGACATCTTCAAGGAGTACATCGCGCAGAAGGAGTGGCTCTTCCCGCCCGAGCCGCACCTGCGCCTCATCGGCGACCTGATGGAGCACTGCGCCGCCGGCATCCCCGCGTACAAGCCGCTCTCCGTCTCCGGCTACCACATCCGCGAGGCCGGGGCGACGGCCGCGCAGGAGCTGGCGTACACCCTCGCCGACGGCTTCGGCTACGTCGAGCTCGGCCTCTCCCGCGGCCTCGACGTCGACGTCTTCGCGCCCGGCCTCTCCTTCTTCTTCGACGCCCACCTCGACTTCTTCGAGGAGATCGCCAAGTTCCGCGCCGCCCGCCGGATCTGGGCCCGCTGGATGAAGGAGGTGTACGGCGCCGAGACCGACAAGGCGCAGTGGCTCCGCTTCCACACCCAGACCGCCGGCGTCTCGCTCACCGCGCAGCAGCCGTACAACAACGTGGTGCGCACGGCCGTGGAGGCGCTCTCCGCCGTCCTCGGCGGCACCAACTCCCTCCACACCAACGCCCTCGACGAGACCCTCGCCCTCCCCAGCGCGCAGGCCGCCGAGATCGCGCTCCGCACCCAGCAGGTGCTGATGGAGGAGACCGGCGTCGCCAACGTCGCCGACCCGCTGGGCGGCTCCTGGTACGTCGAGCAGCTCACCGACCGCATCGAGGCCGACGCCGAGAAGATCTTCGACCGGATCAAGGAGCGCGGGCTCCGGGCCCACCCGGACGGCGAGCACCCGATCGGCCCGATCACCTCCGGCATCCTGCGCGGCATCGAGGACGGCTGGTTCACCGGCGAGATCGCCGAGTCCGCCTTCCGCTACCAGCAGTCCCTGGAGAAGAGCGAGAAGCGGGTCGTCGGCGTCAACGTCCACCACGGCTCCGTCACCGGCGACCTGGAGATCCTGCGGGTCAGCCACGAGGTCGAGTGGGAGCAGGTCCGGGTCCTCGGCGAGCGCAAGGGCCGGCGCGACGAGGCCAAGGTCCGCGCCTCCCTCGACGCCATGCTGGCGGCGGCCAGGGACGGCTCCAACATGATCCCGCCGATGCTCGACGCGGTCCGCGCCGAGGCCACCCTCGGCGAGATCTGCGACGTGCTCCGCGAGGAGTGGGGCGTGTACGTGGAGCCCGCCGGCTTCTGACGCGCACGGGCGAACACGGTCACGGGAAGGGCCGGCACGGCACTCCGTACCGGCCCTTCCCGCCCGCCTCAGCGGACCGAGCCCAGCACCTTCGCCGGGGTGATCCGGAGCGTCACCCTGACCTGCTCCGGCGGCAGTTCCCGGTACTCCCGCCCGGCGTCCGCCCCCTCGTACTTCTCCGCCAGCGCCACCGCCACGGCCCGGCCCTCGTCCTCGGTGACCGTCGCCGAGCCGCGGATCTCCGTGTAGCGGTCCGGGTCGTGGCGGTCGAGCAGCGTGAGGGAGACCCGGGCGTCGGCGCGGATGTTCTTGACCTTGCGGCGGCCCTCCTGGCTGGAGATCAGGACGTCGTCCCCGTCCCGGCCCACCCACACCACCGAGGTCTGCGGGGAGCCGTCGGGCTGGACCGTGGCCAGGACCGCGTGGTTCACGTCGTCGAGCAGGGCGCGTACCGCGGGGGAGAGTCGGATCTCCGTACGAGTGATCATGGAGGCACGCTAGCCGAGCGCCGCCACCGCTCCCAGACCCCCGACCAGGAGGGTCGAGAGGCGGTTCACCCAGGCCGCGTCCACCGGCTCGGCGCTCACCAGCGCCCGGTGCACCACCGCGCCCGCGACCACGTCGAAGATCAGGTCGTCGGTGGCGTCCACCACGACCGGGTCGCGGTCGGCGGGGAGTTCGCCGCGCTCCTGGGCCCGCCGGCGCCCGTCGAGGACGAGCCGCTTCTGGCGCTCCACGATCGAGGTGCGGATCCGCTCGCGCAGCGGGGCGTCCCGGGTCGACTCGGCGACCACGGCCATCAGGGCCGTCTTGGTCTCGGGGCGCTCCAGGAGGCCGGCGAACTGGAGGACGACGTGCTCGATGTCGGCCTGGAGGGAACCGAGGTCGGGCAGTTCGAGTTCATCGAAGAGGACGGCGACGGCGTCGACGACCAGCTCGTTCTTGTTGGCCCACCGGCGGTACAGGGTGGTCTTGGCGACTCCGGCCCTGGTCGCGACGTCGCCCATGGTGACTCTGGACCAGCCCAGCTCCACCAGGGCCGCGCGGGTCGCTTCCAGGATGGCCGCGTCGGCCTCCGTGGAGCGCGGGCGGCCGGTGCGTGGGGTGGTGCGGCTACACATGAACGACGACCATACCCGCCGGTAGGTACGGCGCCAGAGGCGCGTGATGTGAGGCAGTTCACGGCCGGGGGCTCCCTCCGCCCCGGCCCCGGCCATTACGCTACGACCCGTAGCGAAAGGCAGTGATCTGCCTGAGCGACAACCATGCAGGACCGCCGGGTGGGGACCCGGCGAGCGGTGGGCGCCCCCGGTGGAGGGCGCTGTTCAGCCATGGCTTACCGGTTCGGTGTGCGGAGGGGGGAGGATGTACCCATGCAGCCCCGAAACATGTCCATGAGCGGCGTCGTCGACCTCGCCGCGGTGAAGGCGGCCGGAGAGGCCAAGGCGAAGGCGGAGCAGGCGCGCGCCGAGGCCGCCCGGCACGGCGGGCCCGCGGCGGTGCCGCCCTCCGCCCTCGTGATCGACGTCGACGAGGCGGGCTTCGAGCGCGATGTGCTCCAGCGCTCCGCCGAGGTCCCGGTCGTCCTCGACTTCTGGGCCGAGTGGTGCGAGCCCTGCAAGCAGCTCGGCCCGCTCCTGGAGCGGCTGGCCGTGGAGTACGACGGCCGCTTCCTGCTCGCGAAGATCGACGTCGACGCCAACCAGATGCTGATGCAGCAGTTCGGCATCCAGGGAATTCCGGCCGTTTTCGCGGTCGTCGCCGGTCAGGCACTGCCCCTTTTCCAGGGCGCGGTGCCGGAGGCGCAGATCCGCCAGACCCTCGACCAGCTGATCCAGGTCGGCGAGGAGCGCTTCGGTCTCACCGGCATCGCCGTGGACCGGGACGCGGACGGCGCGGAGCCCGCCGAGCGGCCGGCCGCCGGTCCGTACGACGCCCTCCTGGAGGCGGCCATGACCGCGCTCGACGCGGGCGACCTGGCCGGCGCGGCGCAGGCGTACAGGAACGTCCTGGCCGACGACCCCGGTCACCCCGAGGCCAAGCTGGGCCTCGCCCAGGCCGAGCTGCTCGCCCGGGTGCAGGGCATGGACCCGCAGGAAGTGCGGAAGAACGCGGCGGACAACCCGACGGACGTCGCCGCGCAGATCGCCGCCGCCGACCTGGACCTGGTGGGCGGTCACGTCCAGGACGCCTTCGGGCGGCTGGTCGAGACCGTGCGCCGGACCTTCGGCGAGGACCGGGACGCGGCGCGAGTGCGGCTCCTGAAGCTGTTCGAGGTCATCGGCACGGAGGACCCGCGGGTGATCGCGGCCCGCCAGGCGCTGGCCCGCGTGCTGTTCTGAGCCCCGAATTCCCCGCCCCGCGCTAAGCGCCTGCTCAGGGCGGGAAAAGGCGCCGGATCGTCCGACGATTTGGCGACACGGTGACAATCGGCGGCCGCGCTTTACCAAATCTTGATAATCGCGGCCGCTGTTACTTGCAGTAAATCGAACCCGTGGGTCTGTCCGGGTTCGCACTCCTATAAACGGACTTTCCGCACCACGTTCCTCCACCCTGTGTGCCCACCCGGCGGCATCGCGCCATGGCGCGGTCACGCATCCGTTACTAGCGAGTAATGAACCCCTTGTGCGGGCGCCGGGAATGGACCACGATCGGCCACGCTCGGTCCGAACCGCACGCCCCGGCAACCGCAGGGGACGCGCGGCGAGGGTCCCCACCGGGCGGGCCGGCGGCCCCTGGGTGGCCGGCCGATCGGACAGGGGGGTTCCTGCTCCCACCGGGCAGGACCTGTCCACCGGGCCGTGCGTACGCGCGGCACATGGTTGTCGCTCGGGGGTGATCGCCGGTGATCAGGACGCGCGTCGCGCTTCCTCGTGCCTCGGCGCTCTCCTTCCCGAGGACGTAGCTCTTCTCCCATCCCAGGACGGGCCCCGGGCCCTTCTTGGAGATGTACGTCCGAGAAGGAGGATTCTCATGAAGTCCCAGGTTCGTGGCGGGACCAGATGGAAGCGGTTCGCCGTCGTCATGGTCCCGAGCATGGCCGCCACGGCCGCGATCGGTGTCGGCCTGGCGCAGGGCGCGCTGGCCGCGTCGTTCAGCATTTCCGGCCAGGAGTTCAAGGTTCGTGCGGACAGCCTCGTCGGTGAGGGGTTCGTCCAGTACGGGAGCGTCGCCTCCGGCAAGACGCTGGAAGGCGAGCCGTTCGCCGCTCCGGTCGCCGTGTCGGGCTTCCACACCGCGAAGATCTACGGGATGTGCCAGTCGGTCGTCACCCCGAAGATCCCGTTCGTCGGTGACGTGACGCTCCAGCTGAACGCCGGCACCGACTCCAAGAAGCCGGTCGAGGCGTCGGGCCTGTACCTCGACGTCTCCGACCTGAAGGCTGACGCCGAGTTCGGCAACATCGACATCGGCATCGCGGCGGGGGTCGCCGACAAGGGCCCTGACGGCAAGACGGTCCTGCCGGGCCGCCCGGGCATCCAGTCCAACACCAAGGCCAACCTGAACGGCTTCGCGCAGCGTGCCGAGACGGCGAAGCTCAGCAACGTCCGCCAGAAGGCGTGGGCCACCACCGCCGCGACCTTCAAGCTCCCGAACCTGAGCCTGTCCCTGCACCGGGGCACCTCGGCGGAGTGCTTCAAGGACTGATCCGGTCCCTCACGGTGCGGGCCGCCCAGGCGGCCCGCACCTGCACCGGGGCCGGGCTCCGGCCTCTTCACCTTTTCTCAGCAAGACCGCTTCCAGGGAGCTGTTTCCATGAGCGCCGAGACCCTCACCTCCCGCGAAGTCCCCAAGAAGGAAAACAGGTTCCAGGTCTGGCGACAGACCCGGCCCTTCTGGGCGGGACTGCTCACCATGCTGGGCGGAGTGCCGATCGCCTATCTGCCGTACGGGGACATGCGGCTCGGCAACGTCACCCTCGCCATGGCGACGACCGCCGGAGCCGGCGCGCTGATCATCGGCGTCCTGCTCATCACCCTGGGCCTGACGATGTGGTTCCAACCCGTCGTCCGGGTCTTCGCGGGTGTCGCGGCGATCGTCCTGGCCCTCGTCTCCATCCCGGTGTCGAACTTCGGCGGACTGGTCGTCGGGTTCCTCCTGGCCCTCATCGGCGGTGCCATGTCGGCGTCCTGGGCGCCCGCGCCGGAGCCCGAGGAGACCGAGGACGCGGCGGAGGCGGAGCACGACGGTGCGCCGGCGCACGAGGACGAGACCGAGACCGTCATGGCGGTCGGCGTCCCGGACCAGCGCGAGGCGACCGACACGACGATCGACGCCAAGGGCGGGAGGAACAGTGCGGGGTGACGACACCCAGCCGACTGTCGCGAGGAGCGGGCCGCGCCACGCGGCCCCTCGCAAGACGCTGCTGAACAGGATCCAGGGCCCCGCGGGCAAGGCGATGGCGCTCGCCGCCATGCCGACCGCGGTGTTCGTGGGCATGGGCCTCGCGCCCAGCCCCGCACTGGCCGACGAGAAGGACATCCCCTTCGCGCCCGGCCCCTGTGTGACCCGCTCCGACGAGCCGGTGGCGGAGGAGACGACGGCCACGCCCACGGCGAAGGCCACCGAGACCGCGAAGCCGGAGCCGACGGCGACGGCCACCAAGCCGTCCGGACCGACCGCGGAGCCGACGGCGACCCCGTCCGCGACGGCCACCGCGACCGCGACGGCCGGGCCGGACGCCACGGCGAGCCCGGAGCCGACCGCGACCGCAACCGCGACCACGTCCGCGCCCGAGCAGGGCGGCGCGCAGGAGGCGGCGCCCGCCGCCGACACCGCGCCGAAGACCACCGCCACTCCCACGCCCACGCCCACGAAGTCGGTCAACCCGCTGGACCCGCTGGGTGTCGGCGACGCCATCAAGGACTTCTTCGGCGGACTGGCCCCGAAGCAGGAGCCCACGGCGACCCCGTCGGCCACCGCTACGCCGACCCCGACGCCCACCCCTTCGGCGACGACGGACGCCCCGCGCCAGAAGGCGGCGACGGCGGACGACACCCCGGCGACCCAGGCCCCGGCGACCCAGCCCCCGGCGACCCAGGCCCCGGCCACCGGTACCCCGGCCACCCAGGCACCCGCCGCCAAGACCGACACCCCCGCCAAGACCGACACGGCCGAGAAGACGAAGACCGCCATCAAGAAGGCGGCGGAGAAGGCGGGCGTACCCGTCCAGGAGCTGCCCGAGAGCGCGCAGGGCCTGGACGCCAAGCCGGACACGGACATACCCGACGGGGCCAAGCCCCGCTTCCCGTGCCCCGAGCGCGACGACGCGGCGCTCGCCGCCGCCGAGCTGGAGCCCGGCATCCCGCTGCTGCCGGACGAGCCGTGGCGCCTGGAGAGCACCAGGCTCACGCTCAGCGGCCTGAAGTACCACGGCATCGTCGAGGTGAAGACGTACGGCGGCAAGGTCAAGAAGGTCCTGAAGTTCACCGCGACCTACATCGGGATCAAGGACCTGCACCAGATCACCGAGCACTCCGAGGGGCGCGTCGGCCACGTCCGCTCCAAGAAGGGCTCGGAGTCGACGATCACCGACGGCACGGTGACGATGTACACGGAGGAGCTGAAGGGCAACCTCCTCGGCATCATCCCGATCACCTTCGGCCCCGAGTCGCCGCCCCCGCTGGACCTCCCGGCCGTCTTCTTCACCCACGTGAAGCTGAAGCAGGCCGGCCAGTTCGGCGGCACCCTCCGCGTCAAGGAACTCCGCAACACCATCGAACCGGGCTGACCCCCGTACGCTCCGGAGCCGCGACAGAACGACGACGGCCTCTCACTCCCATCGGGAGGAGAGGCCGTCGTGCGTGTTCCGGCCGTCAGGCGGGGTCGCCGCCGCCCAGGTGGTGGACGCGGACCATGTTGGTGGTGCCGGGGACGCCGGGGGGCGAGCCGGCGGTGATGACCATGGTGTCGCCCTCGTTGTAGCGCTGGAGCTTCAGGAGCTCGGCGTCGACGAGGTCGACCATGGCGTCGGTGTTGTCGACGAAGGGGACGAGGAAGGACTCGACGCCCCAGCTCAGGGTGAGCTGGTTGCGGGTGCCCTCGTCCGTGGTGAAGGCGAGGATCGGCTGCTGGGTGCGGTAGCGCGAGAGGCGCCGGGCGGTGTCGCCGGACTGGGTGAAGGCGATCAGCGCCTTGCCGTCGAGGAAGTCGGCGATCTCGCAGGCCGCGCGGGCGACCGAGCCGCCCTGGGTGCGCGGCTTCTTGCCGGGGACGAGGGGCTGGAGGCCCTTGGAGAGCAGCTCCTCCTCGGCCGCGGCGACGATCTTCGACATCGTCTTGACGGTCTCGATCGGGTAGGCGCCGACCGAGGACTCGGCGGAGAGCATGACCGCGTCGGCGCCGTCCAGGATGGCGTTGGCGACGTCGCTCGCCTCGGCGCGGGTCGGCCGCGAGTTGGTGATCATCGACTCCATCATCTGGGTGGCGACGATGACGGGCTTGGCGTTGCGGCGGCACATCTCGACGAGGCGCTTCTGCACCATCGGGACCCGCTCCAGCGGGTACTCGACGGCGAGGTCGCCGCGGGCCACCATGACGGCGTCGAAGGCGGCGACGACCTCGGCCATGTTCTCGACGGCCTGCGGCTTCTCGACCTTGGCGATGACCGGGACCCGGCGGCCCTCCTCGTCCATCACCTTGTGGACGTCCTTGACGTCGGCGGCGTCGCGGACGAAGGAGAGGGCGACCATGTCGCAGCCCATCCGGAGGGCGAAGCGGAGGTCCTCGACGTCCTTCTCGGAGAGGGCCGGGACGTTGACCGCCGCGCCGGGCAGGTTGATGCCCTTGTGGTCGGAGATCACGCCGCCCTCGATGACGACGGTCTTGATCCGGGGGCCCTCGACCTCGACGACCCGCAGCTCGACGTTGCCGTCGTTGATGAGGACCTGGTCGCCCTTGGAGACGTCGCCGGGGAGGCCCTTGTAGGTGGTGCCGCAGATGGACTTGTCGCCGGGGACGTCCTCGGTGGTGATGGTGAACTCGTCCCCGCGGACCAGCTCGACCGGACCCTCGGCGAAGGTCTCCAGACGGATCTTGGGGCCCTGGAGGTCGGCCAGCACACCGACGGCGCGGCCGGTGTCGGCGGAGGCCCTGCGGAGACGGTCGTACCGCTCCTGGTGCTCTGCCTGGGTCCCGTGGCTCATGTTGAAACGGGCCACGTTCATACCGGCCTCGATGAGAGCCTTCAGCTGCTCGTACGAGTCGACGGCGGGGCCCAGCGTGCAGACGATTTTGGAACGGCGCATGAGGCGGATCCTATCGGTTTGTTTCACTGCGGAATATTCCGGCTGGTGGAAAGTACAAATGGGCGGGGACCCGCTCAGGCGTTTGCCGTTCGAGTAACTTTTTCGGCCGCCGTGTGCGCGCCCGTCAGCGCGAAGGTCTGCCGCGCGATCTCCAGCTCCTCGTCGGTCGGCACGACGGCCACCGCGACCCGGGCGTACTCGGGCGAGATCACCCGCGGCTCGCCGGACCGTACGGCGTTGAGCTCGGCGTCCACCGCGAGGCCCAGTTCCTCCAGGCCGGCGATGGCCGCCTCCCGTACCGGCGCCGCGTTCTCGCCCACGCCGGCGGTGAAGACGACCGCGTCGACGCGCCCGAGGACCGCGTAGTAGGCGCCGATGTACTTCTTGAGCCGGTGGATGTAGATGTCGAAGGCGAGCGCCGCCGCCGGGTCGCCCTCGTCGACCCGGCGCCGGATCTCGCGCATGTCGTTGTCGCCGCAGAGGCCGACCAGACCCGACTTCTTGTTGAGGAGGACGTCGATCTCGTCGGCGTCCATGCCCGCCACCCGCTTGAGGTGGAAGGTGACCGCCGGGTCGATGTCGCCGGAGCGGGTGCCCATGACCAGGCCCTCCAGCGGGGTCAGGCCCATGGAGGTGTCCACGCAGCGGCCGCCGCGGACCGCCGAGGCGGAGGCGCCGTTGCCGAGGTGGAGCACGATCACGTTCACCTCCTCGGGCTCCTTGCCGAGCAGCTTCGCCGCCGCCCGGGAGACGTACGCGTGCGAGGTGCCGTGGAAGCCGTAGCGGCGGATCCGGTGCGCGTCGGCGGTCGCCACGTCGATCGCGTACCGGGCGGCCGACTCCGGCATCGTGGTGTGGAAGGCGGTGTCGAAGACCGCGACCTGCGGCAGGTCGGGGCGCAGGGCCGTCGCCGTACGGATGCCGAGCAGGTTCGCCGGGTTGTGCAGCGGCGCCACCGGCACCAGGCGCTCGATCTCGGCGAGCACCTCCTCGTCGATGACGGTCGGTTCGGTGAAGCGCAGCCCGCCGTGCACCACCCGGTGGCCGATCGCGGCCAGTTCGGGGGAGTCCAGGCCGAGGCCGTCCGCCGCCAGTTCCTCGGCGACCGCCTTCAGCGCCGCCGCGTGGTCGGGGATCGGACCGGTCCGCTCGCGCGGCTCGCCGCCGCCGCCCTGGAGCGGGGTGTGGGCGAGCCGGGAGGTGTCCTCGCCGATCCGCTCCACCAGGCCGAGGGCGAGCCGGCTGCCGTCGCTCATGTCGAGCAGCTGGTACTTCACCGACGAGGAGCCGGAGTTGAGGACGAGGACGCGGGTGGGGGTGCCGGTCATGCGGGGAGCTCCTCAGCCGGGGTCGGGACCTGGGACTGGATCGCCGTGATGGCGACCGTGTTGACGATGTCGCTGACGAGGGCGCCGCGCGAGAGGTCGTTGACCGGCTTGCGCAGGCCTTGGAGGACCGGGCCGACGGCGACGGCGCCGGCCGAACGCTGGACCGCCTTGTACGTGTTGTTGCCGGTGTTGAGGTCCGGGAAGATCAGCACGGTCGCCTGGCCCGCCACCTCCGAGTCCGGCAGCTTGGTCGCCGCCACGGAGGGCTCCACGGCCGCGTCGTACTGGATCGGGCCCTCGATCCGCAGCCCGGGGTGCGCCTCGCGGACCAGCTTGGTGGCCTCGCGCACCTTGTCGACGTCGGCGCCGGAGCCGGAGGTGCCGGTGGAGTACGAGAGCATCGCGATCCGCGGCTCGACGCCGAAGCGGGCGGCGGTGGCGGCCGACTGCACGGCGATGTCGGCGAGCTGCTCGGCGTTCGGGTCCGGGTTGACCGCGCAGTCGCCGTACACCAGCACCTTGTCGGCGAGGCACATGAAGAAGACCGAGGAGACGATCGAGGCGTCCGGCTTCGTCTTGATGATCTCGAAGGCGGGGCGGATGGTCGCGGCGGTGGAGTGCACGGAGCCGGAGACCATGCCGTCGGCCAGGCCCTCCTGGACCATCAGGGTGCCGAAGTAGTTCACGTCCGAGACGACGTCGTACGCCAGCTCCACCGTGACGCCCTTGTGGGCGCGCAGCGCCGCGTACTTCTCGGCGAAGACGTCCCGCAGCTCGGAGGTCTGCGGGTCGATCAGCTGGGTGTCCCGCAGGTCCACGCTGAGGTCGGCGGCCTTCTTGCGGATCGCCTCGACGTCGCCGAGCAGGGTGAGGTCGCAGACGTCCCGGCGGATCAACACGTCGGCGGCGCGCAGCACCCGCTCCTCGGTGCCCTCGGGCAGCACCACCCGGCGCCGGTCGGCCCTGGCCTGCTCCAGCAGCTCGTGCTCGAACATCATCGGGGTGACCCGGCCGCTGGGCGCCACCGAGATCCGCTTGAGCAGGTCGGAGGTGTCCACGTGCCGCTCGAAGAGGCCGAGGGCGGTCTCCGCCTTGCGCGGGGTGGCCGCGTTCAGCTTGCCCTCCAGGGCGAAGAGTTCGGCGGCGGTCGGGAAGCTGTTGCCGGGGACGGAGATCACCGGGGTGCCGGGCGCGAGGCGGGCCGCGAGGGTGAGGACCGCGTCGGTGGGCCGCTCGTCCAGGGTGAGCAGCACGCCGGCGATCGGGGGCGTACCGGCCGAGTGGGCGGCGAGCGCGCCGACGACCAGGTCGGCGCGGTCGCCGGGGGTGACGACCAGGCAGCCGGGGGTCAGCGCGGCGAGGAAGTTCGGGAGCATCGCGCCGCCGAAGACGAAGTCCAGGGCGTCGCGGGCGAGCCCGGCGTCGTCGCCGAGGACGACGGTGGCGCCGAGCGCGTGGGTGATCTGGGCGACCGTCGGCGCGGCGAGCGCCGGCTCGTCCGGGAGGACGTAGCAGGGGACCGGAAGCCGGGCGGACAGCCGCTCGGCGATGGCGGCGCGGTCCTCGCCCGCCACCCGGTTGACGACCATCGCGAGGACGTCGCAGCCGAGGCCGTCGTAGGCGCGGAAGGCGTTGCGCGTCTCGGCCCGGACGGACTCGGCGGTCTGGCCCTTGCCGCCGACGACCGGGATGACGGAGGCGCCGAACTCGTTCGCCAGGCGCGCGTTGAGCGCCAGCTCGTCGGGGACCTGGGTGCCGGCGAAGTCGGTCCCGAGGACGAGGACGACCTCGTACTCCCGGGCGACCGCGTGGAAGCGGTCGACGAGCCGGGAGAGGAGTTCGTCGGTGCCCTGCTCGGCCTGGAGCGCGGACGCCTCGTGGTAGTCCATGCCGTAGACCGTGGCGGGGTCCTGGGTGAGCCGGTAGCGGGCGCGCAGCAGGTCGAAGAGGCGGTCGGGGCCGTCGTGCACCAGCGGCCGGAACACCCCCACCCGGTCCACCTGTCGGGTGAGGAGTTCCATGACTCCCAGCTCGACGACCTGGCGGCCGTCCCCGCGGTCGATCCCGGTCACGTACACGCTGCGCGTCACGCCGTGGTCTCCTGTCCAGTCCTGCGGAAGGGGCCCCGTCCCTCGGAGGGGCCGTCCTGCGTGAGGGCCCGGCCCGTCCTCGGGGCCCGGCCCTCGCCCTGCGTCACCCCTGTCAACTCTCGATCTCGAAAAGAAGCCGACAGGGTGGCATTACCCCCTTGACAATACCCCCGCACCTGGGTAGGTCGCCCGCTGTACGAAGGGCCTCCGTGACGGGACGAAAGACCCCCGTCCGGCCCCGTTCCCGGCGCGCGCGGAGCGGCGGCGAACGCCCCGGGCGCGTCCGTCGTGTGAGAATCGAAACGGCTCAAACGGAACCTCGACCGAGCAGGAGACAGAGCACGATGCGCATCGGAGTCCTCACCGCAGGCGGCGACTGCCCCGGCCTGAACGCAGTGATCCGGTCGGTCGTGCACCGGGCGGTGACCCATTACGGGGACGAGGTCATCGGCTTCGAGGACGGCTACGCCGGGCTCCTCGACGGCCGCTACCGCCCCCTCGACCTCAACGCCGTCAGCGGCATCCTCGCCCGCGGCGGCACCATCCTCGGCTCCTCCCGCCTGGAGCGCGACCGCTTCGCCGCCGCCTGCGACAACGCCAAGGCGCTCGTCGAGAAGAGCGGCTTCGACGCCCTGATCCCGATCGGCGGCGAGGGCACCCTGACGGCCGCCCGGATGCTGTCCGACGCGGGCGTGCCGGTCGTGGGCGTCCCCAAGACCATCGACAACGACATCTCGTCGACCGACCGCACCTTCGGCTTCGACACCGCCGTCGGCGTCGCCACCGAGGCGATGGACCGGCTGAAGACCACCGCCGAGTCCCACCAGCGGGTGATGGTCGTCGAGGTGATGGGCCGCCACGCCGGCTGGATCGCCCTGGAGTCCGGCATGGCCGGCGGCGCCCACGGCATCTGCCTGCCCGAGCGCGCCTTCGACCCGGCCGACCTGGTCAAGATGGTCGAGGAGCGGTTCGCCCGGGGCAAGAAGTTCGCCGTCATCTGCGTCGCCGAGGGCGCCCACCCGGCCGAGGGCACGATGGACTACGGCAAGGGCGAGATCGACCAGTTCGGCCACGAGCGCTTCCAGGGCATCGGCACCGCCCTCGCCTACGAGCTGGAGCGCCGCCTCGGCAAGGAGGCCCGCCCGGTCATCCTCGGCCACGTCCAGCGCGGCGGCACCCCGACCCCGTACGACCGCGTCCTCGCGACGCGCTTCGGCTGGTACGCGGTGGAGGCGGTGCACCGGGGCGAGTTCGGCAACATGACGGCGCTGCGCGGCACCGACGTGAAGATGGTCCCGCTGGCCGAGGCCGTCACCCGGCTCAAGACGGTCCCGGAGGACCGGGTGCGCGAGGCCGAATCGGTCTTCTGACCGGCGGACGCGCGGACGCGCGGACACGCGGACACGAGAGAGAAAGGGCGAAGGGCCCGTACGGCGGGCCCTTCGTCCTTTCTTGTGCCGGGACCTGCGGCCGTCGCGGCCTCAGTGCCCGACCGCCGCCCAGAAGTGGTCGGCGACCGTCTCCAGGTAGGCGCGGCCCTCCTCGCCGGTCGCGCCCGAGGCGCCCCAGCTGGAGGTCGCCGCCATGTGGGCGTGGTACTCGGAGTGCAGCCGGGCGAGGGCCGGCTCCACCACCCGTTTGGGCAGCGGCAGCATGCGGACGACCGGCTTCACGTACGCCTGCCAGCGGGTCGTCGCCGCGTCCCGCAGCAGCTCCGCGAGCTGTTCGCCGCCGCCCGTGGCGGTGATGAGGGCGCGCGGGCCGAGGCCGAGGACCTCGGCGAGCGTGGCCGTCTGCCGTTCGGTCCCCTTCCAGCTGCCCTCGTCCTCCATCCGGCGGTACGCGTTCGCGGCGACGCCCACCCGGCGGGCCAGCTCCTCCACGGAGAGCCCGCGCGCCACGCGGTGCTCCCGCAGGGTGGAGGCGACGGCGATCAGGTCGGCGGGCGAGCACCAGAGGACGCCCGCGAGGGCGGTCAGCTCCTGCTCGGTCGGCCGGAGGGTGCCGCGCTCCCAGGCGGCGACGGCGTCGGGGGAGACGGGGAGGCCGTACTGGGCCCGCAGGCCGTAGGCGACATGTCCCGGCGCCATGCCGAGCGCCTGGCGGAGGCGGCGGGCGGCCGGGGCGTCGAAGGGAGGAGAGGGTTGGTGCACGCGGCCACGGTAGGGGCCCAGGAGGATCTGTGGCTACGGTGCGTTCATCTGAGGCCACGGCCTGTAGGAACATCGGAACCGATCGGTAATCGGTGGGTGACGTCCGGTGAGCGGTACGCGTTCGGGTCCGCGTGCCCGCACGACGGTACGGGCTCCGCCCCGGCGGCTTCCGCGAACGGGCGCGGTCCGCTTCGGCGGCCTTCCATGAACGGGCGCGGCCCGCTCCACCCTGGCCCGGCCCGCCGGCTCCCCACTCCCGCTCCCCGGGTCAGCGGCCGCCGCCGCGCCAGCGGTACTGGAGTTCCGGGCGGCCGATCTGGCCGTACTGCGGGGCCCGCGCCGCCCGGCCCTCGGTCACCAGGTGCTCCAGGTAGCGGCGGGCGGTGATCCGCGAGATGCCCACCGCCGCGCCCGCCTCCGCCGCCGTCAGGCCCGCCGGCGTCTCCCGCAGCGTCCGCGTCACCGCCTCCAGGGTCGGCCCGCTCAGGCCCTTCGGCAGGGCGGCCGGATGCGGGGCGCGCAGCGCGGCGAGCGCCCGGTCCACCTCGTCCTGCCCGGACGCCTCCCCGGCCGCGCCCCGGAACTCGGCGTAGCGCACCAGGCGGTCCCGCAGGGTGGCGAAGGCGAACGGCTTGAGGACGTACTGGACCACCCCGAGGGACACCCCCTCGCGCACCACCGCGAGGTCGCGCGCCGACGTCACCGCGATCACGTCCGCCCCGTGCCCGGCGGCCCGCAGTGCCCGCAGCAGCGCGAGCCCGTGCCCGTCCGGCAGGTAGAGGTCGAGCAGGATCAGGTCGACGGGGGCCCGGTCGAGCAGCCGTACCGCCGCCGCCCGCGAGTGCGCCACCCCGACCACCCGGAACCCCTCCACCCGCCCCGCGTACAGCGCGTGCGCGTCGGCGGCGACCGGGTCGTCCTCGACCACGAGCACCCTGATCTCCTGCGCCCCGCTCACGCGGCACCTCCCTCGGGGGAGCCGCCCGCGACGGCGGGTTCGCAGAGGGCGGGCGCACCCGGGTCCGGCCCCGCCGCCCGCCGCAGCGGCACCCGCACGGTGAAGCGCGCGCCGCCCCCCGGCGCCTCGTCCAGGGCCAGCGTGCCGGAGGCGCGGGTGACGGCCTGCCGGACCAGCGCGAGGCCCAGGCCGCGCCCCGGGCCCCGGGTGGACCAGCCCCGGCCGAGGACCGCGTCCCGGTCGGCGGGACGGACGCCCGGCCCGCTGTCGTCGACCCGGAGCAGCAGCTCGCCGTCGCCGGCCCGGGCCGCGACCGTGACGGTCACCCGCGCGTGCGGGGCGCCGCCCGCCGCCTCCACCGCGTTGTCCACGAGATTGCCGAGCACCGTCACCAGGTCGCGCGGCTCCAGGGCGGGCGGGAGCAGCCCGTCGTCGATCCGGCTGTCCTCGGTGAGGACCAGCTCCACGCCCCGCTCGTTGGCCTGCGCCGCCTTGCCGAGCAGTAGCGCCGCGAGCACCGGTTCGCCGACCGCGTCCACCACCCGGTCGGTGAGCGCCTGGGCCAGCTCCAGCTCCGCAGTCGCGAACTCCACCGCCTCGGCCACCCGCCCGAGTTCGATCAGCGACACCACCGTGTGGAGCCGGTTCGCCGCCTCGTGCGCCTGTGAGCGCAGCGCCTCCGTGAACCCGCGCTGCGAGTCCAGCTCGCCGGAGAGCGACTGGAGTTCGGTGCGGTCCCGGAGCGTCACCACGGTGCCGCGCCGCTCCCCGCCCACGACCGGGCGGGTGTTGACGACCAGCACCCGCTCGTCGGTCAGATGCGTCTCGTCCACCCGGGGCTCCGAGGAGAGCAGCGCCCCGGTCAGCGGGGCCGGCAGCCCCAGCTCGGCCGCCGGACGTCCGACCACCGCCCCGTCCAGGCCCAGCAGTTCGCGCGCCCCGTCGTTGATCAGCGCGATCCGGCGCCGCCCGTCGAGCATCACCAGACCCTCCCGCACCGCGTGCAGCGCGGCCTCGTGGTAGTCGTGCATCCGGCTCAGCTCGGCGGCGTTCATCCCGTGGGTGTGCCGCCGCAGCCGCGCGTTGATCACGTACGTGCCGGCGCCGCCCAGCGCGAGCGCCGCGCCCGCCATCCCGAGCAGCGCGGTCACCTGCTCGCGTACCTGCGCGCTGATCCGCTCGATCGTGATGCCCGCGCTGACCAGCGCGACCACCCGGCCGCCGGAGAGGACCGGGGTGATCGTCCGCACCGACGGGCCGAGGGTCCCGAGGTGGGTCTCCGAGAAGGTCTCGCCGCGCAGCGCCGGCTCGATGTGCCCCAGGTAGTGGCGGCCGATCTGCTCCGGTTCCGGGTGGGTCCAGCGGGTCCCGTCCGGCGCCATGATCACCACGAAGGCCACGTCCGCCCGCCGGCGCAGCCCCTCCGCGTACGGCTGGAGAGCGGCGGACGGATCGGCCGTGCGGGCCGCGGCCACCACGGACGGCGAGCCGGCCACGGCCGTCGCGGTGGCCGTCGACTGCCGGCGCGCGGTCTCCTCGGCCTGGTCCCGGTCCGTGAGGTACGCGAAGACCGCGCAGCCCGCCACGACCGCGGCCATCAGCACGACCTGCATCGCGAAGAGCTGGCCGGCCAGGCTGCGGGGCCGGGGGAGGGGGTGGGGGAGCGGGAGACGCATGCGAGCAAGTGTGCACGCCGGGATTTGCTCCGGGGCATTGCGTTCCCGAATCGTTCTCCGCCGCGGCGCGGCCCGCACGTTTCGGCCATGAACGAAACGCACGCAACGGTGACCCCGGTCACAGGCTGATGGATAGTCGCGGAGTCCACCGGGACGTGGACACCCATCAGCGCGAGGAGGACCCCGTGGCCGCACGCCGGGACCGTACCCACTATCTGTATCTGGCCGTGATCGGCGCCGTCGTCCTCGGCGTCGCCGTGGGCTTCCTCGCTCCAGGGGTGGCCGCCGAGCTGAAGCCGCTGGGCACCGGCTTCGTGAACCTCATCAAGATGATGATCTCGCCGATCATCTTCTGCACGATCGTCCTGGGCGTCGGCTCGGTCCGCAAGGCCGCCAAGGTCGGCGCCGTCGGCGGCCTCGCGCTCGGCTACTTCATGGTGATGTCGACCGTCGCACTCGCGATCGGTCTGGTCGTCGGCAACCTCCTGGAGCCCGGTTCCGGCCTCCACCTCACCAAGGAACTGGCCGAGGCCGGCGCCAAGCAGGCGGAGGGCGCGAGCGAGTCCACCGCCGACTTCGTCCTCGGGATCATCCCGACGACCCTGGTCTCCGCCTTCACCGAGGGCGAGGTCCTCCAGACCCTCCTCGTCGCCCTCCTCGCGGGCTTCGCGCTCCAGGCGATGGGCCCGGCCGGCGAGCCCGTCCTGCGCGGCATCGGCCACATCCAGCGGCTCGTCTTCCGCATCCTCTCCATGATCATGTGGGCGGCCCCGGTCGGCGCCTTCGGCGCCATCGCCGCCGTCGTCGGCGCCACCGGCCTCGACGCCCTGAAGTCGCTCGCCGTCATCATGATCGGCTTCTACCTGACCTGCGCCCTCTTCGTCTTCGTCGTCCTCGGCGCGCTGCTGAGGCTGGTCGCCGGGATCAACATCTGGGCCCTCCTGAAGTACCTGGGCCGCGAGTTCCTGCTGATCCTCTCGACCTCCTCCTCCGAGTCCGCGCTGCCCCGCCTGATCGCCAAGATGGAGCACCTCGGCGTCTCCAAGCCGGTCGTCGGCATCACCGTCCCCACCGGCTACTCCTTCAACCTCGACGGCACCGCCATCTACCTGACGATGGCCTCGCTCTTCGTCGCCGAGGCGATGGGCGACCCGCTCTCGATCGGCGAGCAGATCTCCCTCCTCGTCTTCATGGTCATCGCCTCCAAGGGCGCCGCCGGCGTCACCGGCGCCGGCCTCGCCACCCTCGCCGGCGGCCTCCAGTCGCACCGCCCCGACCTGGTCGACGGCGTCGGCCTGATCGTCGGCATCGACCGCTTCATGAGCGAGGCCCGCGCCCTCACCAACTTCGCGGGCAACGCCGTCGCCACCGTCCTCGTCGGCACCTGGACGAAGGAGATCGACCGGACGCGGGTGACGGAGGTCCTGGCGGGGAAGTTCCCCTTCGACGAGAAGACGCTCGTGGACGATCACGCCGACCCCGCACCCCGCGCCGACCACGCCCCGGCCGCCGACGCCGGGCCCGTACCGGACCAGCGCGACCAGGGCGAGGAGCGCGCCCGCGCCGGAGTCTGACCGCCGTGAACCTCCTCCCGGGACCCGGGCCTTGAGCCGGATCCGGGCACCGGGAGGAACCCGCCCCGCGCGAAAGGCCCTTGACAGCGTCAAGGGCTTCGGCGTGAGAATGGCCCCCTCACGTCGCGTGTCGGTCCGCGCTCGAAAGCGGAGACATGGAGGCAAGAGGACAGTAGGGACGGCAATTGCCTCTCGACTTCAACGTCAAGCTCATCGAAGAATTCCGCACCAACGCCGGACGCCTCGGCGGCCCCTTCGAGGGATGGGTGCTCCTTCTCCTCACCACCACCGGCGCCAGGTCCGGCACGGAACACACCACCCCGCTCGGCTTCGTCGAGGACGGCGACCGCCTCCTCGTCGTCGGCTCGGCCGGCGGCTCCGACCGCCATCCGGACTGGTACCGCAACATCCTGGTGAACCCCACCGTGACCGTCGAGCGGGGCACGGACACCTGGCAGGCCACCGCCGTCGCCGCGACCGGCGCCGAGCGCGACGCGCTCTTCGCGAAGGTGGTCGCCGCCGCCCCCGGTTACGCCGACTACCAGCGGGCCACCACCCGCGTCCTGCCCGTCGTCGTCCTCCACCGGATCCCGGTCTCCGACTACACCCCGCCGAACCGGCTCGACGCCCTCGCCGACGAGCTCGTGAAGATCCACGACTGGCTGCGCGGCGAACTCGCGGCCCTCGCCGACGGCCTCGCCGCACCCGGCACGGCCGAGCTCACGGTGGAGCTCCGCCGGCACTGCCTCACCTTCTGCGCGGGCCTCGCCACCCACCACGGCGGCGAGGACGCCGGCCTCTTCCCTTACCTCGCCCGGGAGTTCCCCGGGAAGGCGGAGGTCTTCGCACGGCTGCGGGCCGAGCACGACACCGTCTCCCGCGCCCTGGAAGAGCTGCGCGGGCTGCTCGCCCGGGTCGACGAGACCGGGCCGGAGCAGCTGCGCCCCGAGTTCGACCGGCTGCGCGCGGAGCTGGAGGCGCACTTCGCGTACGAGGAGGCGGAGATCGTCCCCCTCCTCAAGGCGGCGGCCGGCTGAGGTCCGGCACTCCCCGATTCCCCGTCCCCCGGCCTTGCCTTGACGTCGGCGTCAACGCGTACGTTCGTCGGCATGCGCATCGGAGAGCTGGCCGAGCGGGCCGGGACGACCACGCGGACCCTGCGGTACTACGAGTCCCGCGGTCTCCTGCCCGCCCGGCGCACGGAACAGGGGCACCGCACCTACGACGAGAGCGACCTCCGGCTGCTGCGGGAGATCCGGACCCTCCAGGACTTCGGGTTCGAACTGGAGGAGACGCGGCCGTTCGTCGACTGCCTGCGGGCCGGCCACCCGGCGGGGGACTCCTGTCCCGCGTCGGTGGCCGTCTACCGCCGCAAGCTCGACGAGCTGGACGCGCTGCTCGGCCGGCTCCAGGAGGTCCGCGACCAGGTGGCCGTCCAGCTGCTGCGGGCCGAGGCGGAGCTGCCCGCGGGCCCGGCCCCCCGGTGCGCACTCGGCACGGAGCCGACGGACGACACGGAGGAGTGACGGAGATGAGGGAGACGACGGAGATGACGGAGACGACGGAGATGACGGAGACGACGCAGACCACGGACGGGGCGAGGATCCCCGTGACCGTGAGGGAGACGACCGACGCGGAGTTCGCGGCGGACGTGCTGTCGGCGGGGCCGCCCGTCCTCGTGCAGTTCACGGCCGTCTGGTGCGGCCCTTGCCGCCAGCTGAAGCCGGTCCTCGCCGCGCTCGCGGCCGAGGAGGCGGACCGGCTGCGGGTGGTCGAGATCGACGTCGACCACAACCCCGCCACCACCGCCCGCCACGGCGTCCTGGCCACCCCCACCCTGATGGTCTTCCGGGACGGCGAGCCGGTGAAGTCCCTGGTCGGCGCCCGCCCGAAGCGGAAGCTCCGGGAGGAGCTGGCGGACGTCCTCGGCTGAGGGCGACCCGCCCGTGCCAGACTCGGCCCCATGAACCATGATCACGACGAGACGGGGCTGACCGTCGGCGGCCGCGACCCGGAGCTGACGAAGATCCTGGACGCCGGCCTCGACGCGTACAACTTCGCGGCCACCGGCACCACCGCCGAGGACCAGGGCGAGCTCTCGGTGCGGGCGGTCGACCCGGCGTCGGGCGAGACCGTCGGCGGGCTCACCGCCTGGACCTGGGGCGGGCTGCTCGGCATCGACATGCTGTGGGTGCGCGAGGACCACCGGCAGGGCGGCTGGGGCAGCAGGCTGCTGCGCGCGGCCGAGGCGGAGGCGCGCCGGCGCGGCTGCGACCGCGCGGTGGTCTCCTCCTTCACCTTCCAGGCCCCGGACTTCTACCGGCGCCACGGGTACGTGGAGACCGGCCGGACGCTCGGCATCCCGGGCGGCGCGGAGGACGTCCACTTCCACAAGAGCCTGGCGGCCGGCGCCGCGTGACCTTCCACAAGAGCCTGGCGGCCGGCGCCCCGTGACCGGTGGGCCGGACCCCCTCACGGGGCCCGGCCCACCGCCTTCCCCGCCACCCTCCCCCTTTCCCCTTGCCTTTCTCAGCCCTCTCGCAATACGATACGTCTCGTCTTGCTGAGCCACGGGAGGAGCACCGCATGACGCGGGAACGGTTTGTGGACGTGGAGCCCGGCGTACGGCTCTGGGCCGAGGAGCGCGGAGACGCCGACCGGCCGCCGCTGCTCCTGGTCATGGGCGCCCTGGCGTCCGGCCTCGCCTGGCCCGAGGAGCTGGTGGCGCTGCTCGCCGAGCACCACCGGGTGATCCGCTACGACCACCGGGACACCGGCCGCTCCACCTGGGCCTTCGACGAGCAGCCCTACCCGATCTCCCGGCTCGCCGAGGACGCCGTCGCCGTCCTGGACGCGTTCGGGGTCGACCGGGCCCATGTCGTCGGCATGTCCCTCGGCGGGCTGCTCACGCAGCTCCTGGTCGCCGACCACCCGGACCGGCTGCTCAGCGCCACGCTCATCGGCACCACCGCGCTCAGCACCACCCCGTACGTCCGCCCCGACGGCACCCGGGTGCCGGCCGAGGAGCTGCCCGGTCCCTCGGAGCGGCTCCTGGAGTTCTGGTCCCTCCCCGTCGAGGACCTCGGGCTCGACGCCGAACTGGACCACCGGGTCGAGCACTGGCGGGCCCTGGCCGGCGACGCCCTCCCCTTCGACACGGACTGGTTCCGCGAGCAGGAGCGCGCGATCGTCGCCCACACCGGACACCACACGCCCGGCACCGCCCACGCCCTCGCCGACCCGTCCGGGCTGCTGCGCACCGGGGAACTGGCCGCCACCGAGGTGCCCGTCCTGGTGATCGCCGCCCCGGCCGAACCCGTCACCCCGCCCCCGCACCCCGAGCACCTCGCCCAGGTGATCCGCGGCGCCCGGATCGCCGAGATCCCCGGCATGGGCCACGCCCTGCCCCCGCAGGTGCACGCCCCGCTCGCGCGCGAGATCCTGCGGCACACCGCGGCGGAATGACGGCGCGGGGGGAGGCGTACGGCTGTACGGCGGCACAAAAATACCCCGGCTGAATTGACAGTCGGGGTGGTGCGGCGCCTATATTAGTGAATTCCGTGTGCCCGCCGGAGCTTATGTCCGACGAATTCGCGGAGCATTTCACTAAAGGCACTGTATCGCGCTGGGAGTCGAATTGTCAACCGAGCCAATTCGGGAAGAGCAGAAATTCATCACCTCGCTCTACGCGCGGCTCGACGACCTGAGAGACCGGGCCGAGGCCGCCGTCGGCGAGGCGCTCAGGACGCCCGGGACCGGGAGCGCGCAGTCGCGCCTGGAGCGGGACATCATGGTGGCCGAGCAGTCGGGGCTGCTCGCCGCCTTCAACGCGGGCGAGACCGGGCTGTGCTTCGGCCGACTCGTCTTCCGGGACGGGCGCGACCACCACATCGGGCGCATCGGCCTGCGCGAGGACGACCCGAAGCGGACCCCGCTCGTCGTCGACTGGCGCGCCGAGATCGCCCGCCCCTTCTACCTGGCCACCGGCCACGAGCCCATGGGCCTCACCCGCCGCCGGCACCTCACCACCAAGGGCCGCGAGGTCGTCTCGCTCCACGACGAGGTCCTGGACCTCGCCGACCGCACCCGCTCCGGGCACGAGGGCCGGGACGCCGACGAGGTGCTGTTCGCCGCGCTCGACGCCGCCCGCACCGGCCGGATGCACGACATCGTGCAGACCATCCAGGCCGAGCAGGACGCCATCATCCGCTCCCCGCACGCCGGCGTCCTCGTCGTCGAGGGCGGCCCCGGCACCGGCAAGACGGCGGTCGCCCTGCACCGCGCCGCGTACCTCCTCTACGCCCACCGGGAGCAGCTCGCCAAGCGGGCCGTGCTCATCGTCGGCCCCAACCCGGCCTTCCTCGGCTACATCGGCAACGTGCTGCCCTCGCTCGGCGAGACCGGCGTCCTGCTGGCCACCCCCGGCGAGCTGTACCCGGGCGTCCGCGCCACCGGCGCCGACACCGCCCGCGCCGCCGCCGTGAAGGGCGACGCCCGGATGGCCGACGCGCTGGCCGCGGCCGTACGCGACCGGCAGGAGGTCCCCGAGCGCGACGCGCCGCTGATCGTCCCGCACGAGGACGGCGACCTGGTCATCGACTGGGACATGGCCCTGGAGGCCCGCCACAAGGCGCGCGAGACGGCCCTCCCGCACAACCTGGCCCGTCCCTACTTCGCCTTCCGGATCCTCGACGCCCTCGCCTCGCAGCTCGCCGACCGGATCGGCGCCGACCCGTACGGCGGCCCGAACTTCCTCGGCCCCGACGACATCGCCCTGCTCGCCAAGGGCATCGCCGCCAACCCCGACGTGCACGCCGCCATCGACACGCTCTGGCCGGAGCTCACCCCCGAGGACTTCCTCGCCGGCTATCTCGCCGAGCCCACCCACCTCCCCGAGGAGGACGCGGCGGCGATCCGCCGCGACGGCGGCGCGTGGACCCCGGGCGACGTCCCGCTCCTCGACGAGGCCGCCGAACTCCTGGGCCACGACGACTCGGCCGCCCGCGCCGCCCAGGAGGCCGAGCGGCAGCGCCAGGTGCAGTACGCGCAGGGCGTCCTCGACGTCTCCTTCGCCTCCCGCACCTACGAGTTCGAGGACAAGGAGGAGCTCGACGAGGACGCCTCCGAGGTGCTGTCCGCCCACGACATCATCGACGCCGAGCGGTTCGCCGAGCGGCACGAGGAGGCCGACCACCGCACCGCCGCCGAGCGGGCCGCGGCCGACCGCACCTGGGCCTTCGGCCACATCATCGTCGACGAGGCCCAGGAGCTGTCCGCGATGCAGTGGCGGCTCCTGATGCGCCGCAGCCCCACCCGGTCGATGACCCTGGTCGGCGACCCGGCCCAGACCGGCGACCCGGCCGGCGTCGGCGCCTGGGACGCGATCCTCGCCCCGTACGTGCAGGACCGCTGGCAGCACGTGCGGCTCGGGGTCAACTACCGCACGCCCGCCGAGATCATGGCGGTCGCCGCCGCCGTGCGCCGGGAGGAGGACCCGTCGTTCGAGCCGCCCGGCTCGGTCCGCTCCACCGGCGTCGAGCCCTGGGACCGGACCGCCGAGGACCCGGTGAAGGAGACCGCCGACGCCGTCGCGGCCGAGGCCGGCGCCGAGGGCAGGCTCGCCGTGATCGCCCCGGCGGAGCTGCTGCCGGCCCTGGTCGCGGCCCTCCCGGACGCCTCGTACGGCCCGGCACCCGACCTCACCCGGCCGGTGGTCCTCCTCGATCCCCGGCAGGCGAAGGGCCTGGAGTTCGACAGCGTCGTCGTCGTGGACCCGGACGGCATCCGGGCCGGCGCCCCGCACGGCACGAACGACCTGTACGTGGCGCTGACCCGGGCCACCCAGCGGCTCGGCGTCGTCCGGCGGGCCTGAGGACCGTCAGGCCCGCCGGCGGACTCAGGCGGGCCTGAGCCAGACCGTCGCGAGCGGCGGCAGCGTCATCCGGACGCTCGCCGAACGGCCGTGCCACGGCACCGACTCGGTCTTCACCGGGTCGGTGCCGATCACGTCCGACCCGCCGTACCGGGCCGCGTCCGTGTTCAGCACCTCGCCCCAGGCGGCGAAGGAGTCCGGCACGCCGAGCCGGTAGTCGTGGCGGACGACCGGGGAGAAGTTGCAGACGGCGAGGAGCGGCGAGCCGAAGGCGTCGTAGCGCAGGAAGGCGAGGACGTTGTCGTCGGCGGCGTCCCCCACCACCCACTGGAACCCCTCCGGCGCGGTGTCCCGCTCCCACAGCGACGGCGTCGCCGTGTAGACCCGGTTCAGGTCCCGCACCAGGTCCTTCACGCCCCGGTGGTCGGCCGAGGGCCCGTACTCCGGGTCGAGCAGCCACCACTCGGGACCGTGCTCCGCCGACCACTCCGCGCCCTGCGCGAACTCCTGCCCCATGAAGAGGAGTTGCTTGCCCGGGTGGGCCCACATGAAGCCCAGGTAGGCGCGGTGGTTGGCGCGCCGCTGCCACCAGTCGCCGGGCATCTTGGAGACCAGCGCCCGCTTGCCGTGGACGACCTCGTCGTGCGAGATCGGCAGGATGTAGTTCTCGCTGTACGCGTACACCATCGAGAAGGTCATCTCGTGGTGGTGGTACTTGCGGTGCACCGCCTCCTTCTCCATGTACTGGAGCGAGTCGTGCATCCAGCCCATGTTCCACTTCATGCCGAAGCCGAGGCCGCCGTGGCCGCCCGGGCCGACCAGGTCCGTCGCCCGGGTCACGCCGTCCCAGGCCGTGGACTCCTCGGCGAAGGTGACGATGCCGGGGCAGCGGCGGTAGACGGTGGCGTTCATCTCCTGGAGGAAGGCGACCGCGTCCAGGTTCTCCCGGCCGCCGTACTCGTTCGGCAACCACTCGCCGTACTCGCGCGAGTAGTCGAGGTAGAGCATCGACGCCACCGCGTCCACCCGCAGGCCGTCGACGTGGAACTCCTGGCACCAGTAGACCGCGTTGGCGACGAGGAAGTTCCGCACCTCCTTGCGGCCGTAGTCGAACTCCAGGGTGCCCCAGTCAGGGTGGTGCGAGCGGCGCGGGTCCTCGTGCTCGTACAGCGGGCGCCCGTCGAACTCCGCCAGGGCCCAGTCGTCCTTCGGGAAGTGCGCCGGCACCCAGTCCATCAGGACGCCGATCCCGGCCCGGTGCAGCGCGTCCACCAGGAACCTGAAGTCGTCCGGGGTGCCGAGACGGGCGGTCGGCGCGTAGAAGCCGGTGACCTGGTAGCCCCAGGAGCCGCCGAAGGGGTGCTCGGTGACCGGCATGAACTCCACGTGGGTGAAGCCGAGTTCGCGGACGTACGCGGGCAGCTCCTCGGCCAGCTGACGGTAGGTCAGGCCGGGGCGCCAGGACGGCAGGTGGAGCTCGTACACGGAGATCGGCGCCTCGTGCGGAGGGCGGGCCCCGCGCCGGGCCATCCACTCCTGGTCGCTCCACTCGTAGTGCGACTCGGTGACGATCGAGGCGGTGTCCGGCGGGCACTCGGTGCGGCGGGCCATCGGGTCGGCGCGGACGGTGTGCGAGCCGTCGGGGCGAGTGATGTCGTACTTGTAGACCGCTCCCTCGCCGACGCCGGGCACGAACAGCTCCCACACGCCGGTGGAGCCGAGGGAGCGCATCGGCAGCCCCGTGCCGTCCCAGTGCGTGAAGTCGCCGGTGACGCGGACCCCCCGGGCGTTCGGCGCCCAGACGGCGAAGCGGGTGCCGGCCACCCCGCCGTGCGTCATCACCCGCGACCCCAGCGCGGTCCACAGCTCCTCGTGCCGCCCCTCGCCGATCAGGTGCAGGTCGAGCTCGCCGAGGGAGGGCAGGTGCCGGTACGGGTCCTGGACGGCGAGCTCCCCGTCGCCGTACTCCACCCGCAGCTCGTACGCCGGGACCTTGCGCAGCAGCGGTACGAGCGCCGAGAACAGGCCGTCGCCCTCGTCGCGCAGCTCGACTCTCCGGCCCTTCGGCAGCACGGCCGTCACGCTCCGGGCCCAGGGGCGCAGCGCCCGGAGGACCACTCCGCCCTTCACCGGGTGGGCGCCGAGCAGCGCGTGCGGATCGTGATGCTCTCCGGCGAGGAGCCGCGCGCGCTCGCCGGGGTCGAGAGGGGGCGCCGTGCGGGGCGTCTTGGCGGTCACCGGAAGCCTCCTGAAGCAGAGAAAAGGGTACGAAATAGGCAACTCCCTCGCCGGGTGCCAGGAAACTCCGCCGAACGGGCCATCTCGGCCATGGCGGGTTCCCGGCTCAAGAGGCGGTGGAGAGACGGTGGATGGCGGACATCGGGACGGGGAGCCAGTCGGGACGGTGACGCGCCTCGTACACGACCTCGTAGACGGCCTTGTCCGTCTCGTAGGCGCGCAGCAGCGCGGGGTCCGCGCGCGGATCCGCCCCCGCGACCTCCGCGTAGCCCGTGCAGTACGCCGCCCGGCACCGCGCCGCCCAGTCCGCGTTCCAGGGACGGTGGGTGCGGGCCGCGTAGTCGAAGGAGCGCAGCATGCCGGCGACGTCGCGGACGGTCGGCTGCGGGCGCCGCCGCTCGTCGAGGGGCTTCGCCGGCTCGCCCTCGAAGTCGATGACGGCCCAGGCGCCGTCGGATCCGCGCAGCGTCTGCCCGAGGTGCAGGTCGCCGTGGATGCGCTGGACCGCTCCCGCCCCCTCCGCGCCGCCCGCCGCCGCGAAGACGGCCCGCAGGCCCGGGACGTACGGCAGCAGGGCGGGCACCGCCTGGGCGGCGGCGTGCAGGCGCCGGTCCATCGCGGCCGCCAGGCCCTCGGTCTCGGCGCGCGGCAGCCGCTGGGTGGGGAGGGCCTCGGCGAGGGCGAGGTGCACCTCGGCGGTGGCCCGCCCGAGCGCCCGTGCCTCGCCGCTGAACTCCCGTCCCGCCGCCAGGGAGTCGAGGGCGAGCCGCCAGCCGTCCCGCGAGTCCCGCAGGTAGGGCTGGAGCACGCCCAGCGTGGCCGCCCCCGACTCGAACCAGGCCACCGGCGCCGGGACGCGGGCGCAGCCGGCCCGGTCGAGGGCGAGGGGGAGCTCCAGGTCGGGGTTGGCGCCGGGGCTGACCCGGCGGAAGATCTTGAGGATGTAGGCGTCGCCGAAGACGAGCGAGGAGTTGGACTGTTCGGCGTCGAGGACCCGGGGGGCGAGCGCCCCGGGCAGCGCGCGGGTGGCGTGGAAGCGGAGCGGCCCGGTGCTGCCGGGGGTGCGCAGCCGCTCGTACAGCAGCCCGGCGAGGCGCGGGTCGCGCAGCCCCTCGTAGACGGCGCGGCCGGCCAAGGGGCCTTGCCGGACGCGTCCGATGAGGGCGGGAGCGAGCCGCGGCGGCAGCTGGGTCCGTACGCCGAGGAGGATCTGATAGCAGTCTGCGGGCACGCCGGCCGGGCGGCCGGGCTGTTCGACCCGCAGCAGGAGGTGGAGCAGTCCGGGTCCGGCGCCGTCCAGCGGCAGCAGCTCGGTGGCCGCGTCCAGGGTGAATCCGGTGACCCGGCGGCCCTTGCCCGCGAACCAGCGCTGCCGGGGCAGCCATTCGTGGAGCAGGGGTGTCAGGGACGGAAGGAGGGCGTCCGTGGCCCGGGCGGTGGATGCGGTCTCCGGCATGGCATCGCGTCCTTTCCCCGGGGCGCGCACGTGGGCGTCGTAGGCGTTCAAATGCGCAGATTGTCCCGGATGGCGGCTGGGGCTGTCCGGATGTGCGGGACGTGTCGGAAAGGGAAGATCCATATGGATGGACCCGGATGGGGCTGAATCGCGTGTGGGACACAGTTCCCCGAGCGGGGCGGCGGAAACCGCCCCGCCCGGAAAGGGCCGACCGTCAACTCCGCTTCATGCGGAACCAGTAGAAGCCGTGGCCCGCGAGCGTCAGCAGGTACGGCAGCTCGCCGATCGCCGGGAACTCCACCCCGCCGATCAGTTCGACGGGCCGCATCCCGGCGAAGCGCCGCAGGTCCAGCTCGGTCGGCTGCGCGAACCGCGAGAAGTTGTTCACGCACAGCACGAGGTCGGCGTCCTCCCCCTCCTCCGGAGGAGCCTCGCGGAGGAAGGCGAGTACCGCCGCGTTGGAGGACGGCAGTTCGGTATACGTGCCGATCCCGAACGCCCGGTTCTGCTTGCGGATCTCGATCATCCGCTTCGTCCAGTGCAGCAGCGAGGACGGCGAGGCCATCCCCGCCTCCACGTTGGTCACCTGGTAGCCGTGGACCGGGTCCATGATGGCCGGCAGGTAGAGGCGGCCCGGGTCGCAGGACGAGAAGCCCGCGTTCCGGTCCGGGGTCCACTGCATCGGGGTCCGCACCCCGTCCCGGTCGCCGAGCCAGATGTTGTCGCCCATGCCGATCTCGTCGCCGTAGTACAGCACCGGCGAGCCCGGCAGCGAGAAGAGCAGCCCGGTGAAGAGCTCCATCTGCTTGCGGTCGTTGTCGAGGAGCGGGGCGAGCCGCCGCCGGATGCCGATGTTGGCCCGCATCCGCGGGTCCTTGGCGTACTCGGCGTACATGTAGTCGCGTTCCTCGTCGGTGACCATCTCGAGGGTGAGCTCGTCGTGGTTGCGGAGGAAGATGCCCCACTGGCAGCCGGAGGGGATCGCCGGCGTCTTCGCCAGGATCTCGGAGACCGGGTACCGGGACTCCCGCCGCACCGCCATGAAGATCCGCGGCATGACCGGGAAGTGGAACGCCATGTGGCACTCGTCGCCGCCGGAGCGGAAGTCGCCGAAGTAGTCCACGACGTCCTCGGGCCACTGGTTGGCCTCGGCGAGCAGCACCGTGTCCGGGTAGTGGTCGTCGATCTCCTTGCGGACCTGCTTGAGGAACGTGTGCGTCGCCGGCAGGTTCTCGCAGTTGGTGCCCTCCTGCTGGTACAGGTACGGCACCGCGTCCAGCCGGAAGCCGTCGATCCCCAGGTCCAGCCAGAACTTCAGCGCCGACAGGATCTCCTCCCGCACCGCCGGGTTCTCGTAGTTGAGGTCCGGCTGGTGCGAGAAGAAGCGGTGCCAGTAGTACTGCTTGCGGACCGGGTCGAAGGTCCAGTTGGAGGTCTCGGTGTCGACGAAGATGATCCGGGCGTCCGCGTACTGCTTGTCGTCGTCGGCCCAGACGTAGTAGTCGCCGTACGGCCCCTCCGGGTCGCGCCGGGACTCCTGGAACCACGGGTGCTGGTCGCTGGTGTGGTTCATGACGAAGTCGATGATCACGCGCATCCCGCGCTGGTGCGCCGCGTCCACGAACTCCACGAAGTCGGCGAGGTCGCCGAACTCGGGGAGGACCGACGTGTAGTCGGCGACGTCGTAGCCGCCGTCGCGCAGCGGGGACTTGAAGAACGGCGGCAGCCAGAGGCAGTCCACGCCGAGCCACTGGAGGTAGTCCAGGCGGGACGTGATGCCCTTCAGGTCGCCGACGCCGTCGCCGTTGCTGTCCTGGAAGGACCGGACGAGGACCTCGTAGAAGACGGCCCGCTTGAACCAGTCGGGGTCGCGGTCCTTGGCGGGGGTGTCCTCGAAGGTGTCGGGGACGGGATCGTTGACAGTCATGTGGTGGGTGACCCTCCGGTCTGCGGGGACGGTCGCAGGACGAGCACGTGCGCGGGCGTGACGCCCGGTTCCAGGCGTACGTAGGCGTTCCTGCCCCAGTGATAGGTGTCGCCGGTGAGCTCGTCGCGCACCGGCACGGTCTCGTGCCAGCCGAGGCCGAGTTCCGGCATGTTCAACGAGACCGTCGCCTCCTGGGTGTGGTGCGGGTCGAGGTTGACGACCACCAGAACGGTGTTCGAACCCGACTTCTTCGAGTACGCGATCACCTGCGGGTTGTCCGTCGTGTGGAAGGTCAGGTTCCGCAGGCGCCGGAGCGCCGGGTGACGGCGCCGGATCCGGTTCAGGGAGGTGATCAGCGGGCTGATCGACGCGCCCGAGCGCTCCGCCGACTCCCAGTCGCGCGGCCGGAGTTGGTACTTCTCCGAGTCCAGGTACTCCTCGCTGCCCGGGCGCAGCGGGGTGTTCTCGCACAGCTCGTACCCGGCGTAGATCCCCCAGGTCGGCGAGAGCGTCGCCGCGAGCACCGCCCGCGCCTCGAAGGCCGGCCGGCCCCCCTCCTGGAGGTAGGCGTGCAGGATGTCCGGGGTGTTCACGAAGAAGTTGGGCCGCATCTGCGCCGCCACGTCCCCGGACAGCTCGGTCAGGTACGCGGTCAGCTCGTCCTTCGTGTTCCGCCAGGTGAAGTACGTGTACGACTGCTGGAAGCCGACCGCGCCCAGCGTCCGCATCATCGCCGGCCGCGTGAACGCCTCCGCCAGGAAGATCACGTCCGGATCGGCGCCGTTGATCTCCCCGATCACCCGCTCCCAGAACACCACCGGCTTGGTGTGCGGGTTGTCCACCCGGAAGATCCGCACCCCGTGGTCCATCCAGTGCCGCAGCACCCGCACGGTCTCGGCGACGATCCCGTCCATGTCTTTGTCGAACGCGATCGGATAGATGTCCTGGTACTTCTTCGGCGGGTTCTCCGCGTACGCGATCGAGCCGTCCGGACGGTGGTGGAACCACTCCGGGTGCTTCTCCACCCACGGGTGGTCCGGCGAGCACTGGAGGGCGAAGTCCAGCGCGATCTCCAGGCGCAGCTCACGGGCCCTGGCCACGAAGGTGTCAAAGTCCTCGATCGTGCCCAGGTCCGGGTGGACCGCGTCGTGCCCGCCCTCCGGCGAGCCGATCGCCCACGGCACGCCGACGTCGCTCGGGGACGCCGACAGCGCGTTGTTGGGGCCCTTCCGGTGCGTCTCGCCGATCGGATGGATCGGCGGCAGGTAGACCACGTCGAAGCCCATCGCCGCGATGGCCGGAAGCCGTTCGGCGGCGGTGCGGAAACTCCCCGGCACGGTACGGCCCTTGACCTTCCGCACGCCCTCCGAGCGCGGGAAGAACTCGTACCAGGAGCCGTACAGCGCCCGCTCCCGCTCCACCCGGAGCGGGAACACCGGTGAGGAGGAGACCAGTTCGCGCAGCGGATGCCGGTCCAGGGTCTCCGTGACCCGCGGCGCGAGCGCCGCCGCGAGCCGGGCGGCCGCGGGCCGGGACTCGTCGCGCAGCGCGTCCGCCGCCGCGAGCACCGCCTCCCGGCCGCCGCCCTTCTTCGGGACGCCCTTGGCGGCCCGCTCGTGCAGCTCCGCGCCCTCGGCCAGGACGAGTTCGGAGTCGATCCCGGCCGGGATCTTGATCCTCGCCGCGTGGCGCCAGGTCGCCAGCGGGTCGCTCCACGCCTCGACGGTGTACGTCCACAGGCCCTCGGCGTCCGGGGTGACCTCGGCACCCCAGCGGTCGGTGCCCTCGGCCAGCTCGCGCATCGGGGTCCACGGGCCGGTCCGGCCGGTCGGGCCGGTCAGTACGACATTGGCGGCGACCGCGTCGTGGCCCTCGCGGAAGACCGTCGCCGAGACCTCGAAGGTCTCGCCGGCCACGGCCTTCGCGGGGCGCCGGCCACAGTCGACCAGCGGGCGGACGTCCAGTACGGGAATGCGTCCCATGAGCGGATTCACAGCATCACCTGACGGTTTGCGGGGGTGCGGGTGGTGGTGCGCTCTTTCTAGCCGCGCCGGAGGCCGGGGGGAGGACGGCATCGCCGCGCCCCTCCGCGTTCACTCGGATGGCGGGCCCACAGGGATGAAGACGGGTACGGGGAGGACGGATTCGGGGGGTTACCGGTGGAGCCTTCCCCAGCTACTCGGGTGGGCAATCCGGCCCTTTGTTAACTACTAGGGCGTAGCGAGCCGGGCAAGGACGCGAGCCGGACAAGAAACCCGCCCGGCGCCGGAGGAGGCCGGATCCCCCCGCCGCCCTCGCTACGCTGACGGTCCGTCGTCACCGGCTGCGCGGACGGGAGACGCCCATGGACACGGAGACCGGCACGGCCCGGGCCGTCCTCCACCACGTACTGGCCGGAACATGCCGGCTCTCCGCCGCCGGGGCCGCCGCCCTCGACCTCGCAGCGGGCGACCTCGCGCTGCTGCCCACCGGCGCCCGCCACCGCCTCGCCGCGGGACCCGACGCCTCCGGCACCCCGCCCCCCGCGGGCCCCGCCGCCGGCCTGCTCGAACTCGGCGCGCCCGGCACCGGCGCCCGGCTGCTGACCGTCCGCACCGGATACGACCGCCGCGCCGCGTCCCCGCTCGTCACCGCCCTGCCCCGCGCCCTGCGCCTCGACCGGGCCCGCGTCGAGGCGACCCCGCTGCTCCGCGACACCCTCGCCCTGCTCGCCGCCCCCGGCCGGCGCCCCGGCCCCGGCGACCCGCTGCTCGCCCTGCGCGTCCTGGAGACCGCCCTCCTCCTGGCCGCCGCGCCCCGCCCGCCGGGAGGCCCGTACCCCCACCCCGGCATCGGCCGCACCCTCGCCGCCATCGAGACCCGCTACGCCGAACCCTGGACCGTGGTCACCCTCGCCCGCGAGGCCGGGATGTCCCGCTCCGCCTTCACCGCCGCCTTCCGCGAGACCGTCGGCACACCCCCGGCACGCCATCTGACGGCCCGCCGGATACGGGAGGCCGCCCGGCTGCTCGCCGAGACCGGGCTCCCCCAGTCGGCCGTACCCGCCCGCGTCGGCTACCGCAGCAGGGTCGGCTTCCACCTCGCCTTCCGCACCACCTACGGCATGACCCCCGGGGAGTACCGGGCCGCCGCGCCCCGCAGGGCGTGAACCGGCCCCCGGGCCCGGCGGCCGATCTGATCTAATCGTCCCGGCGCCCAGGGGATGCGGCGCCGGGGACGGGGGCGGTCTTGCAAGCGCTGGACGGGTCGGACCCGCGTCAGGTCGGGCGGTACCGGATTCTCGCGCGCCTGGGGGCGGGCGGGATGGGACGCGTCTACCTGGGACGGTCCACGAGCGGCCGGATGGTCGCGGTCAAGGTGGTGCGCGCCGAACTCGCGGAGGACCCCGAGTTCCAGCGCCGGTTCGTCCGCGAGGTGGAGGCGGCCCGGCGGGTCACCGGCTTCTTCACGGCGGCCGTGGTCGACGCCGACCCCCTGGGCTCGCCGCCCTGGCTCGCCACCGCGTACGTCCCCGGGCTGCCCCTGGAGACGGCGGTGCGCACGCACGGGGCGTGGCCCCTGCGCTCGCTGCTCTACCTGGGGGCGGGCCTGGTCGAGGCCCTGGAGGCCATCCACGGCACGGGTCTCGTCCACCGTGACCTGAAGCCGTCGAACGTGCTGATCGCCCCCGACGGCCCCCGGGTGATCGACTTCGGCATCTCGCTCATCGCCGAGTCGCACGTCCTGACCCAGACGGGCATGGTGATCGGCACCCCCGGCTTCATGTCGCCCGAGCAGGTGGCGGGCACCGCCGTCGGCCCGGCGACCGACGTGTTCGCGCTGGGCGCGGTGCTGGCCTTCGCGGCCACCGGAACCGGACCGTTCGGCACCGGCTCCGCGCACTCGGTGAACTTCCGCGCCGTCTACGGGGAACCCGACCTGCGCCTGCTCCCGCCGGGGGTCGGCTTCATCGGCCGGTGCCTGGAGAAGGACCCCGCCCGGCGGCCCACCGTGCCGGAGCTGCTCGCGGAGTTCGCGGGACTGCTCGGCGAGGGCAGCGGCCACACCTACGGGGGAGGGCCGGCGAAGGAGACCCACTGGCTGCCGGAGGCGGTGGCGACGGCCCTCGGCGAGGCGGGAGGCGCCCTCGGGCCGCTGTCCGTCCCCGGTCCCGCGCCGGCACCCGCCCCGACGCCGCCCCCGACCACCCCCGGCCCCGCGCCGGCAGTCGCCCCGACCCCGAGCACCCCCGCACCCGCGCCCACCACCCCCGCTCCCGGTCCGGCGCCGACCGCGTGGACCTCACCGGCTCCGCCCCCGGTCGCCCCGGAGCCCCGGCCCGATCCCCGCGTCCCGCTCGCGAAGGGCCCCGCCGCACCGCCCGCGATGCCGGCCACGCCGCCGCCCGCGATGCCGGCGACGCTCCCCGCCGCGGGGAACCCGTACGCCGGGAACCCGTACGCGACCACCGCCCCCGCCCCCGCCCCGTACCCCTCCGGTCCCGCCGGCGGCCCGGCCCGCGCGCCCGGACGTCCCCGGGGCCGCAGGATCGCGGCGATCGCCCTCGGCATCGCCCTGGTCGCGGGAGGCGGCGTCACCGCCGTGGTCCTCTCCCAGAAGGACGACCCGTCGGGGAAGGGGACCCAGGGACAGCAGCAGGACCAGGGGAAGGACAAGGGGAAGGACGGGGGAGGGGACTCCCCGGCGACCGGCGAGGGCTTCAACGGGGCGGTCGGCAAGGTCGTCAACGCCTCCGACAAGAAGGGCGGCACCCTTCGCCTGGTGAGCTCGACGGACGCCGACTCCTGGGACCCGGCCCGCTCCTACTCGGGATGGGCCTGGAACATCCAGCGGCTCTACACCCGCACCCTGATGACGTACGCCGCCGCACCCGGCGAGGACGGCCTCCAGGTGGTCCCCGACCTCGCCGCGGCACAGCCCCAGGTGTCCCCCGACGGCCGGACCTACACCTTCCGGCTGAGGTCCGGCCTCACGTTCGAGGACGGCACGCCGATCACCGCCGCGGACGTCAAGTACGGCATCGAGCGCGTCTTCGCGACGGAGATCGTCGGCGGACCCACGTACCTCGTCGACGTCCTCGACCAGAAGCAGAACTACCCGGGCCCGTACAAGGACACCGGGTCGTCGGGCCTGCGGTCCGTCGAGGCCACGGACGACCACACGCTCGTCTTCCGGCTCGCCGAGCCCGACTCCCGGTTCCCCTACCTGCTCACCATGGGCGCGACGGCCCCCGTGCCCCGCCAGCGCGACTCCGCCGCCCGCTACGAGACCAGGCCGCTCTCCTCGGGCCCGTACCGGTTCTCCTCGTACCAGCCCGACCGGTCGCTGGTCCTCGTCCGCAACGAGAAGTGGGACCCCGCCACCGACCCGATCCGCAAGGCCCTGCCGGACCGCGTCGAGCTGACCATCGAGCCCGACCAGGCCAAGGCCGACGAGCGGCTCCTCGCCGGCACCGCCGACCTGGACGCCTCCCAGATCGGCCTGTCGCCGGAGACGGCCGCCAGGGTGCTCGCGGACCCGAAGCTGAAGGCCCACGCGGACAACCCGTACAGCGGGTACCTCCGGATGGCCGGGATGATCTCCGACACCGCCCCGCTGAACAACGTGAACTGCCGCAAGGCGGTGGTGTACGCGACCGGCACCACGTCCCTGCGGGCCGCGCGCGGCGGGGAGACCTTCTCCTCGCCGCAGGGCAGCATGCTGCCCCCGACGGTCCGGGGCGCCGACTCCTACGACCCCTTCGGCCTGACCGGGGGCGAACCCCGGCGGGAGAAGGCCGAGGAGGCGCTGCGGGCGTGCGGCAAGCCCGGCGGCTTCACCACCAAGGTCGCCGTGAACAGCGGCAACACCAAGGACCTCCAGGTGGTCGAGGCCCTGCGGAGCGACCTCAAGGCCGTCGGCATCACCCTGGAGATCGAGCGCTTCGACAACGTCCCGGCCTACTTCTCCGCCCTCGGCTCGCCAGCGATCCTGAAGGAGAAGGGGATCGGCATGCTCGTCCTGGGATGGGGGGCCGACTTCCCCACCGGCGCAGGCTTCCTCCAGCCGCTCGCCGACAGCGCCCTGGGCAGGGACGAGGGCAACAGCAACTACGCCCGGGTGAAGGACCCCCGGATCGACGAACTGTTCGACCGGGCCTCGGCCGAGACCGACGACGCCGCGGCGACCCGCCTCTACCAGGAGATCAACCACCGCGTCACCGACGGCGCCTACTACCTGCCGTTCAGCGCCGAGAAGATCGTCGCCTACCGCAACCCGCGGCTGACCAACGTCTTCGTCCACGAGGCGCTCAACCTGGTCGACATCCAGTCCCTGGGGGTCGGTGGAGCACCGTGACGGGCGCCCCGCCTCCGGGCTGTCCGGACACCCCCGACGCCCCGTCCGCGCCCCCCGACGCCCCGTCCGCGCCCCCGGGCGCCCCGCGCGCACCCGGATCCAGGGCCTAGGCTCGGTGCGGCACGCCGGATGCACAGCGTGGTGCGTCCGCTCCGTTCCGTCACCGGCCTGCGAAGGTGGGACACGTGAAGGCAATCCGTCGATTCACCGTGCGTCCTGTCCTCCCCGACACCCTCCGACCCCTCGCCGCCCTGGCGCGCAACCTGCGCTGGTCCTGGCACGAACCGACTCGCGCCCTCTTCGACTCCCTCGCCCCCGAAGGGCTCGCCGGGGCCGACCCGGTCCGCGTCCTCGGCGCCCTGGACGCGTCCCGGCTCACCGCGCTCGCCGCCGACCGGGACTTCCTCGCCCGGCTCACCGCCGCCGCCGACGACCTCGACGCCTACCTGGGCCGGCCCCGCTGGTACCAGGAGCGCGGCTCCGGCGACGGGCCCGCCGCCCTCGCCTACTTCTCGCCCGAGTTCGGCGTCGCCGCCGCCCTGCCCCAGTACTCCGGCGGGCTCGGCATCCTCGCGGGCGACCACCTCAAGTCCGCCAGCGACCTCGGCGTCCCCCTCATCGGCGTCGGGCTCCTCTACCGGCACGGCTACTTCCGGCAGTCCCTCGGCCGCGACGGCTGGCAGCAGGAGCAGTACCCCGTCCTCGACCCCGGCGAGCTGCCCGTCGCCCTGCTCCGCGAGCCCGACGGCACCCCCGCCCGGATCACCCTCGCCCTGCCCGGCGGCCGCAGCCTCCACGCCCAGCTGTGGATCGCCCAGGTCGGGCGGGTCCCGCTGCTCATGCTCGACTCGGACGTCGAGGAGAACGCCCCCGGCGAGCGCTCCGTCACCGACCGGCTCTACGGCGGCGGCAGCGAGCACCGGCTCCTCCAGGAGATGCTGCTCGGCATCGGCGGCGTCCGCGCCGTCCGCACCTACACCCGCCTCACCGGCCACCCGGAACCCGAGGTCTTCCACACCAACGAGGGCCACGCCGGCTTCCTCGGACTCGAACGGATCCGCGAACTCCAGGGCGAGGGGCTGGACTTTGACACCGCCCTGGAGACCGTCCGGGCCGGCACCGTCTTCACCACCCACACCCCCGTCCCCGCCGGCATCGACCGCTTCGACCGGGGCCTCGTCGCCCGCCACCTCGGCGACGACGGCGCCCTGCCCGGCCTCGACACCGGCCGGATCCTCGCCCTCGGCGACGAGACCCCCCTCGGCGGCGAGCCCGCCGTCTTCAACATGGCCGCCATGGGCCTGCGCCTCGCCCAGCGGGCCAACGGCGTCTCCACCCTCCACGGCGCCGTCAGCCGCGCCATGTTCGCCGGACTCTGGCCCGGCTTCGACGCCGACGAGGTGCCGATCACCTCCATCACCAACGGCGTCCACGCCCCCACCTGGACCGCGCCCGAGGTCGGCCGCCTCGGCCCCGACGCCACCGACCTCGAACTGTGGGAACTGCGCCGCACCCTGCGCACCCGGCTCGTCGCCGACGTCCGCGACCGGCTGAGGGCCTCCTGGCGGCAGCGCGGCGCCGCCGCCGCCGAACTCGGCTGGACCGACAGCGCCCTCGACCCCGAGGTCCTCACCATCGGCTTCGCCCGCCGGGTCCCCTCGTACAAGCGGCTCACCCTGATGCTCCGCGACAAGGACCGGCTGCGCGCCCTGCTGCTCCACCCCGAGCGGCCGGTGCAGCTCGTCGTCGCCGGCAAGGCCCACCCGGCCGACGACGGCGGCAAGAAGCTCGTCCAGGAACTGGTCCGCTTCGCCGACGACCCCCGGGTCCGGCACCGGATCGTCTTCCTGCCCGACTACGGCATGGAGATGGCCCGCGGCCTCTACCCCGGCTGCGACGTCTGGCTCAACAACCCGCTCCGCCCGCTGGAGGCGTGCGGCACCAGCGGCATGAAGGCCGCGCTCAACGGCTGCCTCAACCTCTCCGTCCTCGACGGCTGGTGGGACGAGTGGTTCGAGCCCGAGTTCGGCTGGGCCATCCCCACCGCCGACGGCACCGCCGGAGCCGACGACGAGCGCCGCGACGACCTGGAGGCCGCCGCCCTCTACGAGCTGATCGAACGCCGGGTCGCCCCCCGCTTCTACGACCGCGGCCCCGACGGCGTCCCCGCCGCCTGGACCGCCATGGTCCGCCGCACCCTCGCCGAACTCGGCCCCAAGGTCCTCGCCGACCGGATGGTCCGCGAGTACGTGGAGCGGCTGTACGTCCCCGCCGCCGAGGCCCGCCGGGCGCTCACCCCGGACCGGGCCCGGGAGCTCGCCGCCTGGAAGGCCCGGGTCCGCTCGGCCTGGCCGGGCGTCTCCGTCGACCACGTGGAGATCGGCGACGACCTCGGCGAGACCGCCGCCGAACTGGGCGCCACCCCGGTCGTCCGGGTCCGGGTCGCCCTCGGCGGCCTCGCCCCCGACGACGTCGAGGTGCAGGCCGTCACCGGCCGCGCCGCCACCGACGACACCCTCACCGACACCCGCACGGTCACCCTCAAGCCCGTCGGCGGCCCGGACCTGGAAGGCCGGCAGCCCTACGCCGGCACCCTGGAGCTCGACCGCACCGGCCCCTTCGGCTGCACCGTCCGCGTCCTGCCCGCCCACCCCCGCCTCGCCCACCCCGCCGAACCGGGCCTCCTCGCCCTGCCGGAGGACCCGGGCGGCGAGGCCGGGGAGGGCGCCGGGGTGCTCCTGCGCTAGCCGCGCGGGCGGCGCCCGGGGCCCTTCGCCGGACCCCGGGCGCCGCCGGTCCCGCCGTAGGCTGGACCGCATGATCAGGGTGCTGCTCGCCGACGACGAGGCGATGATCCGTGCCGGGGTGCGGGCCATCCTCACCACCGACCCGGGGATCGAGGTGGTCGCCGAGGCGGGCGACGGGCACGAAGCGGTGGAGCTGGCCCGGCTGCACCGGCCCGACGTGGCCCTCCTCGACATCCGGATGCCCCGCCTCGACGGCCTCGCCGCCGCCGACGCGCTGCGCCGCACCCTCCCGGACACGGCCGTCGTCATGCTCACCACCTTCTCCGAGGACGACTACATCGCCCGCGCCCTCGGCGGCGGCGTCGGCGGCTTCCTCCTCAAGTCCGGCGACCCGCGCGAGCTGATCGCCGGCGTCCGCGCGGTCGCCGCCGGCGGCGCCGCCCTCTCGCCGACCGTCGCCCGCCGGGTCATCGACACCCTCGGCGGCGAGCGCCTCACCCGCGCCGCCGCCGCCCGCGCCCGCCTCGCCGTGCTCACCGGCCGCGAGCGGGAGGTCGTCTCGCTGCTCGCCGCCGGCTGCTCCAACCAGGAGATCGCGGCCCGGATGTACGTCGTCGAGGGCACCGTCAAGGCGCACGTGAGCGCGGTCCTCGGCCGGCTCGGCCTGCGCAACCGGGTCCAGCTCGCGGTCCTCGCCCACGAGGCCGGCCTCGTCGGCGACCCGCACGGACACGAACAGGGACACGAACAGGGGCAGGGGCAGGGGCAGGGCCAGGTGCAGGCGCCGGCGCAGCGCCAGGCGCACGGGCACGGGCACGGGTACGGGCCGGATGGTGCCTGAGACCTCCCCGGCGCGCCGCCGCCTCTTCGACCTGGCGCTGTGGCTGCTGCTCTCCGTCCCGGTGCTGCTCCGCTCCGACCCGAACGACGGCGGTTCCTGGCTCCAGGTCGCGGCCGGGATCACCGTCCTCGGCGGCTGCGTCGCCGTCAGCCGCCGGTGGCCGCTGCTGCCGCTCGCGGTCACGGTCGCGGCGAGCCTGCCCGCCTCCCTGGAGCTGTTCACTCCCTCGTACAGCCTCGCCCTCGTCGCCTTCGGCTACCTCGCCGGGCGGCGGCAGGACCACACCCGGGGCTCGTTCTGGCTGTTCGGCGCGGTGGCGGCGGTGGGGCTGCTCCTCACCCGGCTCACCGGCACCTCCCTCGGCCCCTGGTTCACCCTGCTCCTCGCCCTCGCCCTGGCGATCGTCGCGCCCTGGCTGGTCGGCCGGTACGTGCGCCAGTACGACCGGCTCGTGCGCAGCGGCTGGGAGCTGGCGGACCGGATGGAGCGCGAGCAGGCGGCGGTGGCCGACCGGGAGCGGCTGCGGGAGCGGTCCCGGATCGCCGGGGACATGCACGACTCCCTCGGCCACGACCTGGCGCTGATCGCGGTGCGGGCGGGCGCCCTGGAGGTGGATCCGGGGCTCGGGCCCGCGCAGCAGCGGGCGGCGGGCGAGCTGCGCCTCGCGGCGGCGGAGGCGACCGAGCGGCTGCGGGACGTCATCGGGGTGCTGCGGGAGGAGGGCGCCGGGGCGCCGACGAGTCCGCCGGACGAGACGGCGGGCGAGCTGGTGGACCGGGCGCGGGCCTCGGGGCTGGACGTGACGCTCTCCGGCGTCCCGCCGGAGCTGCCGGGGATGGCGGGCCGGGCGCTGCACCGGGTGGTGCAGGAGGGGCTGACGAACGCGGCCAAGCACGCCCCGGGCGCCGCCGTCGCCGTCGAGGTCCGGGAGACCGGGCAGCGGGTGACGGTACGGGTGGAGAGCGGGCCCGGCACCGTGACGGGGCCGCCCGCCGCCGCGGGCTCCGGTCTGGTCGGCCTCGACGAGCGCGTGCGGCTCGCGGGCGGCACGCTCGCCCACGGCCCGGTGCGGGGCGGCGGGTTCGCGCTGACGGCCGTGCTGCCCCGGCGGGCGCCGGCGGCGGTGCCGGCCGCGCCGACCTCGGCGCGGGAGCTGGACCGGGCCAGGCGGCGGGTGCGGGCGGACCTGGTGCGGGCGATCTGGATCCCGCTGGCGCTGCTGGCCGCGCTGGCGGTGCTGACGGCCGGGGTCGCGCTGTGGTCGCAGGCCCGTTCGTACCTGGAGCCCGACAATTACGCGCGGCTGCTGGTCGGCCAGGCGTACGGGGAGATCGTGGAGGACCTGCCGGACCACGCCCTGGAGAAGCCGCCGCAGGGGCTGCCGGCGGAGCCGGGCGGGGCGGACGAGTGCCGCTACTACCGGGCGACCGTGTTCGCGGAGCGGCCGGTCTACCGGCTGTGCTTCACGGCGGGCCGGCTGGTCGCGAAGGACGAGGTGGGGTGAACGGGCGGACGCCCGGAGGGATGGTTCCCTCCGGGCGTCCGCCGTGTGCGCTTCCGGCCTGCGCCTCCCGGGTTACGGGAAGGTGAGCTTGAAGCTGTTGATGTAGCCGGTGTCGGCGCCGGCCTTGTCCTGGACGCGGAGCTTCCAGGCGCCGTTGGCGACCTCGGAGGAGGCGTTCACGGTGTAGGTCTGCTGGATGTTGTCGGTGCCGCCGCCGGAGCGGTTGTGGAGGTTGTAGACCGAGCCGTCGGGGGCGATCAGGTCGACGACGAGGTCGCCCTTGTAGGTGTGGACGATGTCCACGCCGACGGAGAGGTTGCTCGGCGCGTTGCCGGTGACGCCGGTGACGTTCACGGTCGAGGTGACCGCGGCGCCGGGGGAGTCGGGGATGGCGACGTCGGCGGTGTTCTCGAAGACCTTGCCGCCGGGGTTGCCGCCGCCGGGGCGGGAACCGACGTTGACGGCGGCCCAGGCGTGCTCGACGGCCGCGACCTCGGGGCTGTTCGCGCCGTACAGCTCGGTGGCGACGGCGACGGTGCCGGTGCGGGCGCCCGCGTAGTTGGTGGACGAGGTCCACTTGGTGGTGAGCGCCTTGAACCAGATCAGCGACGCCTTGTCGCGGCCGATGCCGGTGACGGGCAGGCCGTCGGAGGTCGGCGAGTCGTAGGTGACGCCGTTGACCGTCTTGACGCCGCTGCCCTCGGAGAGCAGGTAGTAGAAGTGGTTGGCCGGGCCCGAGGAGTAGTGGACGTCGACGTTGCCGATGCCGGAGTACCAGTAGTCCTTGGAGGAGCCGTCCTTGCTCGGCTTGTCCATGTACCGCAGCGGGGTGCCGTTGCCGCGGATGTCGATCTTCTCGCCGACGAGGTAGTCGCCCTTGTCCTGGGCGTTGTTGCCGTAGAACTCGACGGCCGCCGCGAAGATGTCGGAGGTGGCCTCGTTGAGGCCGCCGGACTCGCCGCTGTAGACGAGCTTGGCCGTCACCGAGGTGAGGCCGTGGGTCATCTCGTGCGCGGCCACGTCGATGGAGGTGAGCGGCTTGGTGTTGCCCGCGCCGTCGCCGTACGTCATGCAGAAGCAGGAGTCCTGCCAGAAGGCGTTGACGTAGGCGTTGCCGTAGTGGACCCGGGAGTACGCGCCGACGCCGTCGCCGCGGATGCCGCTGCGGCCGTGCACGTTCTTGTAGTAGTCCCAGGTGAGCGCGGCGCCGTAGTGGGCGTCGGCGCCGGCGGTCTCCGCGTTCTGCGGGGTGCCGTCGCCCCAGATGTCGTCCGCGCCGGAGAAGAGCGTGCCGGTGCCGGACGTGCCGCGGTTGAGGTTGTACGTCTTGTGGTTGCCGCGGGTGGTGTCGGTCAGCGTGTACGAGGGCGCCGTGCCGAGCGTGACCTGGCCGCTGTACTGGGTGTTGCCGGTGCCGGTGTGCACCGCCTGCCACTCGTACAGCTTCGCGCCGGTCTTGGCGTCGGTGACGACGTGCAGCTCGTTCGGGGTGCCGTCGTGCTGGAGGCCGCCGACGACGGTCTCGTACGCGAGGACGGGGGCGCCGCCGTGGCCCATCCAGACGACCTTGCGCGGGGCGCGCTCGCTCTTGGTGGCCTTGGAGCCCTCGGCGGCGGCCAGGCCGACGGCCTGCTTCTCCGCGGCGGCGGGGGCGACGGTGGCGGCCAGGTCGACGCTCTTCAGCTCGGCGCGGGACGCCTTGGAGACCGCGGTGGTGGCCCCGGCGCGGGTCTCGGCGACGACCAGGTCGCCGCCGAGGACGGGGAGTCCGCCGTAGGTGCGCTCGTAGCGGGTGTGGGTGGTGCCGTCGCGGTCCTGGACCACGTCGCGGACGACCAGCTTCTCCTGGGCGCCGAGGCCGAGCTCCTTGGCCGTCTCGGCCTTGTCGGCGTCGGCGGCCTTGATCAGCGCGGTGCGCTGGGCGGGGGAGAGGTCGGCGGGGAGCTTGCCCGGGTCGGCCTTCCCGGCGGCCTGCGCCTGGGGGGCGGCCGTCCCGGCGTTGTCGGCGGAGGCGCTGCCGGCCTGGACGCCGACGGCGAGCATGGCGGCGGCGGCGATGAGCGCGCCGGTCGCGGTGGCGCGGCGGCTGGGCGTGGATCTCACGCGAACTCCTTTTGCGAGGGGGGTACCGGCCGCTGGGTGGACGGGCCGGGCGGAGCAAGCAGAGCGATGACGCACGATCGGGTGAAGCGGCGAACGCGGTTGCGAGGAACCGGGGGAGAGACTGGCAGCTACCGGCGGTATCTGTCAGGAGCGCGTCAACAACTTGGCCGGAAGTCGTCCGCTGCGCGTACGGGCGTGTTCGTTAACCGAACGTTTCATCGATCATGAACGGCCGGTCATCCCCCGTTCTCCGTGCTGCGATCCCCTCGCGGCCACGGATCCGGACCACCACCCTCCGCCCCGCGTCCCGCCCTTCGGACACCGGCCGCCTTTACCGAACCGATGGCCGAAACCACTCGGCGTGAAGCCGGTGTTCCGCTCGGCGCCGGTGCGGCTTGCCCTCCGGCCGGCGGGGGAGCCGTTCCGGCGGACCCGTCCCGGCGGCCCGTCAGTCGCTCAGCCCGTCAGTCCGTCAGCCCGTCAGGGAGTCGCGCCAGGCGCGGTGGAGGTCCGCGTAGTGGCCCTCGCCGGTGATCAGGCCGGCGGGGGTGCCGTCCTCGACGACGCGGCCCGCGTCCATCACCAGGACCCGGTCCGCGACCTCGACCGTGGACAGGCGGTGGGCGATGACCACCGCCGTACGGCCCGCCAGGACCGTGTCCATCGCGTGCTGCACCGCCCGCTCGCCCGGCACGTCCAGCGAGCTCGTCGCCTCGTCCAGGATGAGGACCGCCGGGTCCGCGAGGAGCGCCCGCGCGAAGGCCACCAACTGGCGCTGCCCGGCCGAGATCCGGCCGCCCCGCTTCCGTACGTCGGTGTCGTAGCCGTCCGGCAGGCCCGCGATGAACTCGTGCGCGCCGATCGCCTTCGCCGCCCGCTCGATCTCCTCCCGGCTCGCGTCCGGACGCCCGATCGCGATGTTCTCCGCGACCGTCCCGGAGAACAGGAACGCCTCCTGCGTCACCATGACCACCCCGCGCCGCAGCTCCGCCGTCGCCAGCTCCCGCAGGTCCACGCCGTCGAGCAGCACCCGGCCCTCCGTCGGGTCGTAGAAGCGCGCCAGCAGCTTCGCCAGCGTCGACTTGCCCGCGCCGGTCGCCCCCACCACCGCCACCGTCTGCCCCGCCGGGATCCGCAGGGAGAAGCGGGGCAGCACCTCACCGCCCGTCCGGTAGGCGAACCGCACCCCCTCGAAGACCACCTCACGGCCCGGCGCCGCCCCGGCCCGCGCCGGCAGCCCGCGCGGAGCGGTCGCCTCCGGCACGCCCGGCTCCTGCGCGAGCAGCCCCGCGATCTTGGCCAGGGACGCCGCCGCCGACTCGTACGAGTTGAGGAACATCCCGAGCCGGTCGATCGGGTCGTACAGCCGCCGCACGTACAGCACCGCCGCCGCCAGCACGCCCAGCTCCAGCGAACCGTCCGCCACCCGGTAGGCGCCCCACAGGCACATCCCGGCCACCGCCGTGTTCGCCACGAGCCGCGAGCCCACCACGTAGCGGGCCATCTCCAGGAGCGCGTCGCCGTTGCTCCGCTCGTGCCGGTGGTTCAGCCCCGCGAACTCCGCGTCGTTCACCCGCTCCCGGCGGAACGCCCGCACCGGCCGGATCCCGTTCATCGTCTCCGCGAACTTCACGATCACCCCGGCGATCGCCGTCGACCGCTCCGCGTACACCGCGCCCGCCCGCCGCCGGTACATCCGCACCAGCAGGTACAGCGGACCGAACGAGGCCACCGCCACCGCCCCGATCCCCAGGTCCAGCCAGAGCAGCACCAGCGAGATCGACACGAACGACAGCACCACCCCGATCAGCTCCTGGAGCCCCTCCGACAGCAGCTCCCGCAGCGACTCCACGTCCGTCGTCGACCGCGAGATCAAGCGCCCCGAGGTGTACCGCTCGTGGAAGTCCACGCTCAGCACCTGCGCGTGCCGGAAGATCCGCCCCCGCAGGTCGAGCAGCGCGTCCTGGTTGATCCGCGCCGCACCCCGCACGAACACGTACTGGAGCGCCCCCGCGCCGAGCGCGCAGAGCAGGTACCCGGCCGCCACCGCGACCAGCGGGCCGTGGTCCCCGGCCCGGAAGGCCGGCACCCCCCGGTCGATCGCGTACGCCACGAGCAGCGGGCCCGCCTGGACCGCCGCCTCCTTCACCAGCAGCACCAGCGCCGCCACCGCCACCCGGAACCGGTGCGCGGCGAGCAGCGAACGCAGCAGCGCCCCGGTCGCCCCGCGCGGCGCCGGCAGATCGTCCCGGTCGAACGGGTCGCCGGGACCCGGCCCCTCCTCCCCGGCCGGCCGGACGGCCTCCTCCTCCGGCTGCGCGAGCGCGGTCTCCGTCATCGCTCCCCGTCTCCCGTCTCCACGTCCCCCTCGACACCGGCACCGACACCGGCGCCGGCCCCGCCCGACATCAGCCAGGCGTACTCGGCGCTGCTCCGCAGCAGTTCCTGATGGGTGCCGACCGCCGCGATCCGGCCGCCCGACAGCAGCGCCACCCGGTCGGCCAGCATCACCGTCGACGGCCGGTGCGCCACCACCAGCGCCGTCGTCTCCTTCAGCACCTCGCGCAGGGCCGCCTCCACCCGCGCCTCGGTGTGCACGTCCAGCGCCGACAGCGGGTCGTCGAGCACCAGGAACCGCGGCCGGCCGACCACCGCGCGGGCCAGCGCGAGCCGCTGCCGCTGACCGCCCGACAGGCTCAGCCCCTGCTCCCCGACCCGGGTCCCGGCGCCCTCCGGCAGCCGCCCGACGAAACCGTCCGCCTGCGCGATCCCGAGCGCCCGGTCCAGCTCCGGCCGCCCGGCGTCCGCGTCCGCGCCCATCAGCACGTTCTCCCCGACGCTCGCCGAGAACAGGGTCGGTTCCTCGAAGGCCACCGACACCAGGGTCCGCAGCCGCTCCCGCCCCATCAGCGCGATGTCCTCGCCGTCCAGCAGGATCCGGCCGCCGCTCGCCTCGTGCAGCCGCGGCACCAGCGCGGTCAGCGCCGTCTTGCCGGAGCCGGTCGCCCCGACCAGAGCCAGCGTCTCGCCCGGCCGCACGTGCAGGTCCACGCCGTCCAGCACGGGCGCCGCGCCCTCGGGCGCGTCGGGGAACCGGAAGGTCACGCCCTCGAACCGCAGCCCGTCCTGGGCCCCCGGCACCGCCGCGGGGGCGGGCGCGTCCCGCTCCTCCTCCGCGTCCATCACCTCGAAGTACCGCTCCGTCGCCGTCACCGCCTCCTGGCTCATCGCGAGCAGGAAGCCGATCGACTCCACCGGCCAGCGCAGCGCGAGCGCCGTCGCCAGGAAGGCCACCAGGGTGCCCGCCGAAAGCCCGCCGTCCGCGACCCGCACCGAGCCCAGCACGAGCGCGGCACCGATCGCCAGCTCCGGCAGGGCCGTCATCAGCGCCCAGAGCGTGGCCAGCAACCGCGCCTTGGACAGCTCCGTGGAGCGCAGCAGCCCCGCGAGCCGACGGAACGCCTCCGCCTGGCTGCGGTGCCTGCCGAAGCCCTTGACGATCCGGATGCCGAGGACGCTCTCCTCCACCACCGTCGTCAGATCGCCCACCTGGTCCTGGGCCCGCCGCGCCACCACCCCGTACCGCCGCTCGAAGTACGAGCACAGCACCACCACCGGCACCACGGGCGTCAGCAGCACGAGCCCGAGAGCCCAGTCCTGCGCCAGCAGCAGCACACAGCCCGCGAGGACGGTCACCGCGTTGACGACCAGGTACGTCAGCGGGAAGGCCAGGAACATCCGCAGGACCATCAGGTCCGTGGTGCCGCGCGACAGCAGCTGCCCGGACGCCCACCGGTCGTGGAAGGCGATCGGCAGCCGCTGGAGCCGCCCGTACAGGTCCTTCCGCATCCGCGCCTCCACCGAGGAGAGCGGCCGGGCCACCAGCCACCGGCGCAGACCGAAGAGCGCGGCCTCGGCGAAGCCGAGGAGCAGCAGGTACAGCGCCCCCAGCCACACCCCGCCCGGGTCCCGGTCCGCGACCGGCCCGTCCACCAGCCACTTCAGGACCAGCGGGATGACCAGCGACAGACAGGAGGCGACGACCGCGACGGCGGCGGCGGTGAGGAACCGCCCCCGCACGGGCCGGACGTACGGCCAGAGCCGCAGCAGCACCCGTACGGCCGAGCGGCGGGCGGGGGCGGATTCGGGAGGTGCGGGATTCTCGGGCATCAGGTCCGACCCTACGAGTCACCACTGACACCGCTCACCCGAATTACCGCCGCCCCACGGGCGTCACCCCGCCACCCTCAGCAGTACCACCGACCGCGCCCCCACCGGCAGCACCGCCCCGCCCCGGTGGAGCGTGCCCGGGGGCGCGGTCTGGTCGTCGAGGGCCGTGTCGAGGACCCGCTCGTAGGTCTGCGCCCAGGGCGCGCCGGGCAGCCGGAGGTCCAGCGGGGCCGGGCCGGCGTGCAGCACGGCGAGGAAGCTGTCGTCGAGCACCTGCTCGCCGCGCTCGTCCCGGCCCGGTATGTCCCGCCCCGACAGGTAGAGCGCCAGGGTGGCCGAGGGCGCGTACCAGTCCCGCTCGGTCATCTCGGTGCCGTCCGGGCCGAACCAGGCGAGGTCCCGCAGCCCGTCGGCGCCCTGCGGCCGGCCGGAGAAGAAGGCCCGGCGGCGCAGCACCGGATGGCGGTGGCGCAGGGCGAGCAGCCGTCGCGTCAGGGCGAGGAGCTGGGCGCGGCCGGGGTCCTCGGGCAGCGACCAGTCGAGCCAGCTGGTCTCGTTGTCCTGGCAGTAGGCGTTGTTGTTGCCGCCCTGGGTGCGGCCCATCTCGTCGCCCGCGACGAGCATCGGCACGCCGGTGGAGAGCAGCAGCGTGGTGAGGAGGTTGCGGAGCTGCCGCAGCCGGAGCGCGCCGATCTCCGGGTCGTCGGTCTCGCCCTCGGCGCCGCAGTTCCAGGAGCGGTTGTCGTGGGTGCCGTCCCGGTTGCCCTCGCCGTTGGCCTCGTTGTGCTTGCGCTCGTACGTCACCAGGTCGCGCAGGGTGAAGCCGTCGTGGGCGGTGACGAAGTTGACGGAGGCGTACGGGCGCCGGCCGCCCCAGGCGTAGAGGTCGCTGGAGCCGGAGAGGCGGTAGCCGAGGTCGCGCACGTCGGGCAGGGCGCCGCGCCAGAAGTCCCGTACGGCGTCCCGGTAGCGGTCGTTCCACTCGGTCCACAGCGGCGGGAAGGCGCCGACCTGGTAGCCGCCGTTGCCGACGTCCCACGGTTCGGCGATGAGCTTGACCCGGCGCAGCACGGGGTCCTGGGCGATGACGGCGAGGAACGGGGAGAGCATGTCGACGTCGTGCATCGAGCGGGCGAGGGCCGCCGCCAGGTCGAAGCGGAAGCCGTCGACGCCCATCTCGGTGACCCAGTAGCGCAGGGAGTCGGTGATGAGCCGGAGCACCTGCGGCTGGACGACGTGGAGGGTGTTGCCGCAGCCGGTGTAGTCGGCGTACCGGCGGGCGTCGGACTGGAGCCGGTAGTAGCCGCGGTTGTCGATGCCCTTGAGGGACAGGGTGGGGCCGAGCTCGCCCGCCTCCGCGGTGTGGTTGTAGACGACGTCGAGGATGACCTCGATGCCGGCCGCGTGCAGGGCCCTGACCATCCGCTTGAACTCGCCGACCTGCTGCCCGGCGGTGCCGGAGGAGGAGTAGCCGGCGTGCGGGGCGAAGTAGCCGATCGAGTTGTAGCCCCAGTAGTTGGTGAGGCCGCGGCGCAGCAGGTGGTCCTCGTGGGCGAACTGGTGGACCGGGAGGAGCTCGACCGCCGTGACCCCGAGCCGGACCAGGTGGTCGATGGCGGCCGGGTGGGCGAGCCCCGCGTAGGTGCCCCGCAGGTGTTCGGGGATGCCGGGGTGCCGGGCGGTGAAGCCCTTGACGTGCACCTCGTAGATGACGGAGTCCTGCCAGGGCGTCTTGGGCCTGCGGTCGTCGGACCAGTCGTCGTCGTCCAGGACGACGACGCCCTTGGGGACGTACGGGGCGGAGTCCCGCTCGTCGCGGACGGTGTCGGCGACGTGCTGCTGAGGCCAGTCCCGGACGTGCCCGTACACCTCGGCCGGCAGGGTGAAGTCGCCGTCGACGGCCCGCGCGTACGGGTCGAGGAGGAGCTTCGCCGGGTTCCAGCGGGCGCCCGTCCACGGGTCCCAGCGGCCGTGCACCCGGTAGCCGTACCGCTGCCCCGGGCCGGCGCCGGGCACGAAGCCGTGCCAGATCTCGTGGGTGAGCTCGGTCAGCGGCAGCCGGGTCTCGGTGCCGTCCGGCGCGAAGAGGCAGAGTTCCACCGCCTCCGCGCCGCCCGCCCACAGGGCGAAGTTGGTGCCCCGGGTCCCGTCGGGGCCGACCCGGCAGCGGGCCCCGAGCGGGGTGGGCGCCCCGGGCCACACCGGGGGCGCGGTCCGTTCCGGGGCATGCTCCGGTACCGCCTGCTGTTCGGCTGCGCTCGACACCGCCCTGGCCTCCCGCGGCTCCGGCGGGCCCGCGGCCGGGCCCGGGGCGTCCCGGCCCCGGCCCCGCGCGTCCTCCCGCACCCTCGTGTACTCCCGGTCGTCCCCCCTGTTCTGCCCGCGCGGCCGTCCCCCCAACATGGCCCGCGCGCACGTTTCCCCTGGAGGGGGGTCGTCGTTGGGCCACGCGTGACACGTGTATGGGAACGGGCCGGGCAACTCCTCGCGGTCGCGGGGCTCCTCGTGGGTCTCGCCGGCTGCACCGGATCGGACGGGGAAGGAGGCGTCGGCCTGGGGCTTCCGGGCAAGGCGCGGGCGCCCGGGGACGTGATCCGGGTGAGCCCGGAGGACGGCAGCCGGGCGGTGCCGCCGGAAGGACCCCTGGAGGTACGGGTGGACAGCGGGCGGCTCGAACGGGTGAGCGTGACCCAGGTGGCGGACGGGCGCCGCTCCGCCGTGGCCGGCGCCTTCACCGCCGACGGGCTGCGCTGGCGGCCCGCCGAGGGCACGCGGCTCGCGCTCGCCGCGAAGTACAGCGTGGACGCGGTGGCGCTCGACGCGCACGGGCGCCGTTCGGCCCGGCACACCACCTTCACCACGGTGGTGCCGGAGAGCCGCTTCATCGGCTACTTCACTCCGGAGAACCGTTCCACTGTCGGCGCCGGCATGATCGTCTCCTTCGGCTTCAACCGCCCGATCGAGAACCGGGCGGAGGTGGAGCGGGCGATCCGGGTCACCGCCGACCCGCCGGTGGAGGTCGTCGGCCACTGGTTCGGCAAGGAGCGGCTCGACTTCCGCCCGGCCCGGTACTGGGCGGCCGGCACCAAGGTGACCGTCGAGCTGGCGCTGCGGGACGTCGAGGGCGCCCCCGGCGTCTACGGCATCCAGCGCAAGACGGTCGGCTTCACGGTGGGCCGCTCCCAGGTCTCCCTGGTGGACGCCGCCGCGCACACCATGGAGGTGCGCCGGGACGGCAAGGTCCTGGCGACGCTGCCGATCACCGCCGGCGCGCCGAAGACCACCACGTACAACGGGAAGATGGTGGTGACCGAGCGGTACGACGTGACCCGGATGAACGGCGCCACGGTCGGCTTCGGCGGCGAGTACGACATCAAGGACGTGCCGCACGCCATGCGGCTCACCGAGTCCGGCACCTTCATCCACGGCAACTACTGGGCCGACGCGTCCACCTTCGGCTCGGCCAACGTCAGCCACGGCTGCGTGGGGCTGCGGGACGTGAAGGGCGGCGGCGCCGAGACCCCGGCGGGCTGGTTCTACGACCGGAGCCTCATCGGGGACGTCGTGGAGGTGGTCAACTCCCAGGACCGCGAGGTCGCTCCGGACAACGGTCTCGGCGGCTGGAACCTCGACTGGGAGGGCTGGAAGGCCGGATCCGCGCTCCGCTGACCCCGCCCTGGTCCCGGGGCCGGACGCGGGCACCTCCCCGCTCGCCTCCGGTCCCGCCCCGACTGGGACTGAACGGTGACATTCACGTGGAACTTTCGTGTCTTCCGGTGTGATTATCTAGCGCCGTGCGCGGGACGTGCGTACAGGGGGTGGGGCCCGGCCTGCGGCCGGGTCGTGCGAGGGGAGAAGACCATAGTGAACGGGCAGCCGATATCGGGGCGGTCGGCGCGGCGGCGGAGCCTCCGCCTCGGGGCCCTGGCGACGGGGGCGCTGCTGCTGGTGCTGACCGCCTGTGGCGGTGAGGAGCCGTCGAAGACCGCCGGCGGGGCCGGGGCGAAGGGCAACGGGCAGGGGACCGTGGCCCCCGACAACGCCGCCTCCCAGGCGGTCGTGACGATCCTGCCGAAGGACGGCGCCGACTCGGTCGCCACCAGCGGGGCCCTCAAGGTCTCCGCCGAGCAGGGCAAGCTGACGACCGTGACGGTCGCCGACTCCAAGGGCGGCGCGGTCGAGGGGAAGATCTCGGCGGACGGCGCGAGCTGGGAGCCGCTGGCCCATCTGTCGGCCGGCACGCAGTACAAGGTCCACGCGATCGCGAAGGACGCCGAGGGCCGCGAGTCGGCGAAGGACACCACCTTCACGACGCTGGTCCCGAAGAACACCTTCATCGGCCACTACACGCCGGAGGCCGACTCGACCGTCGGCGTCGGCATGCCGGTCTCCATCAACTTCACCCGGGGCATCACCGACCCCGAGGCCGTGGAGAGGGCCATCAAGGTGACGGCCGAGCCGGCCGTCGAGATCGAGGGCCACTGGTTCGGCAACGACCGCCTCGACTTCCGTCCCGAGGAGTACTGGAAGGCCGGCACGAAGGTCACCGTCGAGCTCAACCTGGACGGCGTCGAGGGCCGCCCGGGCGTCTACGGCAAGCAGAAGAAGTCGTACTCCTTCACCATCGGCCGCCGTCAGGTCTCCACGGTCGACGCGAGCGCCAAGACGATGAAGGTCGAGCGCGACGGCACGATCATCAAGACCCTGCCGATCACCGCGGGCGCCCCGTCCACGACCACGTACAACGGCCAGATGGTCATCAGCGAGAAGTACAAGGTGACCCGGATGAACGGCGCCACCGTGGGCTTCGGCGGCGAGTACGACATCAAGGACGTGCCGCACGCGATGCGCCTGTCCACCTCCGGCACCTTCGTGCACGGCAACTACTGGGCCCCGAAGTCCACCTTCGGCTCGCAGAACGTCAGCCACGGCTGCGTCGGCCTCTCGGACACCCGGGGCGCGGGCGACAGCTCCACGCCGGCCGCCTGGTTCTTCGACCGCTCGCTCATCGGTGACGTCGTCATCGTGAAGAACTCCAAGGACAAGCAGATCAAGCCGGAGAACGGCCTGAACGGCTGGAACATGTCCTGGGCGGAGTGGACCGCCTAGGTCCCCGCCGTCGCGGACGGGCCCGGTGCTGTGAGCAACAGCACCGGGCCCGTCCGCGTTAACGCGCACTAACCTCTCTCCCATGACTGTGAACCTCGAAGTCGCCGACGGCGTCGGCACGATCCGCCTCGACCGCCCGCCGATGAACGCCCTGGACATCGCCACCCAGGACCGGCTGCGCGAGCTGGCCCAGGAGGCCGGCGACCGCGACGACGTGCGAGCCGTCGTCCTCTACGGCGGCGAGAAGGTCTTCGCGGCCGGCGCGGACATCAAGGAGATGCAGGTCATGGACCACGTGGCCATGGTCGAGCGGTCGCGCGCGCTCCAGGACTCCTTCACCGCCGTCGCCCGCATCCCCAAGCCGGTCGTCGCCGCGATCACCGGGTACGCCCTCGGCGGCGGCTGCGAGCTCGCGCTCTGCGCCGACTACCGGATCGCCGCCGACAACGCGAAGCTCGGCCAGCCCGAGATCCTGCTCGGCCTGATCCCCGGCGCCGGCGGCACCCAGCGGCTCTCCCGCCTGGTCGGCCCGTCCAAGGCGAAGGACCTCATCTTCACCGGCCGGATGGTGCGCGCCGACGAGGCCCTCACGCTCGGCCTGGTCGACCGGGTCGTCCCGGCCGCCGAGGTGTACGAGCAGGCGCACGCCTGGGCCGCCAAGCTGGCGCAGGGCCCGGCGGTGGCGCTGCGGGCCGCCAAGGAGGCGATCGACCAGGGCCTGGAGGCCGACATCGACACCGGCCTCGCCCTCGAACGCACCTGGTTCTCCGCGCTGTTCGCCACCGCGGACCGCGAGACCGGCATGCGCAGCTTCGTCGAGGAGGGCCCCGGCAAGGCCAAGTTCGCCTGACCGGCCGCCGTCCGGACCGTCGTCCGACGGTCCGTCACGGCGACGCGCCGTCCCGCGGGGGCCATTCCACCGGAACGGCCCCCGCGGGCCGTCTCCGGCGGCCATGATGGGGGGCATGGCGGGCCTGGAGAGCAGGGAACAACCACGGCAGGGGAGTGTGCCCGCCGCACGGTGGGCACCGACCCCGGAGGACGAAGAGGCCCTCTCGGCGATGGACCGGTACGGCAACCCGGCGGAGGTCGACGTCCGCCTGCCGTCGCTGCCGGAGTCGGCCCGGATCGCCCGGCGGATGACCCAGCACGTGGTGCTCCGGCAGTGGGCGCTCGGCCCGACCCTCGCCGAGCACGCGGTCCTGCTCGTCTCCGAGCTGGTGGGGAACGCGGTCCGGCACACCGGCGCCCGGGTCTTCGCGCTCCGCGCCCAGCGGCGCCCCGGCCGGATCAGGATCGAGGTGCGCGACCCCTCGCGCGGCCTGCCCTGTCTGATGCCGGTGGGTGAGCTCGACGTCAGCGGACGGGGCCTCTTCCTCGTCGACAAGCTCTCCGACCGGTGGGGCGTGGACCTGGGGCCGCGCGGCAAGACGACCTGGTTCGAGATGCGGGTCACCGACCGCTGAACGCACGGAAGCCCCCGTGCGCCGTGGTGGGGCTGCTGGGGGCTTCCGTGTGATGCGCCGTGGACGGGGGGGGGTGTATCCACGGCCGCTTGGACGACCTGGCCCGGGTCAATGGGGGTCGTTCCCTCGACTATGACAGACGCCGGACCCATCGCCAAGTGCCTGTATCGCCATCAATACGGACATACCCCTACGTTTTAACTGTGAATCGTTGGTGACCTGCGGCACTTGCCTTGCAAACTGTGAATGGCTATGCGGTTCACCGATTGTTTCCCTCGATCATCCACATGCTGGACGCCCGTGCGCCCTTCTACCGGGCCGTGAGCAGGGCCTCCGACGCCACCGGGCGGTACCCCGCCGCCTGGAAGGTCCGCACGCTCCGCGCGTTCCCCGGCGACTGCTGCGCCCACACCACGGGGTCCGGCGTCAGATGGCGGGCCGCCGTGGCCAGCGCCCGCCCCAGACCTCGGTGGCGGACGCCCTCGTCCACCTCGATCGCCGCCTCCATCCGCCCGGCCACACCGCGCCCCAGGATCAGCACCCCGCCGTCCGCCGCCCACACCCGTACCTCGTCCCGGTACTTCAGGGCCCGCGCCACCCTGGGGTGCCCGGGGTCCTCGATCTCCCGCAGCTCCACCGGCGGAGGGCCCGGCAGGGCGTCGGCGACCGTCAGCAGGTCGATCGTGTTCATCCGCCGGCCGGTCCGAGTCATCAGCCGCACCAGGAAGCCCGGGTTCATGCTCGCCGCGAGCGGATCGCTCCCGGTGGCCGCGAGCTCCGCCCGTACCCACTCCGGGTCGACGTCGGCGAAGACCACCGAGTGGGCCGTGAAGGCCAGCACCCCGGCGTCCCGCCGGTCCGGCTGCGGCACCACCGTCGTCCCGCCGTCCATGGGCGGGAACTCCCCGCTCGCCGCCGCCTCCAGGATCCGTGTCACGTCACCGCTCATACCGCCATCATCGGACACCGCCGCGCCCGCTAATCTGACCACCGTCAAAGACAGCACCGAGAAGGGGCGGAAGCAGTGGCGGACATCGAGTCGGCACGCACGGCATTCAACCGGTACGACGTGGACGGGGACGGCTTCATCACCGCCGCGGAGTACAAGAGCGTCATGGCGCAGCTGGGTGACTTCAACGTCACCGAGACGGTCGCCGAGGCCCTCATCAAGCAGCGCGACGACAACGGCGACGGCCGCCTGTCGTGGGACGAGTTCTGGTCCCACCTCAGCAAGGCGTGACCCGGGCCTGACCGGCCCCGGCCCCGGGGCCGGGCGGCGCTCGCGAGCAGCCGCCGCCCGCCCCTCGGCCCCTGAGGGCCCCGGCGCGTCAGTCGCGCGCCACCAGCAGCGCGGTGCCCCACAGGGCCAGGGCCGCGGGAAGCGCCACGGCCGCCCGTACGGCCTCCGCCGACAGGCCGGCCGCCAGCAGGCCCGTGCCGATCGACGCGAGGGCCGTCAGGGCCGCCGCCAGCCATCCGTACTGGCGCTGGTCGTAGAGGCGGGCCAGCGGGAAGAAGTGCAGGCCGACGACGAGGCAGAGGCCGACCGGGATCCACTCCTGGCGCCCGGCCGCGTTCGAGGCCGCGATCACGGCGACGATCGCCGCGGCCTCGACCGCGTTGACGATCCCGACCCCCCGGTTCCACCGCTCAGGGAGCCGCACCGGACGGGTCACCTCGCGGGCCGTCCACCGGAACCCCGCGGCCAGCGTCCCGGCCACCAGCAGGGCCGCCGACACCCCGGCGACGACGAGCCCCGGCGCGGGCAGTCCCGAGCCGCCGGCGAGCGCCCACACCGCCGCGAAGACGGAGAGCACGACGATCCCGCGGCGGCGCAGGGTGCGGGTCAGAGTGGAACATTCGGCATCCGTGGTCATGGTCATGACCGGACCCTAGCGACGAATTCCGGCCTTCATCGGGGAATCCGGACATCCGTTCGGCGATTGGCCTAGACCTATTGCCGGAGAGGGGGCGCGCCGATACCTTTCCTCCTGGCTGCGCAGCCGGGACGAAACGCACGGCACCATCCCGCACCACATCGCATCGTTCATTTCAGGAGGACATGCCATGTACCGTCGCGTCGCCGCCGCCCTCGCCACCGCGGCCACCGCAGGAGCACTCGCCCTCGGCACCGCCGGCACCGCCGAGGCCGCGGGGCCGGGCTTCTACGCCCGCAGCCACCACGCCTCGTACGCCGAGTGCCAGGCCGCCGGCCAGGCCGGCGAGTGGATCTGGGGCAAGATCTACTTCTGCGAGCCCTTCCACCCCTCCCGCCCGGACGTCTACGTCCTCTGGGTCCGCTACTGACCCGAACGCCCGACGGCCGGCCCCGCGGGGGCGGGACCGGCCGTTCGTCGGGTGCGCGCCGGGCTCAGCACTCGATGATGTTCACCGCGAGACCGCCGCGCGCGGTCTCCTTGTACTTGACGCTCATGTCCGCGCCCGTCTCCTTCATGGTCTTGATGACCTTGTCGAGGGAGACCAGGTGGCTGCCGTCGCCGCGCATCGACATCTTCGCCGCCGTCACGGCCTTGACCGCCGCCATGCCGTTCCGCTCGATGCACGGGATCTGGACCAGGCCGCCCACGGGGTCGCAGGTCAGGCCCAGGTTGTGCTCCATGCCGATCTCCGCCGCGTTCTCCACCTGCTCGGGGGAGCCGCCCAGGACCTCGGCGAGGGCGCCCGCCGCCATCGAGCAGGCCGAGCCGACCTCGCCCTGGCAGCCGACCTCGGCGCCGGAGATCGACGCGTTCTCCTTGAAGAGCATGCCGACCGCGCCGGCCGCGAGCAGGAAGCGCACGATGCCGTCCTCGTCGGCGCCGGGCACGAAGTTCATGTAGTAGTGCAGGACGGCGGGGATGATGCCGGCCGCGCCGTTCGTCGGGGCGGTGACCACGCGCCCGCCCGCCGCGTTCTCCTCGTTCACCGCCATCGCGTAGAGGGTGATCCACTCCATCGCGTGCATGGCCGGGTCGCCCTCGGAGCGCAGCTTGCGGGCCAGCGTCGCGGCGCGGCGGCGGACCTTCAGGCCGCCGGGCAGGATGCCCTCGCGGGACATGCCGCGCGACACGCAGGACTGCATGACCCGCCAGATCTCCAGGAGGCCCGCCCGGATCTCGTCCTCGGTGCGCCACGCCTTCTCGTTCTCCAGCATCAGCGAGGAGATCGACAGACCGGTCTCCTTGGTGAGGCGGAGCAGCTCGTCGCCGGTGCGGAAGGGGTACTTCAGGACGGTGTCGTCCGGGATGATCGGGTTCTCGCCCGCCACCGCGTCCTCGTCCACGACGAAGCCGCCGCCGACGGAGTAGTACGTCTTCTCCAGGACGAGCGCGCCCTCGGCGTCGTACGCGAAGACCGTCATGCCGTTGGCGTGGTACGGGAGCGCCTTGCGCCGGTGCAGCACCAGGTCGGCGTCGAAGTCGAAGGGGATGTCGTGGGCGCCGAGCAGGTTGATCCGGCCGCTCGCCTTGATCCGCTCGAACTCGTCGTCGGCGTTCTCCACGTCGACCGTGCGGGGCGAGTTGCCCTCCAGGCCGAGCAGGACCGCCTTCGGGGTGCCGTGCCCGTGCCCGGTGGCGCCGAGCGAGCCGTACAGCTCCGCCCGGACCTTGGCCGTGCCCGCGAGCAGCCCCTCGTTCTTCAGCCGGCGGGCGAACATCCGGGCCGCGCGCATGGGGCCCACCGTGTGGGAGCTCGAAGGACCGATGCCGATCGAGAACAGATCGAAGACCGAGATGGCCACGGGAGGACTCCTTGTGGGGGCTAGACGCCGTTGTCTGCCGGGGTGGAGCAGAAAAGCGTGAGAGGTGACGACATGGGGCGGGGCACCGCGCCCACTGTCCAGTGTGCGCGGTGCCCCGGAACTTTCGAACGAACGAACCCAGGAACGAAAGCGTACGAAATTACTTCAGGCCGGGGTACAGCGGGTGCTTCTCGGCCAGAGCGGTCACGCGCGCCTTCAGGGACTCCGCCTTGTCCGCGTCGAAGCCCGGCTTCAGCGTCTCGGCGATGATGTCGGCGACCTCGGTGAAGTCCTCGGTGGTGAAGCCGCGGGTGGCGAGGGCCGGCGTGCCGATGCGCAGACCGGAGGTGACCATCGGCGGGCGCGGGTCGTTCGGAACGGCGTTCCGGTTGACCGTGATGCCCACCTCGTGGAGCCGGTCCTCGGCCTGCTGGCCGTCGAGCTCGGAGTCGCGCAGGTCCACCAGGACCAGGTGCACGTCCGTGCCGCCGGAGAGGACCGAGACGCCGTGCGCCGTGACGTCGTCGCGGACCAGGCGCTCGGCCAGGATCCGGGCGCCGTCCAGGGTGCGCTGCTGGCGCTCCTTGAACTCCTCCGAGGCCGCGACCTTGAAGGAGACGGCCTTGGCCGCGATCACGTGCTCCAGCGGGCCGCCCTGGAAGCCGGGGAAGACCGAGGAGTTCAGCTTCTTGGCGAACTCCTTCTTCGCCAGGATGATGCCGCCGCGCGGGCCGCCGAGCGTCTTGTGCGTGGTGGAGGTCACCACGTCCGCGTACTCGACCGGGTTCGGGTGCAGACCCGCCGCGACCAGGCCGGCGAAGTGGGCCATGTCGACCCACAGGTACGCCTCGACCTCGTCGGCGATCCGGCGGAACTCGGCGAAGTCCAGCTGACGCGGGTACGCCGACCAGCCGGCGATGATCACCTTCGGGCGGTGCTCCTTGGCGAGGCGCTCGACCTCGGCCATGTCGACCAGGCCGGCCTCGTCCACGTGGTACGCGACCACGTTGAACTGCTTGCCCGAGAAGTTCAGGCGCATGCCGTGGGTGAGGTGGCCGCCGTGCGCCAGGTCGAGACCGAGGATCGTGTCGCCCGGCTGGGCGATCGCGAAGAGCGCGGCCTGGTTGGCGGAGGCGCCGGAGTGCGGCTGCACGTTGGCGTACTCGGCGCCGAACAGGTCCTTGATCCGGTCGATCGCGATCTGCTCGGCCACGTCGACGTGCTCGCAGCCGCCGTAGTAGCGGCGGCCCGGGTAGCCCTCGGCGTACTTGTTGGTGAGGACGGAGCCCTGGGCCTCCATGACCGCGACCGGAGCGAAGTTCTCCGAGGCGATCATCTCGAGGGTGGACTGCTGGCGGCGGAGCTCGGCGTCGACGGCGGCGGCGACGTCCGGGTCCAGCTCGTGGAGGGGAGTGTTCAGAAGCGACATGAAGCGATCCCTAGGGGGTCTCGGTCAGCCTGCGGTGAAGGCGGTGTACTCGTCGGCGGAGAGCAGGTCGTCCGGCTCGCCCGAGATGCGCACCTTGAACAGCCAGCCGCCCTCGAAGGGGGCGGAGTTCACCAGCGAGGGGTCGTCGACGACGTCCTGGTTGGCCTCGACGATCTCGCCCGTCACCGGGGCGTAGAGGTCGCTGACGGACTTGGTCGACTCCAGCTCGCCACAGGACTCGCCCGCGGTCACGGTGTCGCCGACCTCGGGGAGCTGCACGTAGACGACGTCACCGAGGGCGTTGGCCGCGTGCTCCGTGATGCCGACCGTGGCGACGCCGTCCTCGACGGCCGACAGCCACTCGTGCTCCTTGCTGTAGCGAAGCTGCTGGGGGTTGCTCATGGCCTGATTCTCCTGGATCGGGGGAGTGCGGATGTACGTGGGTCTTGCGGGGTGAGACGCGTTCCGAGACGAACGCGTCACGTCCGGGGCGGACCCCGGACGGGAACCCGGCTACTTCTGGCGCTTGTAGAAGGGCAGGGCCACGACCTTGTACGGCTCGTGGGTGCCGCGGATGTCCACCCCGACGCCCTCGGTGCCGGGCGTGGCGTGCGCCGCGTCGACGTACGCCATGGCGATCGGCTCGCCGAGCGTCGGCGACGGGGCGCCGGAGGTGATCTCGCCGATGACCTCGCCGCCGGCGACGACGGCCATGCCGGCGCGCGGGACGCGGCGGCCCTCGGCGATCAGGCCGACCAGCTTGCGCGGCGGGGCGGTCTCGGCGCGCTCGGCGGCGGCCTCCAGCGCCTTGCGGCCGACGAAGTCGCCCGGCTTCTCGAACTTCACGACCCGGCCCAGACCGGCGTCGAAGGGGGTGAGCGAGGTGGTCAGCTCGTGCCCGTACAGCGGCATGCCCGCCTCCAGGCGCAGCGTGTCGCGGCAGGAGAGGCCGCACGGGATGAGGCCGACGCCCGCGCCCGCCTCGGTCAGCGCCGTCCACACGCCCTCGGCGTGCTCGGGCTTCAGGAAGAGCTCGAAGCCGTCCTCGCCGGTGTAGCCGGTCCGGGCGATCAGCGCCGGGACGCCGGCGACCGTGCCGGGCAGACCCGCGTAGTACTTCAGACCGTCCAGGTCGGCGTCGGTCAGCTGCTTGAGGATGCCGGGGGACTCCGGGCCCTGCACGGCGATCAGGGCGTACGCGTCGCGGTCGTCGCGGACCTCGGCGTCGAAGCCGCCGGAGCGGGCCACCAGGGCGTCCAGGACGATCTGCGCGTTGGAGGCGTTGGCGACGACCATGTACTGGGAAGACGCGGCCTCGGTCTCGCCGAGGCGGTAGACGATCAGGTCGTCGAGGATGCCGCCGTCCTCCTGGCAGATCATCGTGTAGCGCGCGCGGCCGACGCCGATCGTGGAGATGTTGCCGACCAGGGCGTAGTCGAGCAGCTCGGCGGCCTGCGGCCCGGTGACGGTGATCTCGCCCATGTGGGAGAGGTCGAAGAGACCGGCCCTGGTGCGGACGGCGTTGTGCTCGTCGCGCTCGCTGCCGTACCGCAGCGGCATGTCCCAGCCGGCGAAGTCGGTCATGGTCGCGCCCAGCGAACGATGCAGGGCATCGAGGGCGGTCAGACGGGGGGTGGTGCTCATGATGGACGTGGCTCCCGGGTCCCGAAGGCGGAAAACATGACAGGCAAGGACGGTCCTCCCCATCTGTCATGGAACCTGAGAGGTTCACCGGGGGCATCCCCGGCTTGCACCTTGGGTGGGGACACGACAGGTGTCCCGCTTTTCAGATCTGCCTCATCCACGCGGTACGGGGCCTGAGAGATTCAAGGGAGGGTCTTGCTCCTTCGGCGCCCGGACGGCCGAGGCCGGTCCGGAACTCTCCCGCGCGGATTCGAGCGGCCGGTATGCGGTTGTCCAGCTGTACGGCGCTGCGCGCGCCTGGCGCGCACATCCTCGCACACGGTGTCGGCGCGGCAAATCGCTTGTCACGGATTACCGTTTCTTTACACTTCGTGGGCAAGGGTCTCCGTGAGGTCTCCCGGTACGTCCCCCGGGGACCCGACAGGGGGAGCAGCGATGAGGATCCAGCACACCGGCGTCTTCGCGACCGACGCCGCCATACCGGCTCAGCGGCCCCGCGCCCGGACCCGCGCGCGCGGGCGCGTGGTGCGGGACCTCCGCGAGCGCGGCGGGCGCGGCCCGCGCGCCCTCACCTTCGCCGCCGGTGACGTCGTGGTCGTCTCCGGGCTCCCGGGCAGCGGCAAGTCCACGCTGCTGCGGCGGGCCGCCGAGGGCCGCGGCATCGACTCGCAGGACGTCCGGGAGCGCTGGGAGGCCCGGATGCCCCGGATGGTGCCGTACGCGCTCTACCGCCCGCTGGTCCGGATCGCGCACTACGCCGGGCTGTACCGGGCCCTGCGCTCCGGCGCCGGAGTCGTCGTCCACGACTGCGGCACCCAGTCCTGGGTCCGCGGCTGGCTGGCCCGCTCCGCCGCCCGGCGCGGCCGCGCCCTCCACCTCGTCCTCCTCGACGTCGACCCGGACACCGCCAGAGACGGGCAGCGCGAGCGCGGCCGGGGCGTCTCCGCGTACGCCTTCGCCCGGCACCGCAGAGCCGTCGGCCGGCTCGTCGCCGCCGTGGAGTCGGGCCGGCTGCCCCGCGGCTGCGCCTCCGCCACGCTTCTCGACCGGGACGCCGCCGCGGCCCTGCGCCGTCTCGGCTTCCGGGAGTCGGGCTTCCGGGACGAGGGACTCCGGGACGCGGGCTGAGGCCCGCGTCCGCCCGGGGGCGGGTTCTGGTCACAGCCGGGGCGGGGCGGCGTTAGGGTGCTGCGGGACGGCCGGGACCGGGCCGTGCGAGGAGGGGACGGAACCACCGTGGACGTGACGTGGCCGGGCAACGAGCTGGAGGAGGCGCTGGCCGCCGCGCTCGGGGAGCCCGCGGCCGGAGGCCGGCTCATCGAGGTGCTCGGCCGCAGCCAGGTGTGGGTCCCGCTGCCCAACGGCGGCGGCCCCGACAGCCCCGACCTGGACCTCGCCACCATGGAGATCGGCGGCGCCGCCTTCGTCCCCGTCTTCAGCTCCCAGGAGCAGTTCCTCGCCTGCGTCGGCGACCACATGTCCTTCACCGTCGCCCCGGCCCGTGACTTCGCCCGCGGCCTGCCCCCGCAGCTCGGCATCGCGGTGAACCCCGGCGGCACCGTCGGCGTCCCGCTGCCCCCGCCCGCCGTCGCCGAGCTCTGCCGGACCGGCCGCACCGCCCTCGACGGGCCCGCGTCCGGCGGCCGGGTCCGCCTCTTCGAGCCCGACTGGCAGGACGACCCGGTCGACTTCCTCGCCGCCGCCTCCGCCGAGTTCGAGGCCACCGGGGTCGTCGCCACCGCCCGCCGCACCCTCGCCAGCGTCGAGGGCACCGAACCGGCCCTCTTCATCGGCGTCCAGCTCACCGGCTGGGACGGCGTCGACCGCAACGCGCCGCTGGACGCCCTCGGCCGCGCCCTCGGCCGCGTCGAGGTGGCCTGGCCGGTCAACCTCATCCTCCTCGACATGGCCGCCGACCCCGTCGGCGACTGGATGCTGGAACGGGTGCGCCCCTTCTACCGGCGCACCGACGGATGACCCCCGGCCCTGTCTAAGCTGGACCGACCGAGAACGAACCACCGAACCGAGCCGTACGAGACAGAGGGGCGGAACCCAGGGTGAGCGCGTCAGGCGCGACCGGACAGGTCGAGCACATGCTGCGCCAGGTGGCGCCCGGACGCTACGACGCGTACGAGGGACTGCTGCACGCCCTGGCCGACGGCGAGTTGTACATGCTGCTCTGGCAGGGCTCGGCGGGCTCGCCGGAGGCCCAGTACGGCAACATGGAGGTCGACGGCTACGGCTACGCGCCCTGCGTCACCTCGGCCGGCGAGCTCGCCGCCTCCGGCTGGCACCGCGCCCACGAGCGCGTCACCGGCCGCGAGATCGCCCGCGCCCTCTACCCCGAGCGCTGGGGCGTCTGGCTGAATCCGCACGCCCCCGGCGGCGGCGTCGGCATTCCCTGGTCCGATCTGCGCCGGATCGCCACCGGCCTCGACCGGATGCCCGCCGGGCCGCTCCGGGTCTCCGAACCCGCCCTGGAGATCCCGCAGTTCTACGCCCAGCTCACCCAGAACGCGCACCGGACGCCGGCCGTCCGCTCGCTCCGCCGCGGCTGGGTGCAGCCCGCGCTCGGGACCCCGTACCTGGTCATCGGCCTCGACCTGTACGACGGTTCGGCGGCGGCCGTGGACGAGGTGCGGGCGATGATGCGCCAGTCGATCGGCAGCGTGCCCGAGGGCCTGCCGGTCTCGACGGTCGCGCTCTCCGACGCGTACGACCCGGTGGCGCTCTGGCTGAAGGCCCACGCCCGGCCCTTCTACGACCGCGAGGCGCACGGATCGCCGTCCCAGCATGCGGGATCCCACCGTCCGGGATATGGCTACCCGCCCGCGCAGCACCGCTGAGAACCGCTCCGCCCCCCGACCCCGCTCTGGCCGAAATTCCTTGCCAGGGCGGGGTTTTGCGTCCGCTTGAGCCCGCTCCCGCCGCCGATGTCCGGCATCGGACCGTTTTGGTGAGTGTCCGGGTCTCAGGTTGGTATCACCGCTATGCGGACTGTTCTCTGCCGCGTCACTCGCCAGTAGCGTTCGGCCGGTCAAGACCACACATGGCGACCCAGGGGTGGACCCATGCGCATACTCAATTCCCGGTCGACCCGGGCTCTGACGGCGGCCATCGCGGTCGGCCTCATCGCCACGGGCTGCGCGAGCGACCGGGACAAGGAAGGCAACAAGGGCGGGGCCAAGGACACCTTCGTGTTCGGCGCCCCGGGCGACCCGGCCTCCCTCGACCCGGCCCTCGCGAGCGACGGCGAGACCTTCCGGGTCACCCGTCAGGCGTTCGAGGCGCTCCTGGAGCACGAGGCCGGCGGCAGCAAGCTCGTCGGCGGGCTCGCCGAGAAGTGGTCGAGCAACACCGAGGGCACCGTCTGGACCTTCAACATCCGCCAGGGCGTGAAGTTCCACGACGGCGAGGCCCTCGACGCGGCGGCGGTCTGCGCCAACTACGACTACTGGTTCAACTGGAAGGGCACCTTCCAGTCGAGCGCGGTCTCGTACTACTGGCAGACCATCATGGGCGGCTTCAAGGCCAACGAGGACAAGGAGACGCCCAAGGCGAACTACAAGTCCTGCACCGCCAAGGACCCGGCCACCGCCGTCATCGAGGTCTTCGAGCCCTCCGCCAACCTGCCCGGCGGCTTCTCCCTGAACGCCCTCGCGATCCACTCGCCGAAGGCGCTCAAGGAGTACGCGAAGCAGCAGGCCACCGCCAAGGGCGACGCCATCACGTACCCCAAGTACAGCCAGGAGGCCGGCACGGTCGCCGGCACCGGCCCGTACAAGATCACGAAGTGGAACAAGGGCAACAAGGAAGTCACCCTCGAGCGCTTCGACGACTACTGGGGCGAGAAGGCCAAGGTGAAGAACCTGGTCTTCCGCACCCTGGACACCGAGGAGGGCCGCCGCCAGGCGCTCCAGGCCGGTGACATCGACGGCTACGACCTCGTCGCGCCCGCCGACATCAAGACCCTCGAGGGCGCGGGCTTCCAGGTCCCGACCCGTGACGTCTTCAACCTGCTCTACCTCGGTATGACGCAGGAGGCCAACCCGGCGCTGAAGAAGCCCGAGGTCCGCCAGGCCATCGCGCACGCCGTCGACCGCGAGAACATCGTCAAGACCCAGCTGCCCGAGGGCGGCAAGGTCGCGACCCAGTTCATGCCCGACACGGTCGCCGGCTACTCGGAGAACGTGAAGAAGTACGCCTTCGACACCGCCAAGGCCAAGTCGCTCCTCGCCGGCGCCGGCGCGAGCAACCTGTCGGTCGACTTCTGCTACCCGACCGAGGTCACCCGCCCGTACATGCCTGCCCCGCAGGACATCTTCGAGCTGGTCAAGGCCGACCTGGAGAAGGCCGGCATCAAGGTCAACCCCAAGCCGAAGAAGTGGAACCCGGACTACGTCGACGCGGTCGAGCACGGCTCCTGCCCGCTCCACATGCTCGGCTGGACCGGTGACTTCAACGACGGCTACAACTTCATCGGCACCTGGTTCGCCGGGTACGACAAGCAGTGGGGCTTCAAGGACGACAAGGTCTTCAACGCGGTCAAGGCCGGCTCGCTCCAGGGCGACCCGACCAAGCGCACCGACCTCTACAAGGCCGCCAACGAGGCGATCATGGAGTACCTGCCGGGTCTCCCGCTGACCTCCTCCCCGCCGGCCATCGCGTTCGGCAAGAACGTGGTCCCGCCGAAGGTCTCCCCGCTGACGCAGGAGAACTTCGCCGAGGTCTCCTTCAAGTAACACCCCCGTAAGCGGTCCGCCCGGTCACGCGTTCCTCTCGTGACCGGGCGTCCGCGCATCCACCCTCCACACGCAAGAAAGGGGCACGCGGGGTGTTGCGACTCGTCGTACGACGACTTCTCCAGCTCATACCCACCCTGCTCGGCCTGTCGGTTCTGCTCTTCATCTGGCTGAACCGGCTGCCCGGCGGACCCGCCTCAGCGATCCTGGGCGAGCGGGCGACCGAAGCCGATGTGGCGCGCATCAACCGCGCGCTGGGTCTCGACCAGCCGATCTACGTCCAGTACGGGCGCTTCCTCAAGCGGCTCCTCGACCTCGACCTCGGCACCTCGGTGCAGACCGGTCAGCCCGTCTGGGACGAGTTCCTCCTGCGCTTCCCCGCCACGGTCGAACTCAGCGTCGCGGCCATGATCATCGCCATCGCCGTGGGCGTCCCGCTCGGCTACCTCGCCGCCCGCAAGCGCGGCGGCTGGGTCGACGTGGCCTCCGTCTCCGGCTCCCTCGTCGGCATCTGCATCCCGGTCTTCTTCCTGGCCCTGCTGCTCAAGGGCGTCTTCGCCGTCGAGCTCGGCATCTTCCCCAGCTTCGGCCGCCAGTCCACCGGCATCGACGCCACCAGCGTCACCGGCTTCGCCGTCCTCGACGGCCTGCTCACCGGAGAGCTGGACGCCGCGTGGGACGCGCTGACGCACCTGGTGCTGCCGGCGATCGCCCTCGCCTCCATCCCGCTCGCGGTCATCGTCCGCATGACCCGCGCCAGCGTCCTGGAGGTGCTCGGCGAGGACTACATCCGCACCGCCGAGTCCAAGGGCCTGGAGCGCCGCGTCGTCCGCGGCCGGCACATCCTGCGCAACGCGCTGCTGCCCGTCGTCACCGCCGTCGGCCTCCTCACCGGCAGCCTCCTGTCCGGCGCGGTCCTCACCGAGTCCGTCTTCTCCTTCGGCGGCATCGGCTCCTTCATCCGGACCGCCATCGACGCCCGCGACTACCCGGTGCTCGTCGGCTTCATCATGTTCATCGCCATGGTCTACGTGCTGATCAACATGCTGGTCGACCTCGCCTACAGCGTCATCGATCCGAGGGTGCGGGTGCACTGATGAGCCTGATATCCACCGACAAGGCCAAGCTCGACCGGCTCGCCGAACTCACCGCGAAGACCGAGACCTCCAGCGGCGCCGGGCTGTGGCGCGAGGCGATGAAGCGGCTGCGCGGCAGCAAGATGGCCCTCATCGGCGCCGCGATCATCGCGCTGTTCGTGCTCGTCGCGATCGTCGGCCCCTGGCTGGCCCCGTACGGCCCCACCGACCAGACCTGGCGCGGCGAGGTCTTCTCCAACCAGGGCAAGTTCGTCGGCCCCCGCGCCGAGAACTGGTTCGGCCTCGACCACCTCGGCCGGGACAGCTTCTCCCGCTTCCTCGAAGGCGCCCGCCAGACCCTGCTCGTCGGCGTCGTCTCGATGCTGATCGGCCTCGTCCTCGGCGCGCTCGTCGGCGCCGTCTCCGGAGCCTGCGCGACCCTCGGCGGGAAGGCCGGGCGACGGATCGACGACGTGATCATGCGCGTCACCGACATCCTGCTGGCGCTGCCGTCGCTGCTCCTCGCCGTCTCCGTCGCGGCCGTGCTGGGCCAGTCCCTCACCACCGTGATGATCGCCGTCGGCGTCGTGCAGATCCCGGTCTTCGCCCGTCTGCTGCGCGGCTCGATGCTGGCCCAGGGCGGCAGCGACTACGTCCTCGCGGCCCGCTCCCTCGGCATCCGCAAGCGCCGGATCGTGCTGACCCAGATCATGCCGAACTCGCTGAGCCCGGTGATCGTCCAGGCCACGCTCAGCCTCGCCACCGCCATCATCGAGGCCGCCGCCCTCTCCTACCTCGGACTCGGCAACCCCGACCCGGCGGTCCCGGAGTGGGGCGTCATGCTCTCCCAGGCGCAGCGTTTCTTCGACAACGCGCCGATGATGTCCGTCTTCCCGGCGGTCGGCATCATCATCACCGCCCTCGGCTTCACCCTGCTCGGCGAGGCCATGCGCGAAGCCCTCGACCCGAAGCTGCGAGGCTGACCATGGCACTGCTCACCGTGGACGAACTCACCGTCACCTTCGGCGGCCGCGGCCGCAAGGACGTCCGGGCGGTCAACGGCGTCTCCTTCAGCGTCGACCAGGGCCAGGTCGTCGGCCTCGTCGGCGAGTCGGGCTGCGGCAAGTCCGTGACCTCGCTCGCCCTCATGGGGCTGCTGCCCGCCAAGGGCGTCACCCTCGGCGGCCGCGCCGACCTCGACGGCACGGACCTGCTGTCGCTCTCCCGGTCGAAGATGCGCGACCTGCGCGGACGCGACATGGCGATGATCTTCCAGGACCCGCTGTCCTCGCTGAACCCGGTCATCCCCATCGGCGTCCAGGTCACCGAGATCCTCCAGCGCCACCGCGGCCTGAAGGGCGAGGCCGCCCGCAAGGAGGCCGCGCACCTGCTCGACCGGGTCGGCATCCCCGACCCGGACCGGCGGCTCAAGGAGTACCCGCACCAGCTCTCCGGCGGCATGCGGCAGCGCGCGCTCATCGCCATGGCGGTCGCCTGCGCCCCCCGCCTGCTCATCGCCGACGAGCCGACCACCGCGCTCGACGTCACCATCCAGGCCCAGATCCTCGAACTCCTCAAGGAACTGGTCGACCAGGAGGGCACCGCGCTGCTGATGATCACCCACGACCTGGGTGTCGTCGCCGGCCTCTGCGACCAGGTGAACGTCCTCTACGCCGGCAAGGTCGTCGAATCGGCGGGGCGCCGCGAGCTGTTCGCCCACCCGACGCACCCGTACACCCACGGCCTGCTCGGCTCCATCCCCCGGCTCGACGCCCCGCGCGGCGAGCCGCTCCACCCGATCCGCGGGTCCATCAACGACCAGATCGCCTGGGCCGACGGCTGCGCCTTCGCCCCCCGCTGCGACCGGTACGAGATGGAGTGCCTCACCGGCACGCCCGAACTGACCGAACCGCGCGCGGCCGGCCACCGCGCCCGCTGCGCGAACCCGGTCCTCGCCACGACGGAGGTACCGGCATGAGCCTGCTCGAACTCGACGGCGTGAAGGTCCACTTCCCCGTCAAGAAGGGCATCCTCTTCGACCGCACCGTCGGCCACGTCTACGCCGTGGACGGCATCTCGCTCAAGGTCGAGGCGGGCCAGACGTACGGCCTGGTCGGCGAGTCCGGCTGCGGCAAGACCACCCTCGGACGGGCCGTGCTGCGGCTCGTGGACGTCACCGACGGCTCCGTCGTCCTCGACGGCACCGACGTGGCCAAGCTGCCGGAGAAGGAGCTGCGCTCCTTCCGCCGCCGGCTCCAGATGGTCTTCCAGGACCCGCTGGGCAGCCTCAACCCGCGCCAGAACATCGAGTCCATCCTCAGCGAGGGCATGGCCGCGCACGGGATCGGCGCGGACCAGGACGAGCGCCGGGAGCGGATCCGGGAGATCCTCGCCAAGGTGGGCCTGCCCGCCAACGCCCTCTCCCGCTACCCGCACGAGTTCTCCGGCGGCCAGCGCCAGCGCATCGGCATCGCCCGCGCGCTGGTCCTGGAGCCCGACCTCATCATCTGCGACGAGCCGGTCTCCGCGCTCGACGTCTCGATCCAGGCCCAGGTCATCAACCTGCTCGAAGAGCTCCAGGAGTCGATGGGCCTGACCTACCTGGTCATCGCCCACGACCTCGCCGTCGTCCGGCACATCTCGGACGTCATCGGCGTGATGTACCTCGGCTCCCTGGTCGAGGAGGCGCCGAGCGACACGCTGTACGAGGAGCCGCTGCACCCGTACACGCGGGCGCTCATGTCCGCCGTGCCGGTGCCCGACCCGGAGGTCGAGGAGCGGCGCGAGCGGATCCTCCTGACCGGCGACCTGCCCTCCCCGGCGAACCCGCCGGCGGGCTGCCGCTTCCACACCCGCTGCCCGTGGGCGCAGCCGAAGTGCTCCGAGGAGCGCCCGGAGCTCACCGACGCCGGCGGCGGCCACAAGGTGGCCTGCCACTTCACCCGGGAGATCCAGTCCGGCACGCTCGCCCCGGCGAGCGGGTCCGACGCCGTGGTGATCCCGGCCCAGGCGGAGGCGCCGGACACGGACACGGCTCCGGAGGCTCCGGCGGCCGAGGGCACGTAGCGCACCCGGAAAGGGCCCGGCCGCCGTGTGGCGGCCGGGCCCTTTCCGAACACACGGCACAATTGGCCGGTGCTCCACGATCTGTTCAGCCCGTCGGTCCAACACACGCTCGACCTCGTCGGGATCTTCGTCTTCGCCATCTCCGGCGCCCTCCTCGGCGTCCGGAAGAACTTCGACGTCTTCGGCATGGCCGTGCTCGCCGAGGTCACCGCGCTCGGCGGAGGACTCCTGCGCGACCTCATCATCGGGGCCGTACCCCCGGCCGCCTTCACCGACCTCGGCTACTTCCTGACGCCGCTGGTCGCCACCGTCCTCGTCTTCTTCCTCCACCCCGAGGTGGAGCGCACCCAGACCGCCGTGAACGTCTTCGACGCGGCCGGCCTCGGCCTCTTCTGCGTGACCGGGACGACGAAGGCGTACGACTACGGGCTCGGCCTCACCTCCTCGGCGGCGCTCGGCCTCGCCACCGCCGTCGGCGGCGGCGTGCTGCGCGACGTCCTCGCCAACGAGGTGCCCTCGCTGCTCCGCTGGGACCGCGACCTGTACGCCGTGCCCGCGATCGTCGGCTCGGCCATGGTCGTCCTGTGCATCCGCTTCGACGTCCTGAACGCCTACACCAGCGGCGCGGCGGTGCTCACCGCCTTTCTCCTGCGGCTGCTCGCGATGCGCTACCACTGGCGGGCGCCGCGCGCCTGGAACCGCTCCTCGGCCCGCGAGGAGAACGAAAAAGCTACCGCTCAGTAGTTTCCTGCTGTACCGTCGGCCGTATGAGCACGAGCACCGAGACGAGCCCCGCCGCCGAGGCCGCGGCGCTCAGCGAGTTCGACCGGGACACCGCCCTCACCCTCCGCGAGCCCGGTGTCTACGACGCCGAGCTCTCGGCCGGCTGGACGATCATCCACGCCGTCAACGGCGGCTACCTCCTCGCCCTGCTCGGCCGCGCCCTCGGCGACCACCTGCCGCACCCCGACCCGTTCACCGTCTCGGCGCACTACCTCACGCCGTCGGCGCCCGGCCCCGCGGTGATCAGGACCGAGACCGTCCGCACCGGCCGGACCCTCTCCACCGGGACCGCCTCGCTCTACCAGTTCGCGGAGGACGGCACCGAGGTCGAGCGGATCCGCGTCCTCGCCTCCTACGGCGACCTCGACGCCCTCACGGACGAGGTCCGCACCAGCGCCGTGCCGCCGGCCCTCGCCCCGATCGACCAGTGCTTCAGCGCCTCCGACGGGCCGGCCCCGCCGATCCCCGGCTCCTCCGCCATCACCGACCGGCTGGACCTCCGCCTCGACCCCGCCTGCGTCGGCTGGGCCATCGGCGCCCCCTCCGGCAAGGGAGAGATGCGCGCCTGGTTCGGCCTCGCCGACGGCCGCGAGCCGGACGCGCTCTCCCTCCTCCTCGCCGTCGACGCCCTCCCGCCGACCTCCTTCGAACTGGGCCTCAAGGGCTGGACCCCGACGGTCGAGCTCACCACGCACGTCCGCTGCCGGCCCGCCCCCGGCCCGCTGCGGGTCTCCATCACCACCCGCAACCTCGCCGGCGGCTTCCTGGAGGAGGACGCCGAGGTCTGGGACAGCGCCGGCCGGCTCGTCGCCCAGTCCCGCCAGCTCGCCCGCGCCCCGCGCGGCTGAGCCGTACGTCCCTGGAGGCATGGCCCGAACCGTACGGCCGCCCGAGGCCGGCCCTGGCCCGAAACCGTACGGTCGCCGCACGTCGCCCCTGGCCCGAACCGTACGGTCGCCGGTCGCCCGGCCGGGCTCGTCGTGGGAGCCGCCGGCCGGGCTCGTAGAATCGACCCACCATGGCTTACCTCGACCACGCCGCGACCACGCCCATGCTGCCCGAGGCGATCGAGGCGATGACCGCCCACCTCGCCGTCACGGGCAACGCCTCCTCCCTGCACGCCGCCGGGCGACGCGCCCGGCGGACCGTCGAGGAAGGGCGCGAGACCCTCGCCGCCGCGCTCGGCGCCCGGCCCAGCGAGGTGGTGTTCACCTCCGGCGGCACCGAGGCCGACAACCTCGCGGTGAAGGGCCTCTACTGGTCCCGGCGCGACGCCGACCCCCGCCGTACCCGCGTCCTCGCCAGCCCCGTCGAGCACCACGCCGTCCTCGACGCCGTCGACTGGCTCGCCGGACACGAGGGCGCCACCGTCGAGTACCTGCCGGTCGACGCCCACGGCCGCGTCCACCCGGACGCGCTGCGCGAGGCCATCGCCCGCGACCCGGAGTCCGTCGCCCTCGCCACCGTGATGTGGGCCAACAACGAGATCGGCACCGTCATGCCGGTCCGCGCGCTCGCCGACGCCGCCGCCGAGTTCGGCGTCCCGCTGCACGCCGACGCCGTCCAGGCCGTCGGCCAGCTCCCGGTCGACTTCGGCGCCTCCGGGCTCGCCGCGATGACCGTCTCCGGCCACAAGATCGGCGGCCCCTACGGCATCGGCGCCCTGCTCCTCGGCCGCGAGCACACCCCCGTGCCCGTGCTGCACGGCGGCGGCCAGGAGCGGCACGTCCGCTCCGGCACCCTCGACGTGCCCGCCGTCGCCGCCTTCGCCACCGCCGCCCGCGCCGCCGCCGGTGGACAGGAGGACTTCGCCCGCGAGATCGGCGCCCTGCGCGACGCCCTCGTCACGGCCGTCCGCGCCGCCGTCCCCGACGCGGTCCTCGGCGGCGACCCGGTCGACCGGCTCCCCGCCAACGCCCACTTCACCTTCCCCGGCTGCGAGGGCGACTCCCTGCTCCTCCTCCTGGACGCCGCCGGCATCGCCTGCTCCACCGGCTCCGCCTGCACCGCCGGCATCGCCCAGCCCAGCCACGTCCTCCTCGCCACCGGCACCGACCCCGACCTCGCCCGCGGCACCCTCCGCTTCTCTCTCGGCCACACCTCCACCGAGGACGACGTACGGGCCGTCGCCGACGCCATCGGCCCCGCCGTCGAACGCGCCAGGACCGCCGGCCTCAGCTAGGCCGCCGTACCGCGTCAGGCGGGCAGCTTCGCCCGCTCCCGGCGGACCAGCTCCATGTACCGGTCCCAGTCCCAGTGCGGGCCGGGATCGGTGTGGTCGGTGCCCTCGACCTCCGCGTGCTCGATGATGTGCTCCCGGTCGACCGGTATCCCGTGCCGCCGGCAGATGTCCGCCGTCAGCCGCGCCGACGCCTCGTACATGGCCTTCGTGAAGTCCTGCGGCCGGTCCACGAACCCCTCGTGCTCGATGCCGACGCTCCGCTCGTTCATGTCCCGGTTCCCCGCGTGGTAGGCCACGTCGAGCTCCCGCACCATCTGCGCCACCCGCCCGTCCTTGCCGACCACGTAGTGCGTGGCGGCCTCGTGCAGCGGGTTCTTGAAGACCTTCAGCGCGGTGGCGTAGCTGCCCTGCACCACGTGGATCACCACCCGGTCGATCCGGTAGTCGTCCGGCCGGTCCGCCCGCCGCGAGTTCGCCTGGTGCGCCGCCGTCCACGCGGCCGCCTCGTAGTCCAGCTCCCCGTCGAGCCGGGGCTTCTCCATCCCCGGCAGCCGCCACCAGGCCCGCGCCAGCTCCTCGCGCGCCAGCACGCCCGTACCCAGGACGGCGACCCCGCCGCCGATCAGCACGGCGCGCCGGCCGACCCCCCGCTTCTTCCCGTTCTCGCTCCCCATGCTCCCCAGAACGCCGGTTCCGGCCGAGCGGTTCCCGCCGCCCCGTACCCTGGTAGGGCTATGACTCAGACTCCGCGCCCTCTCCGCGTCCTCGCCGCCATGTCCGGCGGAGTGGACTCCGCCGTCGCCGCCGCCCGAGCCGTCGAGGCCGGGCACGACGTCACCGGCGTGCACCTCGCGCTCTCCGCGAACCCGCAGTCCTTCCGCACCGGAGCCCGCGGCTGCTGCACGATCGAGGACTCGCGCGACGCGCGCCGGGCCGCCGACGTCATCGGCATCCCCTTCTACGTGTGGGACCTCGCCGAGCGCTTCCGCGCCGACGTCGTCGACGACTTCGTCGCCGAGTACGAGGCCGGCCGCACGCCCAACCCGTGCCTGCGCTGCAACGAGAAGATCAAGTTCGCCGCCCTGCTCGACAAGGCGCTCGCCCTCGGCTTCGACGCCGTCTGCACCGGCCACTACGCCACCGTCGTGCTGAACGAGGACGGCACCCGCGAGCTGCACCGCGCCTCCGACATGGCCAAGGACCAGTCGTACGTGCTCGGCGTCCTCGACGAGCGCCAGCTCGCCCACGCGCTGTTCCCGCTCGGCGACACCCTCACCACCAAGGACGAGATCCGGGCCGAGGCCGAGCGGCGCGGCCTCGCCGTCGCCAAGAAGCCCGACAGCCACGACATCTGCTTCATCGCCGACGGCGACACCCAGGGCTTCCTCGCCACCCGCCTCGGCACGGCGGAGGGCGACATCGTCGACGAGTCCGGCACCAAGCTGGGCACCCACGAGGGCGCGTACGGCTTCACCATCGGCCAGCGCAAGGGCCTGCGGATCGGCCACCCGGCCGCCGACGGCAAGCCCCGCTACGTCCTCGACATCTCGCCCGTGAACAACACGGTCACCGTCGGCCCCGCCGAGGCCCTCGACGTCACCGCCCTCACCGCCATCAAGCCCCGCTGGTGCGGCACCGCCCCCGAGGGCCCGGGACGCTACACCGCCCAGCTCCGCGCCCACGGCGGCGAGACCCCGGTCGGCGCCGCCCTGGAGGACGGCGAGCTGAAGGTCACCTTCGACGAGCCCGTCCGCGGCGTCGCCCCCGGCCAGGCGATCGTTCTCTACGACGGCACCCGCGTGGTCGGCTCGGCGACGATCGCGACGACCGTACGGCGCACCGCCCCCACCCCCGCGTCAGCGGGGGCGGCGGACGCGTAGAGGCCGAGGCTGCCGACCGCGACCCCCCACCCCGCGTCATGGGGGGCGGCCCGGCTCACCCGAGCTCGGACGACTCCGCCACGAACTCCGCGAGGACCGGCGCCAGCACATGTGGCGCCACCTCGTGGGTCTGCCCCGTGAGCGTCCGGTGCCGGGCCCGCGGCAGCAGCGCCGACAGCTCCCGGGCCGCCCGCCGTACCGGCGCCGGGCTCGCGCCCCCGTCGACCACCAGCACGCGCGCGTGGACCTCGGGAAGGGCCCCGAGAGCGTCGTACGCCGGCTCGAAGACCGACACCGCCGCCACCGGCAGCCCCGCCGCCGCGGCCACGAGCGCCAGCGCGCCGCCCTCCCCGCTGCCGTGCACCGCCGCGCCGGGCCCCGCCGCCGCCAGCACCGCCGCCAAGTCCTCCACCTCCCGCCCGGGCGCGTGCCCGCGCCCCCGGCGGTCGTACACGAACACCGGGAAGTCCCGCGCCAGCAGCCGCGCCAGCGGCGCCTCCCCGGCCCCCGGGCCCCCGCTCACCAGCACCACCGCGGGCCCGTCGCCGGCCCCGTACCGCCCGTACGCGATCGTCGTCCCGTCCCGCGACACGACCGTCCTCACCTCGTCCATGGCAGGGCAGACCGGCGCCCCCGCCGGAACTCATCGCCCCGCCCCGGGATTTCCCGAAGAATCTTGGAACCCGCAGGTCAGGGCGGTACGGAGAGGACGGTCGGAAAAGGGCAGTGCCCTACGGTGTCGGGATGAACATCTGCGTCTTCCTCTCCGCCGCCGACCTCGACGAGCGGTACACCGCCCCCGCCCGCGAGTTCGCCGGCCTCCTCGGCAAGGCCGGCCACACCCTCGTCTGGGGCGGCTCCGACACCGGGCTGATGAAGGTCGTCGCCGACGGCGTGCAGGAGGCCGGCGGCCGGCTCGTCGGCGTCTCCGTCGACTTCCTCGCCGCCAAGGCCCGTACGAACGCCGACGAGATGACCGTCGCCAAGGACCTCGCCGAGCGGAAGGCCCTCCTCCTCGCCAAGTCCGACGCGATCGTCGTCATGGTCGGCGGCACCGGCACCCTCGACGAGGCCACCGAGATCCTGGAACTGAAGAAGCACGCGAAGCACACCAAGCCCGTCGTCGTCCTCAACACCGCCGGCTTCTACGACGGCCTCAGGACCCAGTTCCAGCGCATGGACACCGAGGGCTTCCTTCCCCGCCCCCTCACCGACCTCGCCTTCTTCGCCGAGGACGGAGCGGCGGCCCTCGCGTATCTGGAGTCGCAACTGCGTTGAGTCCGCGAACGCATGGGAAGCGTCCGAAAGATGAGAGGCAGTGCTCTTGTACTGCCTTGAGCAGGATGCTATGTGATCATCGCCCCTTCGACCCGACTTCTCGGTTTGCGGTTGCACAGCAGTGGATGCGCTCCGGTAGCGTCACGTGGCGTACGTGGCACACCACAGGGAGTGGGGGATCGTGAGCCACTCGAACTGGCATGACATCTTCGGGACGAGCGGGGCGGACACCCGGATGGACCTCGCCTCCGCCGACCCCGGTTCCGGTCCCTCCGGCACCCTCAAGCACAGCCGAGGCCCCTGGAGCAGCGCCTCCGGTACGGCGGGCGCCGTGCGGACCAGCACCGAGACGAGCCGCTCCGCCCTCGGCCCCGGCCACGAGGGCGTGACGGCGGGCGCCGCCGGCCTCTCCGCGGTCGCCGCGCTCACCGCCCTACGCCGGTCGTGGGAGGACCGCCTCGCATCCGTACGCGACGAGTGCGAGGCGCTCCAGGGCGCCCTGCTCGCGGTCGCGGGGGAGCTGGGGGAGACCGACACCACCGTCAAGAGCTCCCTGGCCTCGATCGACACCAAGCCCGGGCAGGAGAAGCGATGACCGGGGCCACCCTCACCTGGCAGCAGCTGCGCGACCTCAGGCCCTCCGAGTTCACCGAGGCGGGCGACGCCTGGCACCAGGTGTCGAACAGCTCCGACGCCGACCGGGTGCGGGTCGACCGGGCCATGTCCGCGAAGCTTCGCGAGACGCAGCAGAGCGAGTCCGCGGAGGCGGCCCTCGGCCGGCTCCGGCGCCTCGGCCGCAACTTCCAGTACCTGCACAGCGAGTGCGGCCTCGTCCGGACGACACTCAACGGACTCGCCGCCGACATCGCGGAGCCGCAGATCCAGCTGAGGAACGCCCTCGCGGACGCCACCGCTCAGGGCCTCACCGTTCATGAGGACGGTTCCGTGAGCTACCCCTCCGCCCAGGTCACCGACCTGGCCGGAACGGCGAAGGACGTCCCCGGCGGCACCGTCCGGGGCAGCGCCCGCCTCCCTCTCGAAGCGCCGCCGCTCGGCAGCCCCCAGGGCGGCTTCCCCGGCTTTCTGCCGGTCAACCCGAACCAGACGAAGGCCCAGGCCGTCGCCGACCGCATCGCGCGCGCCCTGCGGTCCGCCGGGGAGGTCGACGCCCGGTACGCCAGGACCCTCGCCGGCCTGAAGGCGGAGAAGGGCCTCGACGTCACCGAGGCCACGCTGAAGGACGTCCGCGAGGACACGGCCGACGTGCGGGGCACGGCCGGCATGTACCTCGGCGAGGACGTACCGACGGACAAGAGTCCCGCCGAGCGCAAGAAGTGGTGGGACGGCCTGACGGACGAGCAGCGCCAGGAGTACCTGGAGGTCGCCCCGGACCTGGTCGGCGGCCTCGACGGCATCCCGTCCACGGCCCGCGACGAGGCCAACCGCACCTACCTGCCGATCCTCATGGACGAGCTGTCCCGGCAGGGCGGTGACGACGCGAAGACGAAGCTGGACGCGCTGCGCGGCATCCAGGAGAAGCTGAACGCGCCGAGCGATCCGCCGATGTTCCTCCTCGGCATCGGCGACGAGGGCAACGGCCGCGCGATCGTCTCGTACGGCAACCCGGACACGTCGAGGAACGTCTCGGCGTACGTGCCGGGGCTGGGGACGAAGCTCGACGGGGACTTCGTGAAGGACACGATGACCCGGGCCTGGCACACGGCCAAGAGCGCCCAGTACATCGATCCGTCCAGCGCCTCGATCGTCTGGCTCGGCTACGACGCCCCTCAGCACTTGGACGTCATGTCCAAGGGCGACGCCCAAAGAGGGGCCCCGTCGTACAACGCGTTCATGGCGGGCCTCTCGGCGACGAACCAGAACCCCGACCCCCACGTGACGGCGATCGGTCACTCGTACGGCTCCCTGACCGTCGGCACGGCCGCCCAGCGGTCCGGCGGCATCCCCGGGGCCGACGACATCATTCTGCTGGGCAGCCCCGGCGTGGACGCGCAGAAGGCCGAAGAGCTCGGAGTCGGCAAGGGGCACGTCTTCGTCGGAGCGGCCGACAACGACCCCGTGACCCATCTGCCCTCGAAGAGCGAGGTCGCGCTGAGTGGCCCGCTGGGCGTCCTGATCGGTCGCGACCTGTACGACATCGGAAATGACGACGTGTACTTCGGGAAGGACCCGGCGAGCGAGGCGTTCGGGGCACGGCGCTTCAAAGTCGACGACGGGCCGCGGATGATCTTCGAAGGGGGCGGATTCGACGCCCACTCCGATTACTTCAAAACGGAACGAGACAAGGAATCACCCGACCTGGATCCGATTTCGGCGGAGAACATCGCACGCATCGTCGCGGGGAAGCCCAATGAGATCGTCATGGAGGAACACCGATGAAGCGATCAGGTGGCGTCACCCGGGCGACGCTTCCCCTGCTCCTGAGCGTCAGCATGCTCTCGGGATGCGGGACTCAGACCAGTGGAGGAGCTACCAAGGCCATGGACATGCAAGAGGCGGCGGAGAGAGCGGACGCCGTGTTGGACGCGACGCTCAGGGCGGTCGCGCCCGAGGTCCAGTGGGCCCACGACACCTGGCTCTACACGAGCTGCACCGTGACACGCCACCGGGTCGTCACGACCGTCATCTCCGAGGAGCGGCGGGGCAACTTCCTCGGGGTGATCGAGCGGCACTGGAAAGCGAGCGGCTACGAGATCACCAGTGTGATTCCGAGCAAGGAGATGCCGGCCGTCTTCGCCAGGACCTCCGATGGCTTCGGCCTGACACTGAGCGTCGGGTTCAAGGGGCAGGTGGTGTTCAAGGCGAGTACCCCCTGCGTCGACGAGTCCGACGTCGCCGAACCCACCACCGCCCCCAACGGCCCCGCCTACCCCTACGGCAAGATCCCCACCCCGTACGTCCGCTCCGACTTCTGGTCCGCCACGACACCCGCCCCCGGCCCGTCCTCCTGACCGCGGGTGGGACCATGACCCCATGGCTACTCATGTGATCACCGGGGCCGGTTCCGGCATCGGCGCGGCCGTCGCGCGGCGGCTGCACGCGCGCGGGGACGAACTCGTGCTGCACGCGCGCGACGCGGGGCGGGCGAAGGAGCTGGCGGCCGAGTTCCCCGGCGCCCGGACGCTCGTCGGGGACCTGGCGGACCCGGACCGGCTCTCCTGGGCGTTCTCGCACCAGAGCCTGCCCGACCGCGTCGACTCGCTGCTGCACATCGCCGGCGTCGTCGACCTCGGCACCGTCGGCGAGCTGACCCCCAAGACGTGGCACCACCAGCTGAACGTCAACCTGGTCGCCCCCGCCGAGCTCACCCGCCACTTCCTGCCGCAGCTCCGCCTCACCCAGGGCCACGTCGTCTTCGTGAACTCCGGCGCCGGGCTCAACGCGCACGCCGAGTGGAGCGCGTACGCCGCCTCCAAGCACGGCCTGAAGGCGCTCGCCGACGCTCTGCGCCACGAGGAGCACGGGAACGGCGTCCGGGTCACCTCCGTCTACCCGGGCCGCACGGCCAGCCCCATGCAGGCCAAGGTGCACCAGCAGGAGGGCAAGGAGTACGACCCCGCGCGGTGGATCGACCCCGAGTCCGTGGCGACCACCATCGTGATGGCCCTGGACCTGCCGCGCGACGCCGAGGTCAACGACCTGACGGTCCGTCCGGGGCGATGACGATGAACGACGTCCCCCAGTGGGGCCCCGCCACCGGCGTCGGCTCGCTGCCCGGCGGCGACGCCCGCGAGGCCGCCAAGACCGTCACCGGCTCCTTCGAGGACTTCCCCTTCCTCGCCGAACTCCCCGCCCGCGGCCCCGGCGCCGACATGATCGGCCGCACCCTCGGGATGCTGGTCGACCTGTACGCGCACGTGGAGCCCAGCGGCTGGCGGATCAGCGACCGGCCCGGCCGCGACACCCGCCGCGCCCGCTCCTGGCTCGGCGAGGACCTCGACGCCCTGGAGGAGTTCACCCAGGGGTACGAGGGCCCGCTCAAGGTCCAGGCGGTCGGCCCGTGGACCCTCGCCGCCGCCCTCGAACTCCGCGGCGGCGAGGCCGCCCTCGGCGACCCCGGCGCCTGCCGCGACCTCGCCGCCTCCCTCGCCGAGGGCCTGCGCGAGCACCTCGCCGACGTCGCCAAGCGCGTCCCCGGCGCCCGGATCGTGCTCCAGCTCGACGAGCCCTCGCTCACCGCCGTCCTCCTCGGCCAGATCCGCACCGCCAGCGGCTACCGCACCCACCGGGCCGTCGACCGGCAGGTCGTCGAGGCCGCCCTGCGGGACGTGATCGGCGCCCACGACGGGCCCGTGACCGTCCACTCCTGCGCCCCCGGCGTGCCCTTCGCCCTGCTCCGCAGGGCCGGGGCGGCCGGCGTCTCGTTCGACTTCGGGCTGCTCACCGAACGTGACGAGGAGCCGATCGGCGAGGCCGTCGAGGCCGGCACGAAGCTCTTCGCCGGTGTGGTGCCGTCCACCGACACGGCATTGTCCGACCCGGGCGGTAGCGTCATGGGTGTCAGGACGCTGTGGCGCAGGCTGGGGCTGAATCCGGGGACTCTCGCCGAGTCCGTGGTCATCACCCCGACGTGCGGGCTCGCGGGCGCCTCGCCCGGTTACGCCCGGGCGGCGCTCGCCCACTGCGTCCGGGCGGCGAGATCGCTCGCGGACAACCCAGAGTGACCGGGTTCTGAAGTACGGGAGGACGGACGAAGGTGGCAGTCGAACAGGGGGCCCTGCCCGGTGAAGAGGCGGTCGTGCCCGCCCAGGCGCGGGAGAAGCACGCCGAGCTGGCCGAGCAGGTCGAGGAGCACCGCTTCCGGTACTACGTGAAGGACCAGCCGGTCGTCAGCGACGCGGAGTTCGACACGCTCCTGCGCGCCCTGGAGGCGCTGGAGGAGGAGTACCCCGAGCTGCGCACGCCCGACTCGCCGACCCAGAAGGTGGCCGGGCAGTACGAGACCGAGTTCACCGCCGTCGAGCACCGCGAGCGCATGCTCTCGCTGGACAACGCCTTCGACGACGAGGAGCTGGCGACCTGGGCCGAGCGCGTCGCCCGGGACGTCGGCACCCCCGACTTCCGCTTCCTGTGCGAGCTCAAGGTCGACGGCCTCGCCGTCAACCTCACCTACGAGCACGGCCGGCTCACCCGCGCCGCCACCCGCGGCGACGGCCGCACCGGCGAGGACATCACGCCCAACGTGCGCACGATCGCCGACATCCCCGAGCGCCTCCAGGGCGACCGGATCCCGGAGCTCGTCGAGATCCGGGGCGAGGTCTACTTCCCGATGGAGGCGTTCGAGGCGCTCAACGCGCGCCTGGTGGAGGCCGGTGACAAGCCCTTCGCCAACCCGCGCAACGCGGCCGCCGGCTCGCTGCGCCAGAAGGACCCGAAGGTCACCGCGACCCGCCCGCTCCACATGGTCGTCCACGGCATCGGCGCCCGCGCGGGCTTCGAGATCTCCCGCCTCTCGGAGGCGTACGGGCTGCTGCGCGAGTGGGGCCTGCCCACCTCCACGCACAACAAGGTGGTCGCCGGCCTCCCCGAGGTGCGCGAGTTCATCGCGTACTACGGCGAGAACCGCCACTCCGTGGCCCACGAGATCGACGGCGTCGTCGTCAAGCTCGACGAGATCCCGCTCCAGGGCCGGCTCGGCTCCACCGCGCGCGCCCCGCGCTGGGCGATCGCCTGGAAGTACGCGCCGGAGGAGGTCAACACCAAGCTGGTCGACATCAAGGTCGGCGTCGGCCGCACCGGCCGCGTCACCCCGTACGCCCAGGTGGAGCCGGTCACCGTGGCCGGCTCCGAGGTCGAGTTCGCCACCCTCCACAACCAGGAGGTGGTGAAGGCCAAGGGCGTCCTCATCGGCGACACCGTGGTGCTCCGCAAGGCCGGCGACGTCATTCCGGAGATCCTCGGCCCGGTCGTCGACCTGCGGGACGGCACCGAGCGGGAGTTCGTGATGCCGGCCGAGTGCCCCGAGTGCGGCACGGCGCTGAAGCCGATGAAGGAGGGCGACATCGACCTCCGCTGCCCGAACGCCCGGACCTGCCCGGCCCAGCTGCGCGAGCGGCTGTTCTTCCTCGCCGGCCGCCAGTGCCTGGACATCGAGAACTTCGGGGCGGTGGCCGCCGCCGCCCTCACCCGGCCCCTGGAGCCGTCCGAGCCGCCGCTCGCCGACGAGGGTGACCTGTTCGACCTCACCATCGAGCAGCTGCTGCCCATCAAGGCGTACGTGCTCGACGCCGACTCGGGGCTGCCCAAGCGGGACCCGAAGACCGGCGAGGAGAAGATCGTCACCGTCTTCGCCAACCAGAAGGGCGAGCCGAAGAAGAACGCGCTCGCGATGCTGGCGAACATCGAGGCCGCCAAGACCCGCCCGCTCGCCCGCTTCATCAACGGCCTCTCCATCCGCCACGTCGGCCCCGTCGCCGCCGAGGCGCTCGCCCGCGAGTTCCGCTCCCTGGAGCGGATCGAGCAGGCCACCGAGGAGGAGCTGGCCGCGGTCGACGGCGTCGGCGGGATCATCGCCGCCGCCGTGAAGCAGTGGTTCTCCGAGGAGTGGCACCGCGAGATCGTGCGGAAGTGGCGCGCCGCCGGCATCACCCTGGAGGACGAGGGCGCCGGGGAGGACCAGGGACCCCGCCCGCTGGAGGGCCTCACGGTCGTCGTGACCGGCACCCTGGAGCAGTTCACCCGGGATGGCGCAAAAGAATCGCTCCAGAGCCGCGGAGCGAAGGTCACCGGTTCCGTTTCGAAGAAGACGAGCTTCGTCGTCGTGGGGGAGAACCCGGGCTCCAAGTACGACAAGGCCATGCAGCTGAAGGTTCCGGTTCTGGACGAGGAAGGCTTCACGATCCTGCTCGAACAGGGTCCCGAGGCTGCTCGCGAGGCCGCACAGCCGATCGAGGAGTAACCCCGGGTCACCCCCTCTCCGGGCCCCAGGGGCTCACCCGTTCGGCGCATACCAGATCGTTACGGGTGGCCAGGTCGCATTCGGGCAAGAGAGGGAGAGCGCTGCCCCTCGGCGCCCTCGGCGGCCTAGTGTGGTGACCGTGCGTCTCGTCCCGCACCGCCGCGCGAAGGTTCTGCGCGGCCGTGCGCCAGGACGAACGGCCCCGCGCCCCGCGCCCCGCCCCGAAGCCGGCGGGGCGCACCAGCGGAAGCCGGACGCCACCCGGGCCGCCTCGCCGCGGCCCATCGGACAGCGACGGCACCGCCGCCTGTGAGAGGGACGGGAATGGAACCGACCGAGAGTGCCGCACCGGTGCCACGACCGCGCGGCCGGGTGCTCCCCGCGGGCTTCACCGGACTGCCCGCCGCCGTGCTGGGCACCGCAGCCGCCGTGCTCGTCACCGGGCTCCAGCGGGCCCTGAGCACCGGCGACCCGCTCTTCCCGGGCGGAGTCGCCGGCTGGTCCCTCGCCCTCCTCACCGGCCTCATCGTCGGCCACCTCGTGGCCCTCGGCCGCGAGCGCTGGTGGGGTGGCACCGGCTCCGGCGCCGCCCTCACCCTCGCCGTCCTCCTGCTGTACGGCTGGGTGCCCGCCGGGCTCGTCTCGCTCACCGTCGTCGTCCTCGTCGGCGCCGCCCGGCGGCACCGCTGGCGGCAGGGGCTGCTGCACGGCGCCGCCGACATCCTCGGCGTCGGCGCCGCCGCGCTCGTCCTCGCCCTCTTCGGCGACGTCCCCGGCGTCACCGACCCCTGGCACCCGCTCGACTGGGGGATCGCCGACGTCCCGGAGATCGTCCTCGCCGCCGGCGCCTACCTCCTCGCGACCCGCCTGCTGCTGTGGTACACCCTCGCCCCGCCCGGCCGCGGCCTGCCCACCGTCGCCCGTACCGCCCTCGTCCGGCAGGGCCTGGTCGCCGTCGCCCTGCTCGGCATCGCCCCGCTGATCTGCGTGGTCGCCGCCGCCTTCCCGGTCCTCCTGCCGCTCTTCGCGATCCCCCTGATCGCCCTCGACTCCACCCTGTGGATCGCCCGCGCCCGCGCCGAGGAGCAGCTCCGCGACCCGCTCACCGGCCTGCCCAACCGCCAGTGGCTCCTGGAGCGCACCTGGACCGCCCTGGAGGACGCCGAGGGCGAACAGGCCCGCGCCGCCCTCGTCCTCATCGACCTCGACCGCTTCCGCTCGGTCAACGACACCCTCGGCCACCTCGCCGGCGACCGGCTCCTCCTCCAGATCGCCGAACGGCTCCGCCTCGCCCTGCCGCGGGGCGCCGAGGCGGCCCGGCTCGGCGGCGACGAGTTCGCCGTCCTGCTGCCCGTCGCCGACTCCACCACCAGCGCCCAGCGCGTCGCCCGCCACCTCGTCGCCGCCCTCTCCTCCCCGCTCGACCTCGACGGGCTCACCCTCGTCCTGGAGGCCAGCGCCGGCGTCGCCGTCTACCCCGACCACGCCGGTGACGCCGAGGGCCTGCTGCGCCGCGCCGACGTCGCCATGTACCAGGCCAAGCGGGACCGCACCGGCGTCGAGGTGTACGAGTCCAAGCGCGACTCCAACACCCCCGACCGGCTCGGTCTCCTGGGCGACCTGCGCCGCGCCCTCGACGCCGGCGAGGTCGAACTCCACTACCAGCCGAAGGTCCGCTTCGACGGCCAGGTCGCCGGCCTCGAAGCCCTCGTCCGCTGGGTCCACCCCGAGCGCGGAAAGGTTCCACCGGACGAGTTCATCGCCATCGCCGAGTCCTCGGGCCTGATGCCGCACCTGACCGAGTACGTCCTGGAGACCGCCCTCGCCCAGGTCGCCCGCTGGCGCGCCCAGGGCCTGGAGGTCCCCGTCGCCGTCAACGTCTCGCCGCGCGACGTCCACACCCCCGGCTTCGCCGGCGCCGTCGCCGCCCGGCTCGCCCGGCACGGCGTACCGGCGGGCTCGCTCCAGCTGGAGATAACGGAGCACGTCCTCCTGGAGGACCCCCAGCGCGCCGCCGACACCCTCAACGGCCTCACCGGCCACGGCGTCAAGATGTCCCTGGACGACTTCGGCACCGGCTACTCCTCCCTCGTCCACCTCCGCCGGCTCCCGGTCAGCGAGCTGAAGATCGACCGCTCCTTCGTCGCCCGGCTCGCCGTCGACACCGAGGACGCCGAGATCGTCCGCTGCACCGTCGACCTCGCCCACTCCCTCGGCCTCCTCGTCGTCGCCGAGGGCGTCGAGGACGACGAGACCTGGGAGCGGCTGCGCGACCTGGGCTGCGACGCCGTCCAGGGCTGGCTGGTCTCCGCCGCCATGCCGCCCGCCGAGACCACCGCCTGGCTGCTGGCCCGCGGCGAGCACGGCTGGCGCCGGGCCGCCGAGACCGCCGCCCCCGCGATCGAGCTCGACCCGGCCCCCGGACACGCCGTGCAGTGACCCCGGGCCGGCACCGGGCACCCCGAGCACCACGGGCACCCCGAGCATCCCGGGCACCCGGAGCACCCCGGGCACCCCGAGCGGACCCTCATGGGTCCGCTCGACGGCGTCAGGGGGGCCTCCGGGGGAGTTCCGGGGGCATCTCCGGGCCGACCGTTTCACGGGCAGCGCCGCCGTCCCCATAGGATTGGGCCAACACCATCAGACTCACCCCAGAGGATCGCTGCATGCCTGGCATCACGCGCGAGGAGGTCGCACACCTCGCTCGGCTGGCGCGTCTGGAACTCGCCGACGAGGAACTCGACCACTTCGCCGGTCAGCTCGACGACATCATCGGCGCGGTCGCCCGCGTCTCCGAGGTCGCCGAGCAGGACGTACCGCCGACCTCCCACCCGCTGCCGCTGACGAACGTCATGCGCGCGGACGAGGTCCGTCCGTCGCTCACCCCCGCGCAGGCGCTCTCCGGCGCCCCCGCCCAGGAACAGCAGCGTTTCAAGGTGCCGCAGATCCTGGGGGAGGACTGACCATGACGGACATCATCAAGCTCACCGCCGCCGAGATCGCCGCGAGGATCGCTTCCGGCGAGCTCACCGCGGTCGAGGTCACCGAGGCCCACCTGGCCCGTATCGACGCCGTCGACGAGAAGGTCAACGCCTTCCTCCACGTCGACCGCGAGGGCGCCCTCGCGCAGGCCCGCGCCGTCGACGAGAAGCGCGCCCGCGGCGAGAAGCTCGGCCCGCTCGCCGGCGTCCCGCTGGCCCTCAAGGACATCTTCACGACCCGGGGCGTGCCCACCACGGTCGGTTCGAAGATGCTCGAAGGCTGGATCCCGCCGTACGACGCGACCCTGGTCACGCGCCTCAAGGCCGCCGACGTGGTCATCCTCGGCAAGACCAACATGGACGAGTTCGCCATGGGCTCCTCCACCGAGAACAGCGCCTACGGCCCGACCGGCAACCCCTGGGACCTGACCCGGATCCCCGGCGGTTCCGGCGGCGGCTCCGCCGCCGCGCTCGCCGCGTACCAGGCCCCGCTCGCCATCGGCACGGACACCGGCGGCTCGATCCGCCAGCCCGCCGCCGTCACCGGCACCGTCGGCGTCAAGCCGACCTACGGCGGCGTCTCCCGCTACGGCATGGTGGCCTTCTCCTCCTCCCTCGACCAGGGCGGGCCCTGCGCCCGTACGGTCCTGGACGCGGCCCTGCTGCACGAGGCGATCGCCGGCCACGACCCGCTGGACTCCACCTCCGCCGACCTGCCGGTCCCGCCCGTGGTCGAGGCCGCGCGCAGCGGCTCGGTCGCCGGGATGCGCGTCGGCGTCGTCAAGCAGTTCCGCGGCGAGGGCTACCAGGCCGGCGTCATGCAGCGCTTCGACGAGTCCGTCGAGGTGCTGAAGGAGCTGGGCGCCGAGATCGTCGAGCTGGACTGCCCGAGCTTCGACCTGGCGCTCTCCGCGTACTACCTGATCGCGCCGTCCGAGTGCTCGTCCAACCTGGCCCGCTTCGACGGTCTGCGGTACGGCCTGCGCGCCGGCGACGACGGCAGCCGCTCCGCCGAGGACGTCACCGCCCTCACCCGCGAGGCCGGCTTCGGCCCCGAGGTGAAGCGCCGCATCATCCTCGGCACCTACGCGCTCAGCTCCGGCTACTACGACGCGTGGTTCGGCTCGGCCCAGAAGGTCCGCACCCTCATCACCCGCGAGTTCGAGAAGGCGTTCGAGCAGGTCGACGTGATCGTCTCCCCGACGACCCCGACCACCGCCTTCCCGATCGGCGAGCGCGCCGACGACCCGATGGCGATGTACCTCGCGGACCTGTGCACCATCCCGACCAACCTGGCCGGAAACGCCGCCATGTCGCTGCCCTGCGGCCTGGCGCCGGAGGACGGTCTCCCGGTCGGGCTGCAGATCATCGCCCCCGCCATGCAGGACGACCGGCTGTACAAGGTCGGTGCCGCCGTCGAGGCCGCCTTCGTGGAAAAGTGGGGCCACCCGCTGCTTGAGGAGGCTCCGTCGCTGTGAGTGCCATGGCAAAGAAGGCCAAGAACTTCAAGAAGTCGAAGACCGGTATCTACGTCTCGCTCGCGACCACCGCGTTCGGTGCCGTCAGCGTCGCCAAGCAGGCCAAGCTGGCCCGCAACGACAACGACGTGCTGCGGCTGATCGACTCCGCCGTGTCCGCCGCCGCCATCGTCACCGGCCTCGCGATCCTGTACCGCGAGCTGAAGCGCCTCGGCGACGACGACGTCCTGCTGGGCTGAGAGGGAAAGTTCCACCGTGACTGTCACTGAACTGCTGTCGTACGAGGCGGCACTGGCCTCGTTCGACCCCGTCATGGGCCTGGAGGTCCATGTCGAGCTCGGCACGCGGACCAAGATGTTCTGCGGCTGCTCGACCGAGCTGGGCGCCGAGCCCAACGCGCAGACCTGCCCGACCTGCCTCGGCCTGCCCGGCGCGCTGCCCGTCGTGAACGAGATCGGCGTCGAGTCCGCCATCAAGATCGGCCTCGCGCTGCACTGCGAGATCGCCGAGTGGTGCCGCTTCGCCCGGAAGAACTACTTCTATCCGGACATGCCGAAGAACTTCCAGACCTCCCAGTACGACGAGCCGATCGCCTTCAACGGCTACCTGGACGTCCAGCTGGAGGACGGCGAGGTCTTCCGCGTGGAGATCGAGCGCGCCCACATGGAGGAGGACACCGGCAAGTCCACCCACATCGGTGGCGCGACCGGCCGCATCCACGGCGCCTCGCACTCGCTGCTCGACTACAACCGGGCCGGCATCCCGCTCATCGAGATCGTCACCAAGCCGATCGTCGGCGCGGGCGAGCGTGCTCCCGAGGTCGCCAAGGCGTACGTGGCCGAGCTGCGCGAGCTGATCCGTGCCCTGGGCGTCTCCGAGGCGCGCATGGACAAGGGCCAGATGCGCTGCGACGTCAACCTGTCGCTGATGCCGAAGGGCTCCGAGACCTTCGGCACCCGCTCGGAGACGAAGAACGTGAACTCGCTCCGCTCGGTCGAGCGGGCGGCGCGCTTCGAGATCCAGCGCCACGCGGCGGTCCTGGAGTCCGGCGGCACGATCGTGCAGGAGACCCGTCACTTCCACGAGGACGACGGCTCCACCACCTCCGGCCGCATCAAGGACAACGCCGAGGACTACCGCTACTTCCCCGAGCCGGACCTGGTCCCGGTCGCCCCGGCCCGCGAGTGGGTCGAGGAGCTGCGCAAGGGCCTCCCGGAGCTGCCCCGCCTGCGCCGCAACCGGCTGCGCGAGGAGTGGGGCGTCTCCGAGCAGGAGATGCAGTCCATCCTCAACGCGGGCGCGGTCGACCCGATCGTCGCCACGACCGAGGCGGGCGCGGACGCGGCCTCGGCCCGCAAGTGGTGGATGGGCGAACTGGCCCGCAACGCCAACGAGAAGGGCGTCTCCCTGGAGGAGCTGCCCATCACCCCGGCGGACGTGGCCCGGGTCTCGGCCCTGGTCACCGGCGGCGACCTCAACGACAAGCTGGCCCGTCAGGTCATCGAGGGCGTCCTCGCCGGCGAGGGCACCCCGGACGAGGTCGTCGAGAAGCGCGGTCTGAAGGTCGTCTCCGACGACGGCGCGCTCGGCGCGGCCGTCGACGAGGCCATCGCGGGCAACGCGGCCATCGCGGACAAGATCCGCGGCGGCAAGGTCGCGGCGGCCGGCGCGCTGGTCGGCGCGGTCATGAAGGCCACCCGAGGCCAGGCCGACGCGGCGAAGGTCAAGGAGCTGATCCTGGAGAAGCTGGGCGTCAGCGAGGGCTGACCCCGGCCTCGGCCCCGTACGCGGAGTGGCCCCGCACCGGACGTCCGGTGCGGGGCCACTCCGCGTCGTACGGGCTACCGCCTGAGCATCGGCGCGGCGATGATGCCGTTGCCGGAGTCGGTGCAGGTCGCCTCGACCTTGAGCCGCAGCCGCAGGGCGCCCTCGATTTTGAGGGAGGTGGTGATGGGCTTGCCCAGGTCCACCGTCTCGTTGAAGAGGGCGGGCTTGTCGTCGATGGAGACGATGATCCGCGCGGTCTCGATGCTGGAGCCGTCGTCGACGCCGGCCGTGAAGGTGAAGCTCTTCCACTCCCGGTTGAGGTCGTACTCGACGTAGGCGCCGCTGTAGCAGTCGCCGATCAGCGCGGCGCCGTACTCCTTGGTGTTGATCTTGGCGCTGCCGATCTCGAAGTCGTCGGGGTCGCTGACGGAGGCGAGCGTGGTGAGGTCGGCCTCGGTCGCGTCCGGGACGGAACCGGGGTTGAGCGACGGGCTGCCGCTCGCGGTCGGGTCGACGGTCGGCTCCTCGGACGGCGGCTCCGTGGTCGGCTCGGTGGTCGGCTCGGTCGTCGGCTCCTCGGTGGTCTCCGTCGGAGTGGGCTCCTCGGTGGGCGTCTCGGCGGCCGCCGGGGCGGAGGAGCCGGCGCCGGCGGCCTGCTCGTTCTTGCCGTTCCCGGCGTCGCGGTCGCCGAGCAGCCGGATCCCGGCCACCGCGAGGGCGGCGATCACGAGGACTCCGGCGACGGCGCCGATCAGCGGCCCCTTGCGGCGCTTGCGCGGCCCGGCGGGTGAGCGCTGCGGCCGGGGGCCGGTCGGCCCGCCCGGCCCGCCGACGGCGGCCATCCCGGCCGTCGGCTGCCCGTACCCCTGGCCGCCGTGACCCGGTCCGCCGTACGTCGGTATCCCGGCGGTCGGCGGCCCGTACGCGCCCTGCCCGGCGTCGTACCCCACCGGTCCGACCGGGCCCGGCGCGGGCGCGCCGAAGCCGCTCGGGGCCGTGTCGGCGGCAGCCGGAACGGCGGCGGGGGCCGGGGCGGGCGCGGGGGCCGGCGGCTGGGCCGGCGGAGGCGTGGGCGCGGCGTCCTGAGGGGCCGCGTCCTGGGGTGCCGCGGCCGGGGGCTCGGCCGGCGGAGGCCCGACCGGCGGGGCCGCCGGGACCGGGGGCACGGCCGGGGCGCCGGCCGGCCGGGGCGGGACGGCGTCCTGGGGGCCGGCGTCCTGAGGCCCGGCGTCCTGGGGGCCGACCGGGCGGGAGGTCGTGGTCGTGGAGACCACCCCGTGCCGGACCTCCTTGACCCACGACGACAGCGACAGCGGGCGCTTGTCCGCGTCGGCCGCCGCGATGGCCAGCACCTTCTTCCGCTGGTCCGCCGGCAGCGCGGCGATCTGCGGCACGCCGGCGAACGCGGCCGCGAGCTGCTCGGGCGTGGCCGGCGGGGACTGGCCGCTCAGCAGGAAGTAGGCGATGGCACCAAAGGCGTACCGGTCGGTGGCCGGGGTCCGCTTCCCCTCGAAGATCTCCGGCGCCGCGTACCCGGGCGTGAACCAGACCTCGGCGGTCTGGTGGTCGGCGGTCAGCTTGCTGAGGCCGAAGTCGACGAGGGTGGCCTGGCCGTGCTCGTCGACCATCACGTTGCCCGGCGAGAGGTCGCCGTGGACGACGGTCCGGCCGGACGGAGTGGCCTTGCCGGAGTGCAGCCAGTCGAGGACGTCCGCGAGCTGTTCGAGCGTCCGCATGACCTCGCGCCGCTCGGCGGGCGTCGCCAGCGTCCGCTCGGCGCGCCAGTCGCGCAGATCGAGGCCGTCGACGTGGTTCATGACGAGGACGAGGGCCCGCCCGGTGAGGGTGCCGGACTCGCCGGGCGCGTGGATGGGCGAGCCCTGGAAGTGCTCGCGCACGCCGACGACCCCGGGGCGGCTGACGAAACGCAGCAGCTCGGCCTGCTCGTTCCACTTGCGGCTGACCCGCTCGAAGATCTCCGGCGTGATCGTCGTCTTGGAGTCCAGGACCTTGACGACGACCGGTTCGGTACCACCCGCTAGCTCGATCTCGGCGAGATAGAGCACCGCCTCCCCGCCCCGTCCGATGGAACGCAGCAGCCGGTAGCGGTCCGGTGCGGAGTCAGGCCCGATGTGGTGTGCCGACTTGCTCAACTTTCCCCCAAGGCACAGTGAATGACAGGAAGTCAGCTTGCCGTTCGGCCACCTCCGTGGTCAACCGGAGAACCCCCGCCCGAAAGACACACCTCCCGCACCCGCCCTGACACCCCCCGACCGTTCGCAGAAGCGCAGCCACACCACCTCCCGGACACCCCGCAGCCCGCCCAGAAGGGACACCGGCGATGCGGCAATGGCCGGAACCAAGCGGTTTGCGCCTGAGGACCGGCCATCGCTTCTGTGAACCGCGCCACGTTCGCCGACGAGGATGCCGACCCGGCCGGGGAGCTGGGGCGAGCCGGGCCTGTCCGGGGGTGGCGGCGGGGTGGTGGTTCCGCCCTCGCGTGAGCTGTGAGGATCGACACGAAACGGGCAAACGATCACGTATGCCTGCGACAGTGGGCCCCGAGCACCGATCCAGGCAGGGAGCACGTCCTTTGGCAGCCATCGCACGGTGGTTCATCCGGCACCGCCTCGTCGCCGTCCTCCTGTGGGTCCTCGCCCTCGTCGGAGTGGGCGGCGCCGCCGCCTTCGCCGGCAGCGCGTACTCCAACGACTACGAGGTGCCCGGCACCGAGTCGGGGCGCGCCACCGCCCTCCTCGACCGCGGCTTCGAGGGCCTCGGCGGCGACACGGACACCATCGTCTGGCACACCGAGCGCGGCAGCGTCCGCGCCGACAGCGTCCAGGACCGGGTCGGGCCCATGCTGGAGAAGGTCGCCGGCCTCCCCGGCGTCGCCTCCGTCGCCTCCCCGTACGGGGCCGGTGCCGCGCCCGGCCAGGTGAGCGAGGACGGGCACACCGCCTACGCCACCGTGACCTTCCGCGAGCAGGCCGACGACATCCCCGTCGCCCAGGCGCGGGCCCTCGTCGACACCGCGAAGGCCGCCGAGGCCGACGGGCTCCAGGTGGAGCTCGGCGGCAGCGCCGTCGCCCTCACCGAGGCGCCCGGCGGACACATCGCCGAGGCCGTCGGCGTGGCCGTCGCCGCCGTCGTCCTCTTCCTCGCCTTCGGCTCCCTCGCCGCCTCCCTGCTGCCCATCGCGACCGCCCTGGTCAGCGTCGGCATCGCGTACTCAGGGATCGTGCTCCTCGGGCACGTCATGACCGTCGCCGACTTCGCCCCCATGCTCGGCATGCTCATCGGCCTCGGCGTCGGCATCGACTACGCGCTCTTCATCGTCACCCGGCACCGCAAGGGCCTGAAACGCGGCCTGAGCGTCGCCGAGGCCGCCGAGACCGCCGTCGCCACCACCGGCAGGGCCGTCGTCTTCGCCGGCGCCACCGTCTGCATCGCCCTCCTCGGCATGCTCATCCTCCGGCTGAGCTTCCTCAACGGCGTCGCCCTCGCCGCCTCCCTCACCGTCGTCCTCACCGTCGCCGCCTCGGTCACCCTGCTGCCCGCGCTGCTCTCCCTCATCGGCATGCGCGCCCTGTCCCGGCGCGAGCGCCGGGCGCTCGCCGAGCACGGGCCGCAGCCCGAGCTGCCCACCGGCTTCGCCGCCCGCTGGTCCGCCTTCGTCGAGCGCCACCCCAAGCTGCTCGGTGCCGTCGCCGCCGTCGTCATGGCCGTCCTCGCGCTGCCCACCCTCTCGCTCCACCTCGGCACCTCCGACCAGGGCAACAACCCCGCCTCGGCCACCACCCGGCAGGCGTACGACCTCCTCGCCGACGGCTTCGGGCCCGGCGTCAACGGCCCGCTCACCCTGGTCGCCGGTCTCGACGGCGCCGACGACCGGGTCGCCCTCGACCAGCTCCCGGACGCGCTGGCCGCCACCAAGGGCGTCGCCTCCGTCTCCCCGGTCACCTACAACGGCTCCGGCGACACCGCCTTCCTCACCGTCGTCCCCGACTCCTCCCCGCAGTCCGAGGCCACCAGCGAGCTCGTCGACCGGCTCCGCCAGGACGTGATCCCGGCCGCCGAGTCCGGCACCTCCCTCGACGTCCACGTCGGCGGCATCACCGCCTCGTACGACGACTTCGCCGAGATCATCGTCGGCAAGCTCCCGCTCTTCGTCGGCGTCGTCGTCGCCCTCGGCTGCCTGCTCCTGCTGCTCGCCTTCCGGTCCATCGGCATCCCGCTCAAGGCCGCCGCCATGAACATCGCCGCCGTCGCCGCCGCCTTCGGCATCGTCGTGGCGATCTTCCAGTGGGGCTGGGGCGCCGAACTCCTCGGCCTCGGCAGCGCCGGACCGATCGAGCCCTTCCTCCCCGTGATCATGGTCTCGGTCCTCTTCGGCCTCTCCATGGACTACCAGGTCTTCCTGGTCAGCCGGATGTACGAGGAGTGGCTGGAGACCGGCGACAACCGGCGCGCGGTCAGGGTCGGCCTCGCCGAGACCAGCCGGGTGATCAACTCCGCCGCGGTCATCATGATCGCGGTCTTCCTCGCCTTCGTCCTCTCCGGCGACCGGGTCATCGCGATGTTCGGCATCGCGCTCGCCGCCGCCGTCGCCCTCGACGCCTTCGTCCTGCGCACCCTCCTCGTCCCCGCCCTCATGCACATGCTCGGCGGCGCCAACTGGTGGCTGCCCCGCAGCCTCGACCGGATCCTGCCCCGGATCAGCATCGAGCCGCCGGAGTCCCGTGCCGCCGCCGACGTCCGTGCGAAGATCCCCGGGCAGCGTGTGACGGCACCGACCACGGAGGAGAACGAGGATGTTCGCGATATCGCTGGGTGACGACGGCGCCGAGCTGCGGCCCCTGGAGGCCTGGCAGGCGGAGGAGTTCCTGGCCCACATGGAGCGCGGCCGGGAGTTCATCGGCACCCACATCGGCCTCGCCGACGCCGTCCACGACCTCGACTCCGCCCGCGCCTTCCTCCGCTCCTACGCCGAGAAGACCGCGAACGACGCCGGGCGCATCTACGGCATCTGGGCCGACGGGACCCTGCTGGGCGGCGTCATGTTCCGCACCATGGACGTCGCCGCCGGCAACGCCGAGGTCGGCTGCTGGCTGGAACCCGCCGCCGTCGGCCGCGGCCTGGTCACCCGCGCCTGCCGGACCCTCATCGACTGGGCCGTCGACCGGCGCGGCATCCACCGCGTCGAATGGCTCGTCTCCACGAAGAACCAGTCCAGCATCGCCGTCGCCCGCCGGCTCGGCATGACCAGGGACGGCGTCCTCCGCGAGAACTTCACCCACCGCGGCACCCGCGCCGACACCGAGATCTGGGCCGTCCTCGCCCCCGACTGGCGCGCCGCCCGACCCGCCTAGGCACCCCCTCACCGCCGTACGGGGGAGGCCCGGGAACGCCCTAAGGCACCCCCCGGACCTCCCTAAGGCCCCCCGTACGCCGAACATGCGGCACTCGCCCGATGCCCCCGCACCGGCTGGGCGAGGAAGGTAGAGGCATCGCAAGGAGCGATACCGAAACCGAAGCCCAGGGAGCACCCCATGTTCGAGTACGAACTCCACCGCGCCGCCCACGCCGAGCTGGTCCGCGAGGCCGGTGTCCAGCGCCTCGGCCGCGAGGCCGCCCGCGCCGCCAAGGCCGCCCGCCGGGCCGGCCGCCACGAAACCGAGGGGCGGGTGAGTGCCGGCAGGGACCGCTACACCCAGGTCGCGTGACCCCCGTATGAGTGACCAGCGGGGCGCCTGTGCGATGCTCGGCGCCGTGGAGACCAGGTCCGTCAGTCCCGTCTTCGTCGGCCGCGCCGGCGAACTCACCGCCCTCACCGAGGCGCTCTCCCGCGCGACCGCGGGAGAGCCCCAGGCCCTGCTCGTCGCCGGTGAGGCCGGGGTCGGCAAGACCCGGCTCGTCGAGGAGTTCCGCGACGCCGCCTGCGCCGCGGGAGCCGTCGTCGCCCTCGGCGGCTGCGTGGAGCTCGGCGCCGACGGACTCCCCTTCGCCCCCTTCTCCACCGCCCTGCGCACCCTGCGCCGCCACCTTCCCGAGGAGCTCTCCGCCGCCGCCGACGGCCACGAGGGCGAACTCGCCCGCCTCCTCCCCGAGCTCGGCGACCCCGGAGGCGCCGACTCCGGCGACGAGGACGCCACCGCCCGCCTCTTCGAGCTCACCGTCCGCCTGCTGGAACGGCTCGCGGCCGACCGCACCCTCGTCCTCGTCCTCGAAGACCTCCACTGGGCCGACACCTCCACCCGCCACCTCCTCACCTATCTGCTGCGCACCCTGCGCCGGGGCCGGATCGTCGTCGTCGCCACCTACCGCGCCGACGACATCCACCGCCGCCACCCGCTCCGCCCCCTCCTCGCCGAGCTCGACCGGATGCGGACCATCCGCCGCATCGAGCTCTCCCGCTTCACCCGCACCGAGGTGCACCGCCAGCTCACCGGCATCCTCGCCGCCGAACCCGCCCCCGGCCTCGTCGACGAGATCTTCGACCGCTCCGACGGCAACGCCTTCTTCGTCGAGGAGCTCATCGCCTCCCAGACCTGCGGCGAGGGCATCGCCCCGCTCAGCGACTCCCTCCGCGACCTGCTCCTGGTCCGCGTCGAGGCCCTCCCCGAGGACGCCCAGCGGGTCGCCCGGATCATCGCCGAAGGCGGCTCCACCGTCGAGCACGGGCTGCTCGCCGCCGTCTCCCGCCTCGCCGAGGACGACCTCATCGCGGCCCTGCGCGCCGCCGTCGGCGCCAACCTCCTCCTCGCCGTCCCCGACGGCGACGGCTACCGCTTCCGTCACTCCCTGGTCCGCGAGGCCGTCAGCGACGATCTGCTCCCCGGCGAACGCTCCCGCCTGAACCGGCGCTACGCCGAAGCCCTGGAGGCCGACCCCGGCCTCGTCCGCCCCGACGAGCGGGCCACCCGCCTGGCCACGTACTGGTACCACGCCCACGACCCCGCCAAGGCCCTCCCCGCCGTCCTCGACGCCTCGGTCGCCACCCGCAAGCGCCACGCCTACGCCGAACAGCTCCGCCTCCTCGAACGGGCCATGGAGCTCTGGGACGAGGCCCCCGCCGAGGTCCGCGCCGGCCTGCGCCCCATGGACTACGCCGAGTCCTACCCGCCCTGCGGCTGCGACCCCGAGACCACCCCGCTGCGCCACCTCGACCTGCTCGCCGAGGCCGCCGTCGCCGCCCGTCTCTGCGGCGAACGCGAACGCGCCCTCAAGATCGGCAAGACGGCGCTCCGCCTCCTCGACGGCGACGAGGACCACGACCCGCTGCGCGCCGCCTGGTTCTGGGCCGAGAAGGCCCGGCTCCAGTCCAACCTCGGCCGCGGCGACGGCTGGGCCGAGATCTCCCGCGCCCAGGAGCTCGTCAAGGGCCTGCCGCCGTCCGCCGTCCACGCCACCGTCCTCGCCGGAGCCGCGGGCTGGGGCATGCTCCGCAACCCCGGCCCCGACTCCCTCGCCGCCGCCGAACGCGCCGTCGAGTACGCCCGCCTGGTCAAGGCCGAGGCCACCGAACTCAACGCCCGCCTCACCCTCGGCACCATCATGGTCGCCGCCGGCGAACGCGAGGCCGGCCTCGCCGAGATGCACGCGGTCCGCGAACGCACCACCGCCCTCGGCCAGTTCCACGAAGCCGCCCGCGCCCACATCAACCTCGTCTCCGCCCTGGAATCCCTCGGCCGCTCGGCCGAGGCCGTCGCTCTCTCCGACGCCGGCCTCGAACTCACCCGCGCCCGCGGCCTGGTCGAGTCCTGCAGCTGGATCCGCGGCAACAGGGCCGAGTCCCTCTTCTCCCTCGGCCGCTGGGACGAGGCCCGCGCCGAGGCCGAACGCCTCCTCTCCTCCGCCACCAGCACCAAGCCCCGCGGCTCCGCCCACCTCCGGCTCGCCCAGATCGCCGTCGCCCGCGGCGAGACCGCCACCGCCGCCCGCCACCTCGACGAGGCCCGCGCCGTCTACGGCACCCGCGACCCGATCCCGCAGTACACCCTCCCGCTGGCCGGCATCGACCTCGCCGCGGCCGCCGCCGAAGGCCGCCTCGCCGACGTCCGCGCCCGGCTCGCCGCCGCCGCCGAGAGCGGCTTCCCGCCCGGCACCCACCGCTACGGCTGGCCGCTCGTCCTCGCCGCCGTCACCGCCGAGGCCGACAGCCGCGGCCTGCCCGCCGCAGAGGAGGGCCGCGCCGAGGCCCTGGCCGCCGTCCGTCGCTGTGTCCGCGCCCTCGCCGCCCCCGCCCCCGTCTGGGCCGCCCACGCGGCCCAGGTCTCCGAGGAACTGGCCCGCGCCGAGGGCCGCGAGACCGCCGCCCGCTGGACCGAGACCGTCGAGGCGTGGACCCCGCTCGACCAGCCCTACCCGCTGGCCCGCGCCCGCCACCGGCTCGCCGACGCCCTCCTCACCGAGGGCGGCCGGCGCGAGGAGGCCACGGCCCTGCTCCGGCAGGCCCACGCCACCGCCGTCGCCCTCGGCGCCCGCCCGCTCCGCGAGGACGTCGAACTGCTCGCCGCCCGCGCCCGGATCCCCCTCACCGCCGACCCGGCCGCCGCGGCCCCGGAGCCCGAGCCGCACGCCGACGCCTTCGGACTGACCCCCCGCGAACAGGACGTCCTGCGCCTGGTCGCGGCCGGCCGCACCAACCGGCAGATCGCCGAGGAGCTGTTCATCTCACCGAAGACCGCCAGCGTCCACGTCTCCAACATCCTCGCCAAGCTCGGCGTCTCCGGCCGCGGGGAGGCCGCCGCGATGGCCCACCGCCTGCACTTCCTCGACACCCCCCGCTGACCCCGCCCCACGCCCGGCCGGGAGCCGCACCGGGCCGGGGCCGTCATCTCACGTCGAGCCGCAGGATCCGGTCGTCCCCCGACCCCGGCGTGCCCCGGCCGTCGGTCTCGCTCGTCACCAGCCACAGCCGCCCGGCGCCGTCCGCGAGGACCGTCCGCAGCCGCCCGTGCTCCCCGGCCAGGAACGCCTCCGGCTCCCCGGAGCGCTCCGCGCCCGACAGCGGGATCCGCCACAGCCGCTCGCCCCGCAGCCCCGCCATCCACACCGCGCCCCGGGCATACGCGATGCCGCTCGGCGACGCCTCGGAGGTCGGCCACTGCGCCACCGGGTCGACGAACCGCGCCTCGCCCGCCTGCCCCTCCGCCTCAGGCCAGCCGTAGTTCTTCCCCGGCTCGACCAGGTTCAGCTCGTCCCAGGTGTTCTGCCCGAACTCGGCCGCCCACAGCCGCCCCTGGTCGTCCCACGCGATCCCCTGCACGTTCCGGTGGCCGTACGAATACACCACCGAACCCGCGAAGGGATTGCCCGGCGCCGGCTTCCCCTCCGGCGTCATCCGCAGGATCTTCCCGCCCAGTGACTCCCGGTCCTGCGCGAGCCCCGTCTCTCCCGTCTCGCCCGTCCCCGCGTACAGCATCCCGTCCGGTCCGAAGGCGATCCGGCCGCCGTTGTGGACCGTGCCCTTGGGGATGCCCGTGAGCACCGGCTCCGGCGCGCCCAGCCGGTCGCCGGCCCCGCCGCCGTACCGCATCCGCACGATCCGGTTGTCCGACTCGGCGGTCAGGTAGGCGTACACCCACCCGTCCCGCACCGCGAGGCCCATCAGCCCGCCCTCGCCGCCCGGCACCACCCCGGGCACCTCGCCCAGCGGGGTCTGCGCCCCGCTCCGCCCGTCCACCCGTGTGACGGTCCGCTCGTCCCGCGAGGAGACCAGCAGGTCACCGCCCGGCAGCGCGGCGAGCCCCCACGGCGACCGCAGCCCCTCGGTGAGCGTCCCCGCCACCGTCACCCGCCCCTCAGCCGCGGGGCTCGCGGGCGCGGAGCCGGTGGGGGAGCCGGTGGGGGAGCCGGCCGAGGAAGTTGGGGGCGAACCCGGCGGCGAGGTGCCCCGGGAGCCGGCGTCACCGCCCGAGGAACAGCCCGCCGCGAACACCAGCGCGGTGAGGGCCCCCAGGGCCCTCAATACAGCAGGACGGCTCATGATCCGGTGTCCCTTCGACGGTTCGAGAGGTCGAGCGGCATCCCTTCCACCTTTGATACACCGCTCGCGCCGATCACGTTCCCGCCTCCGGCCGACTTTCTGGGATCTTCCCCGAAACCGCAGGTCAGAGCGGGGTCAGTCCCGCTGGTCCCAGGACTCCCGGGGAGCGGGCAGCGCCGCGAGCTCGGCCAGGTCGCCGTCGGTGAGCCGCAGCCCCGCCGCCCCGGCGTTCTCCACCGCCCACCGCTCGCGCTTCGTCCCCGGCACCGGCACCACGTGCCGGCCCTGGGCGAGCACCCACGCCAGCGCCACCTGCGCCGCGGTCACCCCCTCGCCGTGCCGCGCCGCCACCCGCCGCAACCCGGCCACCAGCGGCTGGTTCGCCGCCATCATCTCGGCCGTGAACCGCGGATGCCGGGCCCGCGGGTCGTCCGGCTCGAAACCGCCCCCCGGCGTCAGCGTCCCGGTCAGGAAACCGCTGCCCAGCGGCATCGCCGCCAGCAGCCCGACCCCGCGCGCCGCGCACCAGGGCAGCAGCCGCGCCAGGGCCTCCGGCGCCCACGCCGACAGCTCGGCCTGGACCGCCGCCACCGGGAACTCCTGCTGCACCCGGGCCAGCTGACGGATCGTTCCCTCGTACAGATCGCCGGTCCGCGAACGCCGGGTCCGCCGCACCCCGACCGCGCTCATCCCGAGCGCCCGGACCTTGCCCGCCGCCACGAGGCCCGCCATCGCGCCCCAGGTCTCCTCCACCGGCACCTCCGGGTCGGCGCGGTGCAGCAGATACAGGTCGAGGACGTCGGTCTGGAGGCGCCGCAGGGAGGCGTCACAGGCCCGGCGCACGTACTCCGGACGCCCGTTGGCGACCACGTGCCCGTCGCCGACGAGGAGTCCGCACTTCGTCGACACGAAGACGTCCGCCCGGCGCTCCTTCAGCACCCGCCCCAGCAGCAGCTCGTTGGTGAACGGGCCGTACATGTCGGCGGTGTCGAGCAGGCTCACCCCGGCGTCCAGCGCCGCGTGCACGGCCCGCAGCGAGCGGTCCCCCCGCTGCTCCGACCGGCCGTAGGCCCAGTTCATCGGCATGCAGCCGAGGCCGACAGCCCCCACGTCGAGCGCCGTCGCCCCGATAGTCCTGCGCTCCACGTGCCGCTACCCCTCCCTGTGCCGCCCCCCAAAGTAACCAATGGCGCGCGGGATTCTTCGCATAGCCTCCCGGTCATGACACTCGCACCCACCACCGCTGACGTGTGGCTTCCGATCCCCGCCGACGAGATCGCCGGGCTGCCCGACCCGGGCGCGTCGGGGCTGAACTACCGTTTCTGGGACGGCGGAGCCGATTTCCCGGCCGATCCCGCCGACTGCGCGTTCTACGTCGTCCCGTACATGAAGGGCTCCGCGGTCGCGGTACGACCGCTGGCCGCGATGACCTCGCTGCGCGTCGTCCAGACCCTCTCCGCGGGCATCGACCACGTCGTGCCCGGGCTCGGCTCGCTCGGCCCCGGCGTCTCGGTCTGCAACGCCAAGGGCGTCCACGAGGCCAGCACCGCCGAACTCACCCTCGCCCTGATCCTCGCCTCCCTGCGCGGCATCCCCCGCTTCGTGCGCGGCCAGGACGCCGAGGAGTGGCGCGACGGCTTCTACCCGGCGCTCGCCGACAAGTCCGTCCTGATCGTCGGGTACGGATCGATCGGCTCGGCGATCGAGGACCGGCTCGCGCCCTTCGAATGCGCGCGGGTGGCGCGCGTCGCGCGCTCCGCGCGCACCACGGCCCGCGGCCCCGTGCACGCCCTGGCCGACCTGCCCGCCCTGCTCCCCGAGGCCGACGTGGTGGTGCTCTCCACCCCGCTCACCCCGGAGACCACGCACCTCGCCGACGCGGGCTTCCTCGCCCGGATGAAGGACGGGGCGCTGCTCGTCAACGTCGCCCGCGGACCGGTGGTCGACACGAACGCCCTGCTGAAGGAGGTGGAGAGCGGGCGGATCACGGCGGCCCTGGACGTCACCGACCCGGAACCGCTGCCGGCCGGGCACCCGCTGTGGCACGCTCCCGGTGTTCTCGTCACCCCTCATGTCGGCGGATCCACCTCGGCGTTCATGCCGAGGGCGAAGCGGCTGATCGCGGGACAGGTCGGACGGTTCGCGGCCGGGGAGGAGCTCGCGAACGTGCTCCGCACCACCTGACGCCGCCGGGCGGTGCGCGCCCCCTCGCGCGCCGCCCGCAAGCCCCCTGGCCGTCACGGAGAGTACTGCACCCCTGTCCCTGAGTGACGGTTCTGGTGTATCGTCCCGGATCGGGGGACTGCGTCGTGTACGGGCTGACGCTGGGGAGCGAAGTGACGGGCCATCAGAATCCGAGGGGGGCGACCGGTGAAGCACGGCCGGAGGACCGACGGTCCCGCGCGGCGACGCCGTCGGCCGACCTCCCGCGCCTCGCTGCCGGTCTCGTACGTCCGGTGCCGGACCAGGCCGCGCCCCACCGCGCGGAACGCATCGACGAGGCACCGCCGCACACCGACGCCCCGGACCTGCCCCACCGCGGCACCGAGGCGCCGCAGCAGGCAGGCCCCGTCCCGGCCCGCGAACCGTCCCCACCCGGCCCCGCCTCACCCGGCCCCGCCTTGCCAGGCCCGGCCTCATCCGGCCCCGCCTCGCCAGGCCCGGCCGCATCCGGCCCCGCCTCGACAGGCCCGGCCTCACCTGGCACCGCCTCACCCGGTCTGGTCTCACTCGGCCCGGCCTCATCCGACCCCGCCGCACCCCACCCGGCGCGCCTTCGTGCCGCCGTCAGGGAGCCGTACGCCCGCGCCTCCGGCGCGCGGGGCGCTGCGCCCGTACGTTCCGGCCTCCCCGCCCCGCGCGGCGGGGAGGCCGGCGGCGGCCGTCGGGCCGTCGCCCCGCGCGACGGCGTCCCGCACGCCTTCGGCGGGGGGGACGGAGGGGGCGGCGGCTTCGGGCACGGAGAGGGACGAGAGGACCACCCGGTGACCGGCCCCGGCGCGACCGCCGTCATGCGGCGCGGAACCGCGCCCGCAGGCCCCGGACAGGCCGCGCCCGGACAGACCGCCCCCGGACAGGCCGTGCCCGGGCCGGAGCGGCCGGCCTCCTGGGCCGGCTCGCTCCTCGCCCAGATCGCCCTCGGCCTCGTCTGCGCCGGCTACACCACCGGCGCCGCCCTCGGCTGGGGCTCGCCCCGGCTCGCCCTCTTCATGGGCGACTTCGGGCTCAGCGCCGCGGCCCTCACCGCCGCCTTCTCCTGCTTCCTCTACGCCAGGACCGAGCGCGGCGGCACCCGGCCCGCCTGGCTCCTCTTCGCCTTCTCGTCCTTCATGGCCGGCGCGGGGAACGCCGTCTGGGGCTGGTACGAGGTCGTGCTCGACCAGGAGGTCCCCGAGTCCTCCGTCGCCGACCTGTTCTTCTTACTCTTCGCCCCGCCCGCCATCGTCGGCCTCCTCGTCCTCGCCAAGAAGCCCGTCACCCGGGCCGGCTGGGTCTGCCTGGGGCTCGACGCCTGGCTCATCGCCGGGTCCCTGCTGACCCTCTCCTGGAGCCTCGCCCTCGCCCACACCGCCCACTTCCAGGGCGAGTCCGTGGCCCAGGCCGCGCTGTCGCTCGCGTACCCGCTGCTCGACATCGTGCTCGTCAGCATGGTCCTCGCGCTCCACTTCCGGCGCTCCCAGGCCAACCGCTCGGCAGTCAACACCGCCATCGCCGCGCTCGCCCTCACCGTGCTCTGCGACGCCCTCTTCACCTCGCCGCTGCTGCGCGCCAACTACGTCTCGGGCCAGCTGCTCGACGCCGGCTGGTTCGCCGGCTCCCTGCTGCTCGCCTACGCCCCCTGGGGCGTCCGCCGCCCGCCGGAGACCGCCCCCGTCCGGGGGCCGGGGGTGCCCAGCCGGCCCATCGCCGGCTCGCTCGCCGCCCTCACCCCGTACCTCGCCGCCGCCGTCTGCACCCTCGGCATCCTCTACAACGTGGTCGAGGGCCGCCGGATCGACCGCGTGGTCGTCCTCACCGGCTGCGCCGTCGTCCTCGCGCTCGTCGTCCGCCAGGGCATCATGCTCATCGACAACATCGCCCTCACCCACGAACTGGCGCAGAAGGAGAACCACTTCAGGTCGCTCGTGCAGGGCTCCAGCGACGTCATCATGATCGCCGCGCCCAGCGGGGTCCTGCGGTACGTCAGCCCCGCCGCCAGCGGGGTGTACGGACGGGACGCCGAGGAACTGGTCGGATCCGAACTGGCCTCGCTGATCCACCCCGAGGACCTCGGGGCGGTCGTCCACGAGGTGCGCCGCTTCCTCGCCGCGTCGCCCGCCGAGGAGCCCACCACCCGGATCGAGTGCCGCTTCCGCTCAGGGGACGGCGACTGGCTCAACGTCGAGTCCACCGTCAACCGGCACCAGGGCGGCCTGATCTTCAACAGCCGCGACGTCACCGAACGGGTCCGGCTCCAGGCCCAGTTGCAGCACAACGCCGAGCACGACCCGCTCACCGACCTGCCCAACCGCGCGCTCTTCACCCGCCGGGTCGGACAGGCGCTCGGCGGCCGCCGCTCCTCGGACGCCGGCACCGCCGTCCTCTTCATCGACCTCGACGGCTTCAAGGCGGTCAACGACCGGCTCGGCCACCAGGCGGGGGACGACCTCCTGGTGCAGGCCGGCCGCCGCCTCCAGGAGGCCGTACGCTCCGGGGACACCGCCGCCCGGCTCGGCGGCGACGAGTTCGCCGCCCTCATCCTCGGCGACGGTGTGCACGACCGGTCCGCCCGCGAGAGCCAGGTCCAGGAGATCGCCGACCGGCTCCGGCAGACCCTCTCCCGCCCCTACCACGTCGACGGCGGCACCGAGGTCAGGGTCGCCGCCTCCATCGGCGTCGCCTTCGCCGAGCCCGGCATCGGCGCCGGCGACCTGCTGCGCAACGCCGACCTCGCCATGTACCGGGCCAAGGCCGGCGGCAAGGACCGGGTCGAGCTGTACGTGCCCCAGATGCAGGCCGAGGTCGTCCGGCGCACCGAACTCGCCGCCCGGCTGCGCAGCGCGCTCCACGACGGAGAGTTCGCCCTGCTCCACCAGCCGGTCGTCGACCTCGCCACCGGCCGGATCTCCGGCGTCAGCGCGCAGGCCCGCTGGCGCTCCGCCCAGGGCATCCTCTTCACCCCGGCGGAGTACCTGCGGGTCACCGACGACGGCGAGCGCACCGCCGAGCTGGGCCGCTGGCTCCTGGAGGAGGCGGTCGAGCAGGCCGCCGAGCGGGCCGGCAGCGGCCACCGCACCCCGGTGACCATCCGGCTCGCCGCCCGCCGCCTCCTCGACCGCTCGGTCCCGCTCGGCACCGTCGAGGCGCTCCTCGCCCGGCACGGGCTGCCCTCCGGCTCCCTCGTGATCGAGCTGGCCGACACCGACCACCGGATCCCCCTCGACGAGCTGGAGCAGCGCCTGGTCGCGCTGCGCCGGCTCGGCGTACGGATCGCCCTGGACGGATTCGGCAGCGGACACGTGGCCGTCCACGCCCTCAGACGGCTCCCGATCGACATACTGAAACTGGACAGAGGACTCGTCGAGGGCGTGGTCGAGTCCGCCCGGCTCCGCAAGATCACCAGCGGGGTGCTCCGCATCGCCGGGGAGCTGGGCATGCAGACCGTCGCCGAGGGCGTCGACGTCCCCGAGCAGGCGCTGGCCCTGCGGGCGATGGGCTGCCGCCACGCGCAGGGGATGGCCTTCTCGGGCCCGCTCGACGAGTACCGGCTGCGGCGGGCCCTCGTCCGGGGTGACTTCCCGCTGCCCGGGACCGTCTCCGTACCCGCCGGGACGGGCCGGGAGGCACGGCGGAAACCGTCCCCCGATCCGCTCACATGATGAGACGCGCGTCCCACCCACTTGACAGTGGCGCGGCCCGAGAGGGAGGGTCAGTGCCATGCGCACCCGAATTCTCGTACTTGGACAGCGCGTCGGCTGAGGCCGGGCCCCCGCAGGCCCGCTGAGAACCACCCGACGCGCTCCCCTCGCTTGCCTTCCGGCACGAGGGGTTTTTTGTTGCACTGGGTCTCTCCCAAGTCGACGCAAAACCTCGTAAAACACCCCGCAAAAACCCTCTGCTTCGAGAAGAGATGCTGATGACCGAGCAGGCCACCGGGCACCATCCGCAGCCGCGGCCCCGCGGCGGCGCGACGCCCGCCACCACCGTCGAGCACGTCACGGGCGCGCAGTCCCTCATCCGCTCTCTCGAAGAGGTGGGCGCGGACACCGTCTTCGGCCTCCCCGGAGGCTGCATCCTCCCGGCGTACGACCCGCTGATGGACTCCACCCGGGTCCGGCACATCCTGGTCCGCCACGAGCAGGGCGCGGGCCACGCCGCCACCGGCTACGCCCAGGCCACCGGCAAGGTCGGCGTCTGCATGGTGACCAGTGGTCCCGGCGCGACCAACCTGGTCACCCCGATCGCCGACGCGCACATGGACTCCGTCCCGCTGGTCGCGATCACCGGCCAGGTCGCCTCCAAGGCCATCGGCACGGACGCCTTCCAGGAGGCGGACATCTGCGGCATCACGATGCCGATCACCAAGCACAACTTCCTGGTCACCAAGGCCGACGACATCCCGCGGACCATCGCCGAGGCGTTCCACATCGCCTCCACCGGCCGCCCGGGCCCGGTCCTGGTCGACATCGCCAAGGACGCCCTCCAGGCGAAGACCACCTTCTCCTGGCCGCCGCAGACCGACCTGCCCGGCTACCGCCCGGTGACCAAGCCGCACGCCAAGCAGATCCGCGAGGCCGCGAAGCTGATCTCCGCCGCGAAGCGCCCGGTCCTGTACGTCGGCGGCGGTGTCATCAAGTCCGGCGCCACGGCCGAGCTGAAGGTCCTGGCCGAGCTGACCGGCGCCCCGGTCACCACCACCCTGATGGCCCTCGGCGCCTTCCCCGACAGCCACCCGCTGCACGTCGGCATGCCCGGCATGCACGGCGCCGTCACCGCCGTCACCGCGCTCCAGAAGGCCGACCTGATCGTCGCCCTCGGCGCCCGCTTCGACGACCGCGTCACCGGCAAGCTGGACAGCTTCGCCCCGTACGCCAAGATCGTCCACGCGGACATCGACCCGGCCGAGATCGGCAAGAACCGCGCCGCCGACGTCCCGATCGTCGGTGACGCCCGCGAGGTCATCGCCGACCTGGTCCAGGCCGTCCAGGCCGAGCACACCGAGGGCAACAAGGGCGACTACACCGCCTGGTGGGCCGACCTGAACCGCTGGCGCGAGACCTACCCGCTCGGCTACGACATGCCCGAGGACGGCAGCCTCTCCCCGCAGCAGGTCATCCAGCGCCTCGGCCAGCTCGCCCCCGAGGACACGATCTACGCCGCGGGCGTCGGGCAGCACCAGATGTGGGCCGCCCACTTCATCGACTACGAGAAGCCGGCCACCTGGCTGAACTCCGGCGGCGCCGGAACCATGGGCTACGCCGTCCCGGCCGCCATGGGCGCCAAGGCCGGCATGCCCGAGCGCACGGTCTGGGCCATCGACGGCGACGGCTGCTTCCAGATGACCAACCAGGAGCTCACCACCTGCGCCCTGAACAACATCCCGATCAAGGTCGCCATCATCAACAACGGCGCCCTCGGGATGGTCCGCCAGTGGCAGACCCTCTTCTACAACCAGCGCTACTCCAACACCGTCCTGCACTCCGGTCCGGACGACATCAACCCGGAGGCCAAGGGCACCCGCGTCCCGGACTTCGTGAAGCTGTCCGAGGCCATGGGCTGCGTCGCCCTGCGCTGCGAGTCCCCGGACGACCTCGACAAGGTCATCGCCGAGGCCAACGCGATCAACGACCGGCCGGTCGTCATCGACTTCATCGTCCACGAGGACGCCCAGGTCTGGCCGATGGTCGCCGCCGGCACCTCCAACGACGAGGTCATGGCCGCGCGGGGTGTCCGCCCCGACTTCGGCGACGGCGAAGACGACTGAGCAGCGAAGAGCCACAGGGAAGAGACCACACACCATGACCAAGCACACGCTCTCCGTCCTCGTCGAGAACACGCCCGGCATCCTCGCCCGGATCGCCGCCCTGTTCTCCCGCCGCGGCTTCAACATCGACTCCCTCGCCGTCGGCGTCACCGAGCACCCCGACATCAGCCGCATCACCATCGTGGTCAACGTCGAGTCCCTGCCCCTGGAGCAGGTGACCAAGCAGCTCAACAAGCTGGTCAACGTCCTGAAGATCGTCGAACTCGAGCCCAGCGCCGCGATCCAGCGCGAGCTCGTCCTGGTGAAGGTCCGCGCCGACAACGAGACCCGCTCCCAGATCGTCGAGATCGTCAAGCTGTTCCGCGCCAAGACCGTCGACGTCTCGCCCGAGGCCGTCACCATCGAGGCCACCGGTTCGAGCGACAAACTGGACGCCATGCTCAAGATGCTGGAGCAGTTCGGCATCAAGGAGCTCGTCCAGTCGGGCACCATCGCCATAGGGCGTGGCGCCCGGTCCATCACGGACCGGTCCCTGCGGGCACTCGACCGCAGCGCGTGACGCTCCGCACCGTCCACGGGGGCTGACCGCCGGTCCATCCGGCGGTCCGCCTGACGAGACCCCTCAACCTTCCTTCCGCTCCCCGCCGTACGGTGGGACGCAACACCAGCACCTCAAGGAGATTTCCAGTGGCCGAGCTGTTCTACGACGCCGACGCCGACCTCTCGATCATCCAGGGCCGCAAGGTCGCGGTGATCGGTTACGGCAGCCAGGGCCACGCCCACGCGCTGTCGCTCCGCGACTCGGGTGTCGACGTCCGCGTCGGTCTGCACGAGGGCTCGAAGTCCAAGGCCAAGGCCGAGGAGCAGGGCCTGCGCGTGGTCACCCCCGCCGAGGCGGCGGCCGAGGCCGACCTCATCATGATCCTGATCCCGGACCCGATCCAGGCCAAGGTCTACGAGGAGTCCATCGCCCCGAACCTGAAGGACGGCGACGCGCTGTTCTTCGCCCACGGCTTCAACGTCCGCTTCGGCTTCATCAAGCCCCCGGCCGGCGTCGACGTCGCGCTGGTCGCCCCGAAGGGCCCGGGCCACCTGGTCCGCCGTCAGTACGAGGAGGGCCGCGGCGTCCCCGCGATCGCCGCCGTCGAGCAGGACGCGACCGGCAACGCCTTCGCGCTCGCCCTCTCCTACGCCAAGGCGATCGGCGGCACCCGCGCCGGCGTCATCAAGACCACCTTCACCGAGGAGACCGAGACCGACCTCTTCGGCGAGCAGGCCGTCCTCTGCGGTGGCGCCTCCGCGCTCGTCAAGGCCGGTTTCGAGACCCTGGTCGAGGCGGGCTACCAGCCGGAGATCGCCTACTTCGAGTGCCTGCACGAGCTGAAGCTCATCGTCGACCTCATGTACGAGGGCGGCCTGGAGAAGATGCGCTGGTCCGTCTCCGAGACCGCCGAGTGGGGCGACTACATCACCGGCCCCCGCGTCATCACCGCCGACACCAAGGCCGAGATGAAGAAGGTCCTCACCGAGATCCAGGACGGCACCTTCGCCAAGAACTGGATGGACGAGTACCACGGCGGTCTGAAGAAGTACAACGAGTACAAGACCCAGGACGAGAAGCACCTCCTGGAGACCACCGGCAAGGAGCTGCGCAAGCTCATGAGCTGGGTGAACGACGAGGAGGCGTAAGCCCCTCGGCACGGGGCCGGACACGCTGTCCGGCCCCGTGCCGCATCCTTGGACACCCCGTCCAACCACGGACGGGTGATCCTTCCAACGAGGCGTACGACGTGCGCCGATGCGGCACTACACTGCTCAACAACATCGCGTCTGGCCCACAGCGTCGTGCGCTTCCACGCGGCAAGCCCCCTCCACCGCCTGCGGCCGTCGGGACGGCCGTCCGCACTGCCTCTGTGAGGACTCACGTGAGCTCGAAACCTGTCGTACTCATCGCTGAAGAGCTGTCGCCCGCCACCGTCGACGCCCTGGGCCCTGACTTCGAGATCCGGCACTGCGACGGCGCCGACCGCGCCCAGCTGCTCCCCGCGATCGCCGACGTCGACGCCATCCTCGTCCGCTCGGCCACCAAGGTCGACGCGGAGGCCATCGCCGCCGCCAAGAAGCTGCGGGTCGTCGCCCGCGCCGGCGTCGGCCTGGACAACGTGGACGTGTCCGCCGCCACCAAGGCCGGCGTGATGGTCGTGAACGCCCCGACCTCCAACATCGTCACCGCGGCCGAGCTCGCGTGCGGTCTGCTCGTCGCCACCGCGCGCAACATCCCGCAGGCCAACACGGCGCTGAAGAACGGCGAGTGGAAGCGCTCCAAGTACACCGGCGTCGAGCTCAGCGAGAAGACCCTCGGCGTCGTCGGCCTCGGCCGCATCGGCGTCCTCGTCGCCCAGCGGATGTCCGCCTTCGGCATGAAGATCGTCGCGTACGACCCCTACGTGCAGCCGGCCCGCGCCGCCCAGATGGGGGTGAAGCTGCTGGCCCTGGACGAGCTCCTGGAGGTCGCCGACTTCATCACCGTCCACCTGCCGAAGACCCCCGAGACCGTCGGTCTCATCGGTGACGAGGCGCTGCACAAGGTCAAGCCGAGCGTCCGCATCGTCAACGCCGCCCGCGGCGGGATCGTCGACGAGGCCGCGCTGTACTCGGCCATCAAGGAGGGCCGGGTCGCCGGCGCCGGCCTCGACGTGTACGCGAAGGAGCCCTGCACGGACTCCCCGCTCTTCGAGCTCGACCAGGTCGTCTGCACCCCGCACCTCGGCGCCTCCACCGACGAGGCGCAGGAGAAGGCCGGCATCGCCGTCGCCAAGTCGGTGCGCCTCGCGCTCGCCGGCGAGCTGGTCCCGGACGCGGTCAACGTCCAGGGCGGTGTCATCGCCGAGGACGTGAAGCCGGGTCTGCCGCTCGCCGAGAAGCTCGGCCGCATCTTCACCGCCCTCTCGGGCGAGGTCGCGGCCCGCCTCGACGTCGAGGTGTACGGCGAGATCACCCAGCACGACGTCAAGGTGCTCGAACTCTCCGCGCTCAAGGGCGTGTTCGAGGACGTCGTCGACGAGACGGTGTCGTACGTCAACGCCCCGCTCTTCGCCCAGGAGCGCGGTGTCGAGGTCCGCCTCACCACCAGCTCCGAGTCGCCCGACCACCGCAACATGGTCACCGTGCGCGGCACGCTCTCCAGCGGCGAGGAGGTGTCGGTCTCCGGCACCCTGGCCGGCCCCAAGCACCTCCAGAAGATCGTCGCCGTCGGCGACTACGACGTGGACCTCGCCCTCGCCGACCACATGGTCGTCCTGCGGTACGAGGACCGTCCCGGCGTCGTCGGCACCGTCGGCCGGATCCTCGGCGAGGCCGGTCTGAACATCGCGGGCATGCAGGTCTCCCGTACGGAGGAGGGCGGCGAGGCGCTCGTCGTGCTCACCGTCGACGACACCGTCCCGGCGGCCGTCATCGCGGAGATCTCCACGGAGATCGGCGCCACCTCGGCCCGCTCGGTCAACCTGATCTGACGCCCCGCCCGCACGGCCTCCCTCCGCACCCGGTCCCCGGACGACCGCCCCTCAGGGGCCGTCCGGCGGCCGGGTGCGGTGCTGTGCCCGCGATCCCGCCCCGGCCGGCGCGGTGCGCTCGTACACTCCGGGAATGGCGGAGACACGGGTGGGGGACTGGCTCGTCGACGACACCGCGCCGCTCGGCAGCGGGCACTTCGCGCGGGTGCTGCCGGCCCGCCGGGTGCGGCCGGACATGGACGGACACGTCGAGCACCGGGCGGTGAAGATCTACCACGCCCGGGGCGACGCGGAGCAGCGCCGCCGGGCCCTGGACGAGATCCGGGTCCAGGAACGGCTGATGGGCTGCCCGCACGCGGTGGCGTACGTGGACGCCTTCATCGCCCCGGAAGGGCCGTACGCCGGCTGCCTGGTGCAGGTGATGGAGCTGGGCGACCGCTCGCTCGGCCACCACCTGGACGCCGTGGGCCCGCTGCCGCCGTACGACGCGGCCGCCGCGCTCGCGGGGGTGGCGGAGGCGCTGGAGCACGTGCACGGCCGGGGACTGGTGCACGCGGACCTGAAGCCCGGCAACATCGTGCGCTGCCGCGGCCTGTGGAAGATCGCGGACTTCAACGTGGCCACGGCCCTGCGGGAGACCGTCGCCCGGGACCTGGGCGGCACCCCGTCCTACATGTCGCCGCAGCGGCTGGCGGCGGTCGAGGGAGGGCGCCGCGAGGTGCGGCCGGCCGACGACGCCTGGGCCCTGGGCGTCGTCCTCGCCCAGTGCCTGCTCGGAGGTCTGCCCTCGCACGTCACCGAGCCGCGCGCCGAGGAGGCGGCCCGGCTGGCCCGGGAGCTCCTGGACGCGCTCGGCGCCCGCGGCACGGATCCGCGCGCGGCCGGCCTGGTGCGGCAGCTGCTCGCGGCCGAGCCCGCGGATCGGCCCACCGCGCGGGCGGCCGCGCGCCGGCTGCGGGACCTGGCCGGGACGGTGCCGCTCCCGCCCACCCGCCCGCTGCCGCACGCGGCGTTCGCCGTGGCCTCCTACGGCGACCCGCACCTGGAGGTCTTCGCGGCGGACTCCCGCGGACTGTGCCACGGCTGGAACGTCTCCGGTTGGAGCAAGTGGCACCCCATGGACGCGCCCGCGCCCGCCGCCGCCCTGGCGGCCGGCGCCCCGGAGGCGTACCGGCAGCACCTGTGGCTCCTCGACCGCGACGGGCGGCTGTGGCAGCGGGCCCTGTCCGTGGACCCGGAGACCTTCGTGCCGGTCGACGACTGGTCGGCGTGGGAGTCCGTCCCGACACCCGGCGGTGCCCCGCTGGCGGACATCGCGGCGGCCGGGGCGCCGTGGGCCGCGCACCGGCTGTACGCGGTCGATGGGGACGGCGTCGGCTGGCAGCGCGAGCGGCGGGAGGACGACGGGTGGGCGCCCTGGGCGCCGGTGCCGGGCACCCACGGGGAGCTGGTGGCCCTGCGGCCGGGCGTCGCCTGCGGCGGTCTCGCCGCCGTCGACCGGTCCGGCACCGTGTGGCGCGGCCACGGGGGCGCCACGGGCCGGTGGCGGCGGGAGCCGGACGAGGACGGCCCGGTGCGCGCCGTCGTGCCGCTGCCGGACGAGGCTCTGGTCGTCCTCGCCGGCGACCGCTGCGTCCTGCGGCCCGGCGGCCTGTACACCGGCCCCTTCCCCGAGCCGCCGCCGGCCGCCTACACGCGCCTCGCCGGCACCTCGCGCTGGAACGGGCACATCGAACTCGTCCTCGGCGACGACGAGGGCCGGCTCGCGCACACCTGGGCCATGCGGGACTCCGCCGGGTGCTGGCGGTGGGACGCCCGGTGGTGGGAGCTGCGGGACGCCGGGCCGACCGGCTGAACCGGCCGGACCCTCAGAGCCGGTGTATCAGAGCCGGTACCTCAGAGCCGGGCCGTCTTCAGGGCCATGTGGAGGAGGAGGCGGTCCTCGCCGGTGTCCAGGTCGAGGCCGGTGAGCTGTTCGACGCGGGAGAGGCGGTAGTAGAGGGTCTGCCGGTGGATGCCTAGGGCCGCCGCCGCGCGGCCCGCCTGGCCCGCGTGGTCGAGGAACACCTCGGCCGTGCGGGCCAGTTCCGTGTGGGCGGGTCCGAGCAGGGCCCGTACCGCGGGATCGGGCTCGGCCGGGGGGAGGGCGGTGAGCAGCCGGTACGGGCCGAGCCCGGACCAGTGGGCGAGCGGGCCGAGCCGGGGCTGGGCGTGCGCGGCCCGGGCGGCGGCGGTCGCCTCGTGCCAGCACCGGTCGAGGTCGCCCAGACCCCGGCGGGGGGCGGCGACGCCGGCGACGGCGGCCGGTCCCGCGGGTCCGCGCAGCCGTTCGGCGGCGGTGGTGGCGGGGGAGAGGTTGTCGGCGGACCGGAGCCGCACCAGCACGGCGAGCGCGCGCAGCGGGCCGGCGCCGGGGGCGGCGGACGCGCCGCCGGGACCGGTCGCCGTCGCGTGCCCGGGGCCGGGGCCGGCGGACGCGGGGCGGGTGCCACGGGCCGGGCCGCCGGAGGCCGGGTCGGCTCCCGGGGCCGCGGCCGCGTACGGGCCGGCCGGGCCGCGCCAGGGGAGGGCGCAGAGGGCGGCGGCGCCGGGGACCGTACGGGGGGAGGGGGAGTCCTCGCCGCTCCAGGGGGCGACGCAGACCAGGGCGTGCAGGCCCTCCGCGTCCGGGCCGAGGGCCGTACGGAGGGCGGCGACGGCCATGTCGTACTGCCAGCCGCGCTCCGCCGTGAGGGCGGCCCGCAGCTCGCGGGAGAGGTCGGCGCCGGCCCGCTCCTCGTCGGCGAGCAGCTCGCCGATCCGGGCGGCGACCTCCATCGCGGCCGTGAGCTGCTGGTGCGAGGGGCCGGGCTCGGCGTCCAGCAGCCAGACGTAGCCGAGGACGACACCCCGATGGTGTACGGGGAGGCAGATCCGGTCGCGGTAGACGCCCGCGTCCGGAGCGGCCGGGATGCGGACGGGGCCGGTCGCGCGGGTGATGCCGAAGCCCTCGAACCAGGCGCGGACCGCCGGGGTGGACCTCCGGGTCAGGATCGAGCGGGTGCGGACCGGGTCCATGGCGCTGTCGTCGTCGCTGTCGTGGGCTCCGAAGGCGATCAGCCCGAAGTCGCGGTTCTCCAGGGTCGCCGGGGCGCCGAGCAGCGCCGAGATCTCGTCCACCAGCTCCTGGTAATCGCCCTTCACGGGCCCCATTCTCGCACTCGCCGACCGGCCTTTCAGACAGATGTCTGAGGGCGTGTTCACGGATGCGTGACACCTGTAGATGGCGCAGGATCGGAGCGATCCCTAGGTTTCACGGTGGTTCTCCGTGCTGTTCCCGGTTCGTACCCCTGTGACCGGTAACGGCCCCGTTCTACCCTTGCTCTTTGGAGGTGCCCCGTGCTGGGTCCCGTGATCCTCGCCGCGTCGCGCAGCGACAAGATGCGCCGTCTCGTGTCGGCCGCGCCCGGGACCAAGCAGGTCGTCGCGCGCTTCATCGCCGGCGAGACCGTCGGCGACGTCGTGCCGATCGTCCAGGAGCTGACCGACCGCGGCCTGGAGATCACCCTCGACGTCGTCGGCGAGGACATCACCACCGTCGAGCAGTCGTACGCCGCCCGGGACGCCTACCTGGAGCTGATCGGCCGCCTCAAGGAGCTGGGCCTCGGCGAGCGCGCCGAGATGTCCGTCAAGCTGTCGATGTTCGGCCAGTCCCTGGAGAACGGGCACGAGCTGGCGCTCGCCAACGTGCGCCCGGTCGTCGCGGCCGCCGCCGAGATCGGCACCACGGTCACCCTGGACGCCGAGGACCACACCACCCTCGACTCGATGTTCGCCATCCACGACGAGCTGCGGAAGGACTTCCCGCAGACCGGCTGCGTCATCCAGGCGTACCTCTTCCGCACCGAGGAGGACGCCCGCCGCCTCGCCGCCAACGGCTCCCGGGTGCGCATCGTGAAGGGCGCCTACAAGGAGCCCGCCGAGGTCGCCATCCAGGAGAAGCCCGAGATCGACAAGGCGTACGTCCGGATCATGAAGATCCTGATGGACGGCGAGGGCTACCCGATGATCGGCTCGCACGACCCGCGCCTGATCTCGATCGCCCAGGAGCTGGCCCGCCGGGCCGGGCGCAAGCTGGACGAGTACGAGTTCCAGATGCTGTACGGCATCCGCTCCGAGGAGCAGACCCGCCTCGCCGCCGAGGGCCACCGCATGCGCGTCTACACGGCCTACGGCACCGACTGGTACGGCTACTTCATGCGCCGCCTCGCGGAGAAGCCGGCCAACCTCCTCTTCTTCGTCCGCTCCATCCTCACCAAGGGCTGAGCCCACTACCTCTCTTTGAAGGAGTTCAGAGACTCATGGACGCTGTGACCCAGGTCCCCACTCCCGTCAACGAGCCGGTGCACGGCTACGCCCCCGGTTCGCCCGAGCGCGCCCGTCTGGAGGCCGCTCTCAAGGAGCTGGCCGACAACCCGCGCGAGCTGCCGATGACCATCGGCGGCGTGAAGCGGATGGGCGGCGGCGACGAGTTCAAGGTCGTCCAGCCGCACAACCACAAGTCCGTCATCGGCACCTTCCGCGGCGCCACCGAGGCCGACGCCCAGGACGCGATCGACGCGGCCCTGGCCGCCGCCCCGGCCTGGCGCGCGATGTCCTTCGACGACCGCGCCGCGATCATTCTGCGCGCCGCCGAGCTGCTCGCCGGCCCGTGGCGCGAGACGCTGGCCGCCTCCACCATGCTCGGCCAGTCGAAGACCGCCCAGCAGGCCGAGATCGACACCCCGTGCGAGCTCGTCGACTTCTGGCGCTTCAACGTCGCGTACGCCCGCCAGATCCTGGCCGAGCAGCCGCCGGCCAACTCCCCGGGTGTGTGGAACCGTCTGGACCACCGCCCGCTGGAGGGCTTCGTCTACGCGATCACGCCGTTCAACTTCACGGCCATCGCGGGCAACCTGCCCACCGCCCCCGCCCTCATGGGCAACGTGGTGGTCTGGAAGCCGTCCCCGACCCAGACCCACTCCGCCGTGCTGCTCATGGAGCTCCTGGAGGAGGCCGGCCTGCCGAAGGGCGTCATCAACCTGGTGACCGGCGACGGCATCGCCGTCTCCGAGGTGGCCCTGAACCACCGCGACCTGGCCGGCATCCACTTCACCGGCTCGACCAAGACCTTCCAGCACCTGTGGAAGACGGTCGGCAACAACATCGAGAAGTACCGCTCGTACCCGCGGATCGTCGGCGAGACCGGCGGCAAGGACTTCGTCGTCGCCCACCCCAGCGCCGACCGCGCGATCCTGAAGACCGCGCTGACCCGCGGCTCCTTCGAGTTCCAGGGCCAGAAGTGCTCCGCGTCCTCGCGTGCGTACGTCCCGGCCTCCATCTGGAACGACGGCTTCAAGGAGGAGTTCGCGGCCGAGGTCGACGGCATCAAGATGGGTGACGTCACCGACCTGTCGAACTTCATCGGCGCCGTCATCGACGACCGCTCGTTCGCGAAGAACAAGGCGGCGATCGACCGCGCGGCCTCCGACCCGAGCTGCACGATCATCGCCGGCGGCACCTACGACGACGCGGAGGGCTACTTCGTCCGCCCGACCGTCATCGAGTGCACCGACCCGGAGAACGAGGTCTTCAAGGCCGAGTACTTCGGTCCGATCCTCGCGATCCACGTGTACGAGGACGAGAAGTACGACGAGATGCTGACCCAGATGGAGTCGGTCTCGGACTACGCCCTCACCGGCGCCGTCATCTCCAACGACCGCGCCGCCGCCGCGCACACGATGGAGAAGCTCCGCTTCGCCGCGGGCAACTTCTACATCAACGACAAGTCGACCGGCGCCGTCGTCGGCCAGCAGCCCTTCGGCGGCGGCCGTGCCTCGGGCACCAACGACAAGGCCGGCGCCCCGCAGAACCTGATGCGCTGGACGCTGACCCGCGCCATCAAGGAGACGCTGGTCCCGCCGACCGAGTACGGCTACCCGCACATGGGCTGACGCCCGCCCGCCGCGTGAGCGGCCCCTGATCACCGCCCCCCTCCCCGGTCCCCCCAGACCGGGGTCGGGGGCGGTATTCATGTGCGGGCCCGGGACGGTATGGATGTGCGGGCACGGGACGGTATTCGTGTGCGGCCCCCGGGGGCCCGGTGGCAGGGTGGGCGGATGACCGTGAGGACCGCGCCCACCCATTCCCTCGGCGCCGAGCGGCTGACGGCCGTCCGCGCCCTGCTCGACTCCGCCTTCGACGGCGACTTCTCCGCGGCGGACTGGGACCACACCCTCGGCGGCGTCCACGCCTGGATCGAGGACGGGACGGGGCTCGTCGCGCACGGGGCCGTCGTCCAGCGCCGGGTGCTGCACCGCGGACGCTCGTACCGGACCGGATACGTCGAGGGGGTCGCCGTCCGGGCCGACGCGCGCCGGCGCGGCCTCGGCGGCGCCGTGATGGACGCCCTGGAGCGGGTGATCGACGCGACCCACGCCTTCGGCGCGCTCTCCGCCTCCGACGAGGGCGCCGCCCTCTACCGGGGGCGCGGCTGGCAGGTCTGGGGCGGGCCGATCGCGGTGCTGGGCCCCGAGGGGATCGTCCGGCTCCCGGAGGAGGAGGGCGGCGTCTTCGTCCGCGCGGCGGGCGCTCTCGCCCTCCCGGACCAGGGGGCGCCGCTGGTCTTCGACTGGCGGGACGGCGACGTCGTGTGACGGATCGGGCGGCCGGGGGAGAGCCGCCGTCTCAGATAGTAGGAAGTCCGAGTAATTGTGGAGACAGATGCGGGTCCCTGCCCTAGCTTTGTAGAAGCCGAACGTCTCGCTTCATCAGCGAATGGCGGCCGAGAGCGCGACGCCCCGTGCAGGCAACCCCTGCGGCGGCGCTCCCCGCCCCTTTCCGGCGCCTTCGATCACTGATCTCCCGATCGCAGCTGATCTCCGCACATCCGGATCACCACTGATCTCAAGGAGTCGATCCCCCATGGCCGCTCAGACCGCCCCCCGCGTCCGCCACTCCGCCACCCGTCCGAGCGACGAGGCCCGGCAGAACGCCGCCGCCGCCCTCCAGCGCGCCCTCGACCGCCGCGACAACGGCGGCTCGACCGGTCACTGAACCACCCCCGGCGCCTGTCCGTTCGTCCACATGGTGGACGTTGCGTGTCAGACGATGGGACGAAGAGTAGGGTGCCGCCATGTCTCACAGCATCGATCTCGCAGTCATCCCCGGCGACGGCATCGGCCAGGAGGTCGTGGCCCAGGGCCTCAAGGTCCTCTCGGCGGTGCTTCCCCAGGACGTGAAGCTGGAGACCGAGGAGTACGACTTCGGCGCCAAGCGCTACCACGCCACCGGTGAGACCCTCACCGACGCCGACCTGGACTCCCTCAAGAAGCACGACGCCATCCTGCTCGGCGCGATCGGCGACCCCTCCGTGCCCTCCGGCGTCCTGGAGCGCGGCTTCCTCCTGAAGCTGCGCTTCGCCTTCGACCACCACGTGAACCTCCGCCCCTCGAAGCTGCTCCCCGGCGTCGCGACCCCGCTGGCCGGCCAGCCCGCGATCGACTTCGTCGTGGTCCGCGAGGGCACCGAGGGCCCGTACACCGGCAACGGCGGCACCATCCGCAAGGGCACCGAGCACGAGGTCGCCACCGAGGTGTCCGTGAACACCGCCTTCGGTGTCGAGCGCGTGGTCCGGGACGCCTTCGCCCGCGCCCAGGCCCGCCCGCGCAAGAAGCTGACGCTGGTCCACAAGAACAACGTGCTGACCTTCGCCGGCCACCTCTGGACCGACATCTTCCACCGTGTCGCCCAGGAGTTCCCCGAGGTCACCACCGACTACCTGCACGTCGACGCCGCGACGATCTTCCTCGTCACCGACCCGGCCCGCTTCGACGTCATCGTCACCGACAACCTCTTCGGCGACATCATCACCGACCTCGCCGCGGCCGTCTCCGGCGGCATCGGCGTCGCCGCCTCGGGCAACATCAACCCGAGTCGCGACTTCCCGTCCATGTTCGAGCCGGTCCACGGCTCCGCGCCGGACATCGCCGGCCAGGGCAAGGCCGACCCCACGGCCACCGTCCTCTCCGTCGCCCTGCTGCTGCGCCACCTCGGCTACGAGACCGAGGCCGCCCGCGTCGAGGCCGCCGTCGAGGCAGACCTGACCGAGCGGGGCGACGCCGTCCGCACGACGGACGAGATCGGCGACGCGCTCGCCGCGCGAGTAGCGAGCTGACCCGCGCGCCACACTGACTCCACAGAGCAGCCGCCGGGTCTCCCAGACACCCGGCGGCTGCTTCGTCGTATGCGGCCACCGGGCGCGAGAACCCCTACTCTCCCTCTCACCGGATCGCGCTCACCCGCGCCGCGTCCACCCGTTTCGTCCTCCGGTCCCCCCGGGCGATAATCGAACGTGGGGCCGCGGCATGCGGGCACGCCGTGGGCGCGGTCCGACCCACACAACCGGTGAAGGACACGCACTCATGACGAAGCCCACGATCGAGCTCAAGCCCTCCTCCAGCCCGCTGTCCACCGCGGAGCGAGAGGCGATCCTGGCCAACCCGGGATTCGGCCGCCACTTCACCGACCACATGGTCACCATCCGCTGGACCGAGGGCCGCGGCTGGCACGACGGCCAGCTCGTGCCGTACGGCCCGCTCTCCCTCGACCCGGCGACCAGCGTCCTCCACTACGCGCAGGAGATCTTCGAGGGCCTGAAGGCGTACCGCCGCCCCGACGGCTCGGTCGCCTCCTTCCGCCCGGACGCCAACGCCCGCCGCTTCCAGTACTCCGCCCGCCGGCTCGGCATGCCGGAGCTTCCGGTCGAGACCTTCGTCGAGGCGTGTGACGCCCTGGTCCGCCAGGACCAGGCGTGGGTCCCGCCGCACGGCGGCGAGGAGTCGCTCTACCTGCGCCCGTTCATGATCGCCACCGAGGTCGGCCTCGGCGTCCGCCCGGCCAACGAGTACCTCTTCGTCGTCATCGCCTCCCCGGCCGGCGCCTACTTCCCCGACGGCGTCAAGCCGGTCGCCATCTGGGCCTCCGAGGACCGCGTCCGCGCCGTCCCCGGCGGCGTCGGCGACGCCAAGACCGGCGGCAACTACGCCGCCTCCCTGCTCGCCCAGGCCGAGGCCGCCGAGAAGGGCTGCATCCAGGTCGCCTACCTCGACGCCGTCGAGCACAAGTGGGTCGAGGAACTGGGCGGCATGAACCTGTACTTCGTCTACGGGGACAGGATCGTCACCCCGACCCTCACCGGCTCGCTGCTCGCCGGCATCACCCGCGACTCGCTGCTCCAGGTCGCCAAGGACCTCGGCTACGAGTCCGAGGAGGCCCGCGTCTCCATCGACCAGTGGCAGGAGGACGCCGCGAACGGCACCCTCACCGAGGTCTTCGCCTGCGGCACCGCCGCCGTCATCACCCCCGTCGGCACGGTGAAGTCCGCCCGCGGCGAGTGGCACCACTCGGGCGGCGAGCCCGGTGAGGTCACCATGAAGCTGCGCGAGGCACTGCTCGCGATCCAGACCGGCAAGGCCGAGGACACCCACGGCTGGGTGCACCAGCTGGGCAAGTGACCTCAGGGCCGGTCGGCCAGGGCGCCCGGGACGGACTCCGTCCCGGGCGCCGCCCGTTCCGGGGCGGGGGTGAGGGCCGCGTACAGCAGTCCGCCGGTGAGCCCGGACAGCACGAAGCTGCAGTCGATCCCGCCGGTCAGGGCCAGCAGCGGGCCCTCGTACAGCGGGGTGGAGACGGCGGCGAGGCCGACGGCGGCGCCGAGCGCCCAGGACGCGGTGGCGCGCGGGTGCCAGCCGGCCGAGAACCAGTAGATCCCGCCGCGTGAGCGCCGGTTGTAGACCTGGAGCGCCTCGGGGTCGTACTCGCCCCGGCAGCGGACGTGCCCGATCAGGGTGATGACCGCCCACGGGGTGCCGAGCGCGGTCAGGAGCAGCACGAACGAGGTCATCGCCGACCGGGCGTCCGTGGCGAAGTGCCCGAGGAGCACGAAGCCGGTGGCGACCGCCGCGACGACGAGGGTGGCGCGCGCCCGGGTGGCCCGGGGCAGGATGGCGTCCAGGTCGAGGCCCATCGAGTAGAGCATCAGGCCGGCGTTGCCGACGGAGCCCGCGGCGGCGGCGAGCAGCAGGGGGACCAGGTACCAGGCGGGGGAGGCGGCGACCAGCGGCCCCGCGTAGTCGTGGCCCGCCCGGGCGGCGAGCGCCGTGAACGTGCCGAAGAGCTGCGGTACCAGCAGGCCCACGAGCAGCCCGAGACAGGTGGCCCGCCAGACGCTCCGCGCGCTGTGGCGGGCGGGGGAGACGTACCGGGTGTAGTCGCCCAGCAGGGTGATGAAGGCGACCGGGCCGCTGAGACCGGCGGCGACGGCCGAGAGCAGCCAGGTCGGCCAGAAGGAGCCGAGCAGGTACGGGGTGTCCGGCGCCGGCGCGGCGGTGAAGTCGCCGGCGTACGCGGCGAGCCCGATGGCCAGGAGGACGGTCATGCCGACGGCGAGCGCCTTGCTGAGCCGCAGCAGCAGCCGGTAGCCGTACACGGCGCCCACCACCGTGCAGGCCGCGAGCAGCGTGTACACGGCCACGTGCGTCCCGTCGCCGGTGGAGAGGCCGGTCAGCCGGGCGAGGGTGCCCACCATCACGTCGCCGCCGATCCACAGCGTCAGGGCGGTGTAGCCCAGCGAGAGCAGCAGCCCCACCACCGAGCCGACGAGCCGGCCGCGGACGCCGAAGAAGGCGCCGGAGGAGGTGGAGAGGTTGGTGGCGGTACGCAGCGAGACCAGCGCCAGCGGGGCGGTGACGGCGACGCCGGCGATGGTGCCGGCCACCACGGAGGTCACCGAGCCCCACAGGCCGAGGCCGAAGGAGACGGGCAGCCAGCCGAAGACGATCACCCCCAGGCAGAGGTTGGAGCCGAGCAGGATCGCGACGAGGTCGCGGGGGCCGCTGGTGCGTTCGGCCTCGGGGACGGTGTCGACGCCGCGCTGCTCGATGCCGCGCTGCTCGGTGCCGTGCCGACCGGTTCCGGATTGTTCGACCGCCATGGGACCTCCGGGGGAGCGGAAGGGGAACTTTTGAGTGGCGCTCAATGTGACCTGTGCCTGCACCTGACGTCAATGCTTGGAGGGAAACCTCTCAGCATTTAGAGTGTCGCTCAAAGAGTCGACCGCATCGTTCCACTTCCCCGAGGACCCCGCCATGACCGCGTACCGCATGCCCGCCGAGTGGACCCCGCACGAGCGGACCTGGATGGCCTGGCCCAGCCCCAACCCCACCTTCACCGACGAGGCCGAGCTCGCCGCCGCCCGCGAGGCGTGGGCCTCCGTCGCCCGGACCGTACGCCGCTTCGAGCCGGTGACGATGGTCGTCGCGCCCGGCGACGCGGAGGGGGCCCGCGCGCTCCTCGGCGAGGGCGTCGAGCTGGTCGAGCGGGACCTCGACGACGCCTGGATGCGCGACATCGGCCCCACCTTCGTCACCGACGGCACCTCCCTGGCCGCCGTGGACTGGGTCTTCAACGGCTGGGGCGCCCAGGACTGGGCCCGCTGGGAGCACGACTCCAAGATCGCCCGCCATGTCGCGGACGCCGCCGGGGTACCCGTGCTGAGCAGCCCCCTGGTGAACGAGGGCGGCGGCATCCACGTCGACGGCGAGGGCACCGTCCTGCTCACCGACACCGTCCAGCTCGGCTCCGGCCGCAACCCCGAGTGGAGCCGCGAGGAGGTCGAGCGGGAGATCCACGCCAGGCTCGGCACCACCAAGGCGATCTGGCTTCCGCACGGCCTCGCCGGCGACTACGGCATGTACGGCACCCAGGGCCACATCGACATCGTCGCCGCCTTCGCCCGCCCCGGCACCGTCCTCGTCCACAGCCAACAGGACCCGAACCACCCCGACTACGGCCGCTCCCGGCTGTACGCCGACATCCTGCGCGCCCAGACCGACGCCCAGGGCCGCCCGCTGGAGGTCATCGAGGTCCCGGCCCCCACCGTCCTCAAGGACGAGGAGGGCGACTGGGTCGACTACTCCTACATCAACCACTACCTCTGCAACGGCGCCGTCGTCCTCTGCGCCTTCGACGACCCGCACGACGAGCTCGCCGCCGAGATCTTCCGCCGCCTCTTCCCGGACCGCGAGGTCGTCCTGGTCGACGCCCGCACGATCTTCGCGGCCGGCGGCGGCATCCACTGCATCACCCAGCAGCAGCCCGCGGTGTAGAACGTACGAGTGAGTCAGAGCAGCAGCCCCGTCCCGGCCCCCGCCCGCCGCCGGCGCAACCAGCCCGCCCCGCCTCGCGAGGACGTCTTCGCCGCGGCGATGGACACCGTCGCCGAGCGGGGGCTCGACGGGCTCACGATGGCCGGGCTCGGGCGCCAGGTCGGGATGAGCAGCGGCCACCTGCTGTACTACTTCCGCACCAAGGACGAGCTGCTGCTCCAGACGCTGGAGTGGAGCGAGGGCCGGCTCGGCGCGGAGCGCGGGGCGCTGCTCTCCGGGCCCGGCACCTCCCGCGAGCGGCTCGACGGGTACGTCGACGTGTACGTGCCCGCCGGGCCGCGCGACCCGCACTGGACGCTCTGGCTGGAGGTCTGGAACCGGTCCCAGAACGCCGACGCGGACGCCCGCGCCCGGCAGGCCGCCATCGAGCGTGCCTGGCACCGGGACCTCGTCGCGATCCTCGCCGAGGGCGTCTCGCGCGGCGAGTTCCGGCCCGTCGACCCCGATCGCTTCGCCACCCGGATGCGCGCACTCCTGGACGGCTACAGCGTGCACGTCGCGGTCGGCCTGCCCGGCACCGGGCGGGGCGAAGTCCTCGTGCAGGTGCGGGAGTTCATCGACGAAACCCTGATCCCGCGAACTCAAGGCACGTAAGTACTCCCGATCGTTGCCCCGTGCACCCTTGTTGGACGGGGGCCGACTCCGGCACGGTTCCGGGCCATGGGACGAGATCACTGGAAGAAGATCTGGATCGGGTCGGCCGGGAACATGGTCGAGTGGTTCGACTGGTTCGTGTACGCGAGCTTCGCCGTCTACTTCGCCGGCGCCTTCTTCCCCGAGGGCAACGACACCGCCAAGCTCATGAACACCGCGGGCATCTTCGCCGTCGGCTTCTTCATGCGCCCCGTCGGCGGCTGGCTGCTCGGCCGGGTCGGCGACCGCAAGGGCCGCAAGGCCGCGCTGACCCTCACGGTCACCCTCATGTCCGCCTCGGCCCTGCTCATCGCCGTCGCCCCCACCTACGCCGTCGCCGGCTACGGCGGCGCCGCCGTCCTCCTCGTCGCCCGCCTCCTCCAGGGCCTCTCCGTCGGCGGCGAGTACGCGGCCAGCGCCACCTACCTCACGGAGGCGTCCGCCCCCGGCCGGCGCGGCCTCGCCTCCAGCTTCCAGTACGTCTCCATGACCGCCGGACAGATCCTCGGCCTCGGCCTGCTGCTGGTCCTCCAGCACACGATGTCCAGCGAGGCCCTGCACAGCTGGGGCTGGCGCGTGCCCTTCGTCATCGGCGCCCTCGGCGCCGCCGTCGTCTTCTACCTGCGACGGAACATGCTGGAGACCGAGGTGTACGAGCGGACCGCCGACGCCGGAGTCGCCCACGGCGAGCAGGGCACCCTCAAGGCCCTGTGGGCGCACCGCCGCGAGGCGTTCCTCGTCGTCGCCCTCACCATGGGCGGCACGGTGGCCTACTACACGTACACCACCTACCTCACCAAGTACCTCTCCAACAGCGCCGGGCTGCCCAAGCAGACCGCCACGCTCGTCTCCTTCTGCGCCCTCATCGTCTTCGCCTGCCTCCAGCCGCTCGCCGGCGCGCTCTCCGACCGGATCGGCCGCCGCCCCCTCCTCATCACCTTCGCCGTCGGCTCCACCCTCCTCACGGTGCCGATCCTGACCATGCTGGGGCGCGCCGACTCCTTCTGGCCCGCCCTCGGCCTCTCGCTCCTCGCGCTGCTCGTCGTCACCGGGTACACCTCGATCAACGCCTGTGTGAAGGCCGAGCTGTTCCCCACCGGCATCCGCGCCCTCGGCGTCGCCCTGCCGTACGCGATCGCCAACGCGCTCTTCGGCGGCACCGCCGAGTACGTGGCCCTCTGGTTCAAGAACGCCGGCGTCGAATCGGGCTTCGCCTGGTACGTGGCGGGGTGCGCGGCCGTCTCGCTGATCGTCTACCTGACCATGCGGGAGACCCGCGACATCGACCTGGCCCGGGTGGGCACCCCCGAGGAGACGGCCGCCGCGCCCGGCTCCGTACCGCCGGCCAGGAGGACCGCCGGCGCGGATTCCGCATCGTGAGATCCGCGTCCTGAACCGCGCGGGCCTGTGGCAGACTGCGGGCGTGCTTGCTACCACGATGATTATCGGCAGCAGCGCGCCGGTCCGCAGTGACCGCTGAACCCCGGGACCCCACCCCCGCGGCGGCGGCCACCGTGCCCCAGACCCGCGCGCAGACCTCTCGCACCCGCGAGGGGTTTTTTCGTTTTCCGGCCCCACCCACGCCGGAGACGGACGGCGCGTGAGAATGGGGGCAAGTGGATCCATCCCTTCCGGAGCCACATCCGACAGGAGCCAACACAGTCATGACCACCGAGAACGGCGAGAGCCCCCGCCCGGGCGCTGGCCCGGCCGACGACAGCTTCCACGTCTTCGACACGACGCTCCGCGACGGAGCCCAGCGTGAGGGCATCAACCTCACGGTCGCGGACAAGCTGACCATCGCCCGGCACCTCGACGAGTTCGGCGTCGGCTTCATCGAGGGCGGCTGGCCCGGCGCCAACCCGCGCGACACCGAGTTCTTCGCCCGCGCCCGCCAGGAGATCCACTTCAGGAACGCGCGGCTCGTCGCCTTCGGCGCCACCCGCAGGGCCGGCGGCAGCGCGGCCGACGACCCGCAGGTCAAGGCGCTGCTCGACTCCGGCGCCCCGGTGATCACCCTGGTGGCCAAGTCCCACGACCGGCACGTCGAACTGGCCCTGCGCACCACCCTCGACGAGAACCTGGAGATGGTCCGCGACACCGTCTCCCACCTGGTCGCCCAGGGACGCCGGGTCTTCGTCGACATGGAGCACTTCTTCGACGGCTACAAGGCCAACCCCGCCTACGCCAAGTCCGTCGTCCGGGCCGCGCACGAGGCCGGCGCCGACGTCGTCATCCTCTGCGACACCAACGGCGGCATGCTGCCCGCCCAGATCCAGGCCGTCGTCGCCACCGTGCTCGCCGACACCGGCGCCCGGCTCGGCATCCACGCCCAGGACGACACCGGCTGCGCCGTCGCCAACACCCTCGCCGCCGTCGACGCCGGCGCCACCCACGTCCAGTGCACCGCCAACGGCTACGGCGAAAGGGTCGGCAACGCCAACCTCTTCCCGGTCGTCGCCGCCCTGGAGCTCAAGTACGGCAAGAAGGTGCTGCCCGACGGCGCCCTCGCCGAGATGACCCGGATCTCGCACGCCATCGCCGAGGTCGTCAACCTCACCCCGTCCACCCACCAGCCGTACGTGGGCGTCTCCGCCTTCGCCCACAAGGCCGGCCTGCACGCCTCCGCCATCAAGGTCGACCCGGACCTCTACCAGCACATCGACCCCGAGCTGGTCGGCAACACCATGCGGATGCTCGTCTCCGACATGGCCGGCCGCGCCTCCATCGAGCTCAAGGGCAAGGAGCTCGGCATCGACCTCGGCGGCGACCGCGCCCTGGTCGCCCGGGTGGTCGAGCGGGTCAAGGAGCGCGAGCTCCAGGGCTACACGTACGAGGCGGCCGACGCCTCCTTCGAGCTGCTGCTCCGCGCCGAGGCCGAGGGCCGGGCCCGCCGCTACTTCCGCATCGAGTCCTGGCGGGCGATCACCGAGAACCGGCCCGACGGCACCCACGCCAACGAGGCCACCGTCAAGCTGTGGGCCAAGGGCGAGCGGATGCTCGCGACCGCCGAGGGCAACGGCCCGGTCAACGCCCTCGACAAGGCCCTGCGGGTGGCCCTGGAGCGGATCTACCCGCAGCTCGCCAAGTTCGAGCTGGTCGACTACAAGGTCCGCATCCTCGAAGGCCGGCACGGCACCGAGTCCACCACCCGCGTCCTCGTCACCACCGGCGACGGCAACACCGAGTGGTCCACCGTCGGCGTCGGCGAGAACGTGATCGCCGCCTCCTGGCAGGCCCTGGAGGACGCCTTCACCTACGGTCTGCTGCGGGCCGGGGTGGACCCCGCGGAGTAAAGGAACTCCATCCGGTATGTCTACTTCTGGTCCATTCGGGTAATTTCGAACCATGAGGACCAGGGCGATTTTGGTGTGGTCGGCCCTCGCCGGGCTGATCCTCCTGCTGCTCCTGGCCCTGGCCCCCGCGTCGGCGGGTGCCAGGGCCACCGGCGTGCCGGAGGCGGGCGCGGCCCTGAGACAGGGCCCGGTCTACGTCGACCCGGGCGCCGCCGACCAGCTCTCGACGGCCGACGCGGCCGCCCTCGCGGAGAAGATCGAGGACGCCGACAAGCCCCTCTTCGTGGCGGTGCTGCCGGAGGGCGCCGAGTACCCGCCGCAGGGGCTCATCGACAACCTGCGCGAACAGACCGGGATCGCCGGCGTGTACGCGGTCCGGCTCGGCGACGACTTCGCCGCGAAGGCTGACAGCCAGGTGCTGTCGGAGGGCGCGGTGACGAACATGGTCGCCACCGTCACCCGGCCCGGCACCGACGCCGCCACCGAACTGAACGCCTTCGCCGACCAGGCCCTCCCCGCGATGCGCGGGAGCGCCCCGGACGCCTGGGCCGGCGGGTCCGACTCCGGCGTGCCGGTCGCCGGCCTCGTCACCCTCGGCGCGGTCGCCGCCGCCGGCGGCGCGGGCGCCTACGCGGTGGTGCGCGGCCGGCGGAAGCGGAAGGAGGCGGAGGAGCGGGCGGCGCTGGAGAAGCTGCGGGTCGTGGTCGACGAGGACATCACCGCCTTCGGCGAGGAGCTGGAACGGCTCGACTTCCACCCGGCGGAGCGCGGCGCCGACGAGGCGATGCGCGCCGACTACGAGAGCGCCCTGGACTCCTACGACCGGGCGAAGTCGCTGATGGGCTCGGCGACCCGGCCGCACGACGTACGCGGGGTGACCCAGGCCCTGGACGACGGCCGTCACGCGCTCGCGGTGCTGGACGCCCGCCGCGCCTCCCGTCCGCTGCCGGAGCGCAGGCCCCCGTGCTTCTTCGACCCGCGCCACGGCCCGTCCACCGAGGACCGCACCTGGACCCCGGCCGGCGGGAGCTCCCGCGAGGTCCCGGTCTGCGCCGCCGACGCGGCCCGCCTGGACGACGGCCGGGACCCGCAGGGCCGCACCGTCGAGACCGACTCCGGCCGCCGCCCCTACTGGGAGGCGGGCCCGGCGTACGGCCCGTGGGCCGGCGGTTACTTCGGCAACGGCCTCCTCCCCGGCCTCCTCGTGGGGACCCTCCTCGGCTCGGCGCTCGCCACCCCGGCCTACGCCTCCGAGTACGGCGGCCCCGACTTCCAGGACGGCCAGGGCGGTGACTTCGGCGGCACGGACTTCGGCGGCGGTGACCACGGGGGCGGTGACTTCGGCGGCGGAGGTGACTTCGGCGGAGGCGGCGGCTTCGGCGGCGGTGACTTCGGCGGCGGAGGATTCTGACCGGTACCGAGATCGCCCCCGGCTCCGGGTTCAGACCAGCGGCTTCACCGACATCAGCAGGTGGCGGTGGCGGCCGTCGTCCCCGTCGGTCAGCAGGGCGCGCTGGCCGGGGCCGAGCAGGTGGAGCCGTACCTCCTCGGCGGTGAACCGGTCCAGGGCGTCCAGCAGGTAGCCCGGGTTGAAGGCGACCGTCATCGCGGCGGAGCCGGTGAGCGTCGCGGGCAGCCGCTGGGAGGCGACGTCGTCCTCGTACCCGGCCTGGAGCCGGAGCGTCGTCCCGTCGAAGGCGAGCTGGACCGGGCTGTCGCCCTCGGCGACGACCGCGACCCGCTTCACGGCCTCGACGAGCGCCGCCCGGCCGGTGGCCGCGACGGAGTGCTCGCCGAGGGCGAAGAGCTTGTCGTGGCGGGGGAGCCGGCCGTCGAGCAGCCGGGTGGTGGTGCGCAGGCCGGCCCGCTCGAAGCCGAGGGAGTGCGCGTCGAGACCGAGCCGGGCCCGTCCGCCGGCGGCGAGGGAGCGGGCGGTCTCGGCGAGGCGGCGGGCGGGGACGACCACGTCGGCGGGGTGCTCGGGGGTCGCGCCGGAGTAGGGGTGCCACTCCAGGGAGCGGACCGCGTACCGGTAGCGGTCCGTGGCGGCCAGGGTCATCACCGGGCCGTCGAGGGCGAGCCGTATGCCGGTGAGGACCGGCAGCGCGTCGTCCCGCCCGGCCGCCGCGACGACCTGGCCGACCGCCTCCGCGAACGCGGCCCCGTCGACCTCGCCGAGGACCGGCGGCAGCGCCGGGGCCGCCGGGTAGGCGTCCAGCGGCAGCAGCGAGAGGCCGAAGCGGACGTCGCCGGAGGTGACCGAGAGCCGGGCGCCCTCCACCGCGAGCCCGGCCCGGCCGCGCGGCAGCACCTTGCAGATGTCGAGGAGCCGCCGGCCGAGCACCAGGGCGCGACCGGGTGCGACGGTCTCCGCCTCGACCTCGACGCGGGTGGCGGCCTCGTGGTCGAGGCCGGAGACGCCGAGCCGGCCGTCCTCCCCGGCCTCCAGGAGCAATCCGCCGAGGACGGGCACGGGGGAGCGGGCGGGCAGGACGCGCGCGGCCCCCGCGACGGCTTCGGTCAGCACGGCACTGTCGATGTGGATCTCCATGCCGCCGACGCTAGCGGCGGCCTCTGACAACGGCGCCGCCCCGCGGAGCCGGTCTCGGCGGCTGCGATCTCCAGCAGCGCCGGCGACCCGGTCCGAGGACGCCGAGCGCCCGCCGTCCGCCGTGGGGCGGAGGGCGGGCGCGCTCGTGTCCGGACCCGGGAGGGGGAAGGGTCAGGCGGCGTTCTTGATCGCGGAGATGTCGAAGTTCAGCTTCACCTTGTCGCTGACCATGACGCCGCCGGTCTCCAGGGCCGCGTTCCAGGTGAGGCCCCACTCGGAGCGGAGGATCTCGGCGGAGCCCTCGAAGCCGACGCGCTCGTTGCCGTAGGGGTCGGTGGCCGTGCCGTTGAACTCCAGGTCGATGGAGAGCGGCTTGGTGACGTCCTTGATGGTCAGGTCGCCGGTGATCCGGTACTTGTCGCCGCCCAGCTGCGCCGCCTCGGTGGAGCGGAAGCTCATCAGCGGGAACTGCTCGGCGTCGAAGAAGTCGCCGCTGCGCAGGTGGTTGTCGCGGTCGCCGATGCCGGTGTCGACGGAGGCGATCTTGACGTCGATGGACGCGGTGGAGGCGGCCGGGTCGCTGCCGTTCAGCCGCAGCGTGCCCTCGTGCTCGCCGAAGGAGCCGCGGACGTTGGTGACCATGGCGTGGCGGACGGTGAAGCCGATGCTGCTGTGCGCGGCGTCGATGGTGTAGTCGCCGGTCAGGGCGGCCAGGGCCGGGTCCACGGGGAGGGTGGCGGTGGTGGTGGCGGACTCGGTGTTCTTGCGGCCGAAGAGACCCATGACGTGCTCCTTGTCGGGATGGTGTCGAAGCGGGGAGGGGTTGTTTAAGCTTCAACGAGAACGACCGTAGACCGATTCGGTTCAACTTTCAACATCTGGCGCGGACATTCATCCGGACGGCCGCACGGCGTGGCCGACGCCCTCTGGCGGACGCGCGTAGAACTGCGGCACCATCTCCCTGCGCGACGAGCACCACCTGCACAGCCGTCCCCACCCGACGCACGGTCACCAGCAGGAGGCAACCCCCGTGAAGCTCCGCTCCGTCCTCACCGCAGTCGCCCTCGTCCTCGGCGCTCTCTTCGCCCCCGGATTCGGCGCCCTCACCTCCGGCGGCGAGGCCCACGCCGTCACCAAGATCAGTCACGCCACCGCGACCTCGATGTTCCGCTCCTCCGGCATCACCTGGTCGTCCTCCGGCGGCTGCTCGACCCGCTCCAACCCCACCTGCACCTCCTTCGAGCAGCTCAACCTCGCCACCGCCCAGGGCGCCCAGACCCTCAGGAGCGCCAGCGGCTGCGCCCTCAACATCACCGGCGGCACCGAGACCGGCCACGCGAGCGGCACCTACTCGCACTGGAACGGCTACAAGCTCGACTTCGGCAAGTACACGTGCCTCGGGAACTACATCAAGAACACGTTCACCTACATCGGCGTGCGCGGTGACGGCGCCCCGCAGTGGCGCTCGGGCGCCGGCAACGTCTACGCCGACGAGGGCAACCACTGGGACGTGACCTTCCACAACTGCGGCGGCTGCTGAACCGCGGACCACCACCCGGCGCGGACCGCCGTCACCTCGGGGGTCCGCGCTCGGCTGTTTGTGGGACCCCTACAGCCAAACGGGTCCTCCGGCTGTCGACTCGCTCCGACGGACCCCTGGTTCTGTCCGTCCCCGCCAGGAATCGACACGCGAGACTGTACGGAGTCGACGGCGGGGTTTCCTTGGTCGAGTTCGTAGGGTCGGTACATGACCCTTGTCGACGAGATCCCGAGCGAGCCCACCGACGCACGCGGCCGTGTCGCCGAACTGCACGTCCTGCGCGAGCAGGCGCTGGCAGGCCCCAGCGAGCGAGCGACCGAGGCGCAGCACGCCAAGGGCAAGCTGACCGCGCGCGAGCGCATCGAGTTGCTCCTCGACCCGGGTTCCTTCAGCGAGGTCGAGCAGCTCCGCCGGCACCGCGCCCAGGGCTTCGGCCTGGAGGCCAAGAAGCCCTACACCGACGGCGTCATCACCGGCTGGGGCACCGTCGAGGGCCGTACCGTCTTCGTCTACGCCCACGACTTCCGGATCTTCGGCGGCGCGCTCGGCGAGGCCCACGCCACCAAGATCCACAAGATCATGGACATGGCCATCGCGGCCGGCGCCCCGCTGGTCTCCCTCAACGACGGCGCCGGCGCCCGCATCCAGGAGGGCGTCTCCGCCCTCGCCGGCTACGGCGGCATCTTCCAGCGCAACACCAAGGCGTCCGGCGTCATCCCGCAGATCAGCGTGATGCTCGGCCCGTGCGCCGGCGGCGCTGCCTACAGCCCCGCCCTCACCGACTTCGTCTTCATGGTCCGCGAGACCTCGCAGATGTTCATCACCGGACCGGACGTCGTCAAGGCGGTCACCGGCGAGGAGATCACCCAGAACGGCCTCGGCGGCGCCGACGTGCACGCCGAGACCTCCGGCGTCGCGCACTTCGCGTACGACGACGAGGAGACCTGCATCGCCGAGGTCCGCTACCTCCTGTCGATGCTCCCGCAGAACAACCGCGAGAACCCGCCGACCGTCCCCTCCGAGGACCCGGCCGACCGCCGCTCCGACGTCCTGCTCGACCTGGTGCCCGCCGACGGCAACCGCCCGTACGACATGCACAAGGTCATCGAGGAGCTCGTCGACGAGGGCGACTACCTGGAGATCCACGAGCGCTGGGCGCGCAACATCATCTGCGCCCTGGCCCGCCTGGACGGCCAGGTCGTCGGCATCGTCGCCAACCAGCCGCAGTCCCTCGCCGGCGTCCTCGACATCGAGGCGTCCGAGAAGGCCGCCCGCTTCGTGCAGATGTGCGACGCCTTCAACATCCCGATCATCACCCTTCTGGACGTGCCCGGCTTCCTGCCCGGCGTCGACCAGGAGCACGGTGGAATCATCCGCCACGGCGCGAAGCTGCTGTACGCGTACTGCAACGCGACCGTGCCCCGGATCTCGCTGATCCTGCGCAAGGCGTACGGCGGCGCTTACATCGTCATGGACTCCCAGTCCATCGGCGCCGACCTGACGTACGCCTGGCCCACCAACGAAATCGCGGTCATGGGCGCCGAGGGCGCCGCCAACGTGATCTTCCGCAAGCAGATCGCGGAGGCCGAGGACCCCGACGCCATGCGGACGCGCATGGTCAAGGAGTACAAGGCCGAGCTGATGCACCCGTACTACGCGGCCGAGCGCGGTCTCGTCGATGACGTCATCGACCCCGCCGACACCCGCCAGGTGCTCATCCGGTCCCTCGCCATGCTCCGCACCAAGCACGCCGACCTGCCGTCCCGCAAGCACGGCAACCCGCCGCAGTAAGACTGCAGCCAGAGGAGTCCACCGAAGTGACCACGCCTGCCACAGCCAACCTTCTCCGCGTCGAGAAGGGCCACGCCGACCCCGAGGAGCTGGCCGCCATCACGGCGGTCCTGCTCGCCCGCGCCGCCTCCCAGCCCGAGCCCGCCGTCGCCGGCCACGGCCGCACCACCGCCGGCTGGCGCCGTCTGGAGCGCGAGAACGGCTTCCGCGCCCCGCACAGCTGGCGCTGACGCCCCGGACGTACGCAAAGGGCCCCCGCTCCTTCGAGGAGCGGGGGCCCTTTCGCGTGGGGTAACCACCGACGAACCCGGCGGGACGGTTACCGCAGGCGGGCCATGAGGGCGTGCTCGACGAGGGTGATGAGCGCGCTCTTGGCGTCCGCGCGGTGACGGGCGTCGGTGGTGATGATGGGGGTGTCCGGGCCGATCTGCAGGGCCTCGCGGACCTCCTCCGGGTTGTACGGCTGGTTGCCGTCGAAGCCGTTGAGGGCGATGACGAACGGCAGGCCGCTGTTCTCGAAGTAGTCGACCGCGGGGAAGCAGTCGGCGAGGCGGCGGGTGTCGACGAGGACGACGGCGCCGATGGCGCCGCGGACCAGGTCGTCCCACATGAACCAGAAGCGGTCCTGGCCGGGGGTGCCGAACAGGTACAGGATCAGGTCCTGGTCCAGCGTGATACGGCCGAAGTCCATGGCGACAGTCGTCGTCGTCTTGTCGCCGGTGTGCGTGAGGTCGTCGATGCCCGCGGACGCGGACGTCATGACGGCCTCGGTGCGCAGCGGATTGATCTCCGAGACGGCACCCACGAACGTGGTCTTGCCCACGCCGAAGCCGCCCGCCACCACGATCTTCGCGCTGGTGGTTGAACGGGCCGCGCCGCCGCTAGAGCTTGCGAAGTCCACTGAGCACCCTTTCGAGCAGTGTCACGTCTGGCTGACCGCCGGCGGCCTCGTCGCCGCCGGGCTGGTGAATGGCGACAAGTCCGGCCTCGGCCAGGTCGGCCACGAGGATTCGGGCGACGCCGAGGGGGATGGAGAGAAGGGCCGAGATCTCCGCGACCGACTTGATCTCGAAGCACAGCCGGCAGATCCGCTGGTGCTCGGGCAACTGCCCCTGCAGCCGCGACGGATCGGCCGTGGTGCTGACCAGCGCCTCGATGGCGAGCTGGTAGCGCGGCCGGGTCCGGCCGCCGGTCATGGCGTACGGACGCACCAGCGGGTTGTGTCCGCCGCCGGCGCTCGCACTGCCCGCGGCCCGCTGGGGCGCGGGCTGCGCCTGCGGCTGCTGCCCGTAGTGCTGGGGGACGCCCTGTCTGCTGGGTGCGGAAGGGAAGTTGTACCGGTTCTGCGCGGTGTCGCCCATCGGCACCTGATGCGCATCGAAACCGTTGTAGGGGTTCGCCCCCGGGGGTGTTCCCACGTCTCCTCCTCCGACTGCTTCGCGGTCCATGTCCCTTGGAGCCGCGTCACCGCACCCTAACGGTGCGGTGACGTGAAACGCACTGTGTGTCTGTTAGTTGAGAAGACTTCCCTGGAGCTCCGCCCGCAGGTCCGGGGTGAGGACGGAGCCCGCCCGGTCCACCAGCAGGGCCATCTCGTAGCCCACGAGACCGATGTCGGACTCGGGGTGGGCGAGGACGGCCAGCGAGGAACCGTCCGAGACCGACATGATGAAGAGGAAGCCGCGCTCCATCTCCACCACGGTCTGGTTGACCGCGCCGCCCTCGAAGATCCGGGACGCGCCCGCGGTCAGCGAGGTCAGCCCGGAGGCGACCGCCGCCAGCTGGTCGGCACGGTCCCGGGGGAATCCCTCGGACATGGCCAGCAGGAGTCCGTCGGCGGAGACCACCACCGTGTGGGACACCCCGGGGGTGTTGTCCACGAAGTTGGTGATCAACCAGTTCAGATTCTGCGCCGCCTGGCTCATCGGGCTCACACTAACGCTCCTGGTTGTAGGTACTACCCGGGCCGAAGCCCGATCCGTTCGTGTCCGACCCCGCGGTACGTCCCTGCTGGACCCCGCGGCGCAGGTTGCTCAACCTGCCCCGGACGTCCTCGGGCGCGCGGGAGACCTGGGGGCCGCCCTGCGGGGTCTGCTCCGCGGTGCCCTCGACCAGGTTGGCCTTCGGGACACGCCGGGGGAGACCGGACGGAGTGACCCCGCCCGCCTTCGGCTCGCGGAGCTTCTTGGCCTGCTCCCAGCGCTCGTCGTTGGCCGAGCGCCACTCCTCGGAGCCGTCGTTCTGGTGCTGCTCGTCCTGCCCCACCGGCGGGGCGGGCTGGGCCGGCGGCGCGGGCCGCTGCGCCTGGGGCGCCTGCGGGGCGGCACCGCCGCGGCGCGGCAGACCGGCGTCGGTCAGTCCGTGGCCGGTGTCCGGAGCGGGACTCGGAGCCGGAGCCGGACGGTCGAAGCCTACGCGCTCGCCGCCCTGTTCGGGAGCGACCTGGGAAGATTCCGATTCCGGCCGGTAACCCTGGTCGAAAGCGCCCTGGTAGGAGGTCTGCGCGGGCCACTCGCCCTGGTGGGAGGCACCTTCGAACGCCTGGTCGTATCCGGCGTGGGGCGCGTCCTGGCCGCCGTACGGCGCTTCCGCATACGCCTGCTGCGGGTACGCGTCGGGCTGCTGGTCGTAGCCCTCGTAACCCTGCTGCTGCGGGTAGCCGTAGCCGTCCTGCGGCTGCTGCTGCTCGTAGCCCTGGGTGTACTCCTGGCCGTACCCCTGCTCCTGGCCGTACTCCTGGCCGGGGGCCTGGCCCTGCTGGTCGTAGCCCTGGGCGTACTCCTGGCCGTAGCCCTGCTCCTGGCCGTACTCGGCGCCGTACTCCTGGCCCTGCTCCTGGCCGTGCCCCGGCTCCTCGCCGTAGAGGGGCGTGCCGTCGGCCTGCACCTGGGCCTCCAGGGCCGCGCGGCGCCCCTCGCGCATCAGCGAGCGGTTGACCGGGTCCAGCTGGCGGCCCTCGCCCTGCTGCTCGTAGCGCGAGTCGTCGAAGCCGAGCTCGGCCGCGGTCCGCATCGGCGCCACCGCCGGCTCGAAGCCGCTCTGCTGCTGCGGGATGATCTGGGAGACCGTGAAGTCGTCCTGGACCGGCTGCTCGCCGCCGCCACCGTGGGTGATGGCGTCCGGGAGCATGACCAGCGAGGTGGTGCCGGCCTGCTCGCCCGAGGGACGGAGCTGGACGCGGATGCCGTGCCGGTCGGAGAGCCGGCCGACCACGAAGAGGCCCATGCGCTGGGAGACGGCCGCGTCGACGGTGGGCGGGTTCGCCAGCTTGTGGTTGATGTCCGCGAAGTCCTCGGCGGTGAGGCCGATGCCCTTGTCGTGGATCTCGACCATCACCCGGCCGTCGGGGAGACGGGTCGCGGTCACGCGGACCTTGGTCTGCGGGGAGGAGAACGTGGTCGCGTTCTCCAGGAGCTCGGCGAGCAGGTGCACGAGGTCGGTCACGGCCTGGCCGTGGATCTCGGCCTCCGGCACACCGGCGATCTCGATGCGCTCGTACTGCTCCACCTCGGAGGAGGCGGCGCGGAGCACGTCGACCAGCGGGACCGGCTGGTCCCAGCGGCGGCCCGGCTCCTCGCCGGCGAGGACGAGGAGGTTCTCGCCGTTGCGGCGCATACGGGTCGCCAGGTGGTCCAGCTTGAAGAGGTTCTCCAGCTGGTCCGGGTCGGCCTCGTTGTTCTCCAGGTCGGTGATGAGGGTCAGCTGGCCCTCGATCAGCGACTGGTTGCGGCGCGAGAGGTTGGTGAAGATCGCGTTGACGTTGCCCCGGAGCATGGCCTGCTCGGCGGCGAGCCGGACGGCCTCGCGGTGGACCTGGTCGAAGGCGCGGGCGACCTCGCCGATCTCGTCCTGCGAGTCGATCGGGATGGGCTGGACGCGGGTGTCGACCCGGCCCGGCTCGGTGCGGGAGAGCTGGTCGACGAGCATCGGCAGGCGCTGCTCGGCGATGCCGAAGGCGGCCGTGCGCAGCTCGCGCATGGAGCGGCTCATCTGGCGGGCCATCATCCCGGCGAGGATGAAGGCGGCGAGCAGGGCGATCACGACGCTGGCGCCGGTGACCCAGGCGTCCGTCGCGGCGTCGGAGGAGATGTCGGTGGCCTCGGCCACGGCCTTGTCGACGAGGACCTTCTCGACCTCGCTGTAGCCCTCGAACTTGGCGGTGGCGATCGCCAGCCAGGTGTCGGCGTTGATGCCCTTGGCGCCGAGCGCCTTGATCGCGTCGGCGTCGTCGGCGCTGCCGATCAGGCCGGCGACGCCCGTGTAGACCGAGCCGTCCTTGCCCTTGGGCAGGGTGACGTCGGCGGCCTTCATCCGCCGCTCGCCCTCGGCGGCCTTGCCGGCCATGACCTTCTTCAGGCGCTCGACGTCCTCGGCGGTACCACCGGAGCTGTACTCGCCGAGGGCGATCTGCTCCAGGTAGTTGTACGAGTTGAACGCGACCGACTGCTGCGCGAAGACGGCGTCCTCGGCGCTGGGGCGGACGAGCAGGTGGGCGCCGATGGAGCGCTGGAGCGAACCGGCGGCCTGGGCGAGCTGGATGGCGTAGACCGTCCGGCCGTAGCTGGTGATGTTGCCGGTGCCCAGGCCGAGCTCGTTGGAGAACTCCATGAGGTAGTGCTGGACGCCGGTGTAGGCGAGCTGGGTGTTCACCGGGTCCTGGGAGGCCGTGTACGCGCTCTTGCGGAGCGCGGCCAGCTTGGGCTCCTCGTTCTTGAACGCCTGCAGACGGCGTTCGAGGCCCTGGCCCGAGGGCATGTTCTTGACGGCCTCGTCGAACTTGGCGCGGGCCGCGTCGGTGTTGGCGTACGCCCGGGTGATGTCCTCCCCGGCGCGGTCCTTGCCGGCGAGCAGCGGGGCCGCCGTCAGGTCGCGCTCGTTGAGGAGGGCGGTGGAGTACTCCGAGGCGGCGCGCACGATGAGCGCCGTCTTCTCGGCGTCCTGGGCCTCCTGCCAGGTGTCGATGGACCCCTTGACCTGGAAGCCGCCCATGACGAGGCCGACGAGCACGGGTATGAGGAGGATCGCGTTCAGCCGGGTGGGCACGCGCCAGTTGCGCGGGGACAGCTTGCTGGAGCTGCCCCGGGGGGCGGGTCCGGGCACGGGCGTCACCGGCACGTCCGCGGGCGACACCGCACCGCGCGACGGCGGGGTGAAGTTGCCCCGCGCCTCCTGCTCCGCGGAGCCATCCATGCTTCGCCTCACTCGACCAACAACCTCTCCGCGTCGGCACCTACGTCGTGCCGGTGTTTCGTTCAGGGCCGTACTACTCGGGAGTTCATGAATTGCAGCACGTGAAGGGGGTCGGTTCCAAACAGTGGGACGGGACCGCTTTCAGTGGCCCACGCCTCACATAAAACGGGCATAAAGAGCGAGCCCCGCCAAATGGCGGGGCTCATGTGAGCGCAGCGACACCGATCGGATGCGTCGGGTGTCCGGGGCGCACGAATTCTCTGTCGAAACGTTATGAAGCCCGGATCCGCCGTGTCGAAGGACACAGATCGACTCCGGCCGCCCCGGTGTGGCGGCATATGACAACTGCCCTGGTGAGGACGTTACTTGAGGCGGGCCATGAGGGCGTGCTCGACGAGGGTGATGAGCGCGCTCTTGGCGTCCGCGCGATGGCGGGCGTCGGTGGTGATGATGGGGGTGTCCGGGCCGATCTGCAGGGCCTCGCGGACCTCGTCCGGGGTGTACGGCTGGCTGCCGTCGAAGCCGTTGAGGGCGATGACGAAGGGGAGCCCCGAGTTCTCGAAGTAGTCGACGGCCGGGAAGCAGTCGGCGAGGCGGCGGGTGTCGACGAGGACGACGGCGCCGATGGCGCCGCGGACCAGGTCGTCCCACATGAACCAGAAGCGGTCCTGGCCGGGGGTGCCGAACAGGTACAGGATCAGATCCTGGTCCAGCGTGATACGGCCGAAGTCCATCGCCACCGTGGTGGTGGTCTTGCCGCCGGTGTGGGTCAGATCGTCGATCCCGGCCGAGGCCGCCGTCATGACGGCCTCGGTGCGCAGCGGATTGATCTCCGAGACGGCACCCACGAACGTGGTCTTGCCCACGCCGAAGCCACCGGCCACCACGATCTTCGCGCTGGTGGTCGATCTGGCCGCGCCGCCGTTAGAGCTTGCGAAGTCCACTGAGCACCCTTTCGAGCAGTGTCACGTCCGGCGTGCCGCCGGCTTCTCCGTTGCCCGGCTGGTGGATCGCCACCATGCCCGCCTCGGCCAGGTCGGCCACGAGGATCCGGGCGACACCGAGCGGCATCGACAGCAGGGCGGACACCTCGGCCACCGACTTGACCTCACGGCACAGGTGGCAGATGCGCTGGTGCTCGGGGAGGAGCGTGGCGAGGTGCGCCGGGTCGGCCGTGGTGCTGACCAGCGCCTCGATGGCGAGCTGGTAGCGCGGCCGGGTCCGGCCGCCGGTCATCGCGTACGGACGGACCAGCGGCTGGTCGCCCTCATGACCGTACGGATCGTCCAGGGACGAGCCGCCGTACGGATCGTGAGTGGCGGGGGGCGGGGTCATGAATCCTCCGGGCGTGACGACAAGACCTCTGCCGTCTGATGGGGCCGGTGGGGGGCCGGATGGGGCGGCCGGACGATGAACGGTGCCGGGGGCGGTACGGGTTGGGGACGTACCGCCCCGTCGAGGGGGCAGGCGCTGCGGGCGGGTGGGGGCCGCTAGTGCAGCAGGCTGCCCTGGAGCTCCGCGCGGAGATCCGGGGTGAGCACGCTGCCGGCCCGGTCGACCAGCAGCGCCATCTCGTAGCCGACGAGGCCGATGTCGCACTCCGGGTGCGCGAGCACGGCCAGCGAGGAGCCGTCCGAGACCGACATGAGGAAGAGGAAGCCGCGCTCCATCTCCACCACGGTCTGCGCCACGGGACCGCCCTCGAAGATCCGGGAGGCGCCCGCGGTCAGCGAGGTGAGCCCGGACGCGACCGCCGCCAGCTGGTCGGCACGATCGCGGGGGAACCCTTCGGACATGGCCAGCAGAAGGCCGTCGGCGGAGACCACCACCGTGTGGGACACCCCGGGGGTGTTGTCCACGAAGTTGGTGATCAACCAGTTCAGATTCTGCGCCGCCTGGCTCATCGCGCTCAACTATCGCTCCTGCTGGTGGTTCGGACCGAGGTGGAAGCTACCCGTGGTCGAGTTGCCCGCCTGCCGGCCCTGCTGGATGCCGCGGCGCAGGTTGGTGAGCCGGCCACGGACGTCGTCGGGTGCACGCGAGACCTGGGGGCCGGCCGTGTGGGCCTGCTCCTGTGCGGTCCCGGGTACGAGGTTGGCCTTCGGCACACGGCGCGGAAGACCGGATGTGGTGACCCCGCCGGCGGAGGGCTTGCGCGCCCGCTCGGCCTGGCGCACCAGATCGTCGTTGGGGGAGGGCCGCCACGAGGCGGAGCCCGGCCGGCCGGCGTCGCCGGCCGGACCGCCGGCCGGCGGACCCGCGGGAGCGGGCTGCTGCACGACCGGGGTCTGCATGGTCTGCTCGACCGCGGGCGTCCGCTGCTGCGGCTGCGCCGACGGGGCCGGAGCCTGCTGCTGACCCTGGTCCTGGTGGAACCAGTTGGTCTCCAGCGTGTCGTACAGCGGCGTGCGTCCGTCGCCCGCGCCCGGCGCCGGCGGCAGGGCCTCCGGACGGCGCGGCCGGCCGAGCTGCGGCTGCCGCGGCTCGGGAGCCTGGCCCTGCGGGGCGACGCGCTGCGGCGCCTGCGGCGGTACGGGCTGCTGCGGGGCCTGAGGCATCTGCGGCGCCTGGGGCGCGAACTCGTTGCCGGTGCGCTGGCGCGGGGCCGGGGGCTGCTGCGCCTGCTGCTGTGCCTGCGGTACGAAGGGCTGGCTGCCGTACGGCGGACGGTCCTGGTACTGCGGAGCCTGGGGCTGGGCCTGGGGCGCCTGCGGGGCACCGAAGTCCGGGCGCGGGAACTGGCCGGTCGAGCCGGGACCCTGCGGCGCCAGGGGAGCGTCGTAGTCCGGCCGCGCGAACTGCGCGGTGGACGCCGGGTCCTGGTACTGCGGAGCCTGGGGCGCCTGCGGAGCCTGGGGGGCGCCGAAGTCGGGGCGCGGGAACTGGCCCGTCGAGCCCGGACCCTGCGGCGCGCCGGGCGCGGCGAAGGAGCCGGTGGTCTCGGCGTCCTCGTGACCGCGCGGGGCGTCCAGCGGTGTCATGTCCTGCTGCGGGCGGCGTACCGGCTGCTGGGCCGGGTCGCTGCCCCAGCTCGCACCCTGCGGGCGCTGCGGCTGGGGGTTGCCGCCGGGCAGCTCGGCGCGCGGGAAGCCGTTCGGCGCGCCCAGCGGGTCCTGCTGCTGCGGGGCCTGGGGCTGCTGGGGGGCCTGCGGCTGCTGCGGGGCCTGCTGGTTCTGCGGACGGCCGCCCCACACGTCCGTACGGGACGGGATGGCGCTGGCCGCGCCGCCGATGAGACCGGCGCCGGGGCCGGGCTGCGGAGGCTGGGGGAGCTGCGGCAGACGGCCGGTCTGGTCGAGCTGGGCGTCGGCCGGCTGCGGCTGGCGGGGCTGCTGCGGGGCCGGGGCCTGCGGCGCGCCGTCCCGGGCGGGCAGCGCGGTGCGCGGAGCACCCGCGGGACCGACCTGGGGACGCGAGGCGCCGGGACCGGCGCCGAGGCGGCCGGCCGGAGCCGAGGGGCCGCCGAGGCCCGGACGTCCGGCACCGGGGCCGCCGGCACCCGGACCACCGGCCGCGCCGGGGCCGCCGGGGAGACGGCCGCCGGGGGCGTTGCCGCCCTGCGGGGCCGCGCCCTGGGAGCCGGGACCCGCCTTGGGGGCCGGCTTGCGGCCGCCCTGGGCGACGTCGACCGGGAGCATGACGAGCGCGGTGGTGCCGCCCGAGTCGGACGGGCGCAGCTGGATGCGGATGCCGTGTCGCAGGGACAGGCGGCCGACCACGAAGAGGCCCATGCGGCGGGAGACGGAGACGTCCACGGTGGGCGGCGAGGCGAGCCGCTCGTTGATCGCGGCGAGGTCCTCGGGGGAGAGGCCGATGCCGGTGTCGTGGATCTCGACCAGCACGCGCCCGTCGGGCAGCGCGTGGCCGGTGACCCGGACCTTGGTCTGCGGGGAGGAGAACGAGGTGGCGTTCTCCAGCAGCTCGGCGAGGAGGTGCACGAGGTCGTTGACGACCCGGCCGGCGACGTCCGTCGCCGGGACCGCGGCCAGTTCGATGCGCTCGTACTGCTCCACCTCGGAGGCGGCGGCGCGGAGCACGTCGACCAGCGGGACCGGGCGGGTCCAGCGGCGGCCCGGCTCCTCGCCGGCGAGGACGAGGAGGTTCTCGCCGTTCCGGCGCATACGGGTCGCGAGGTGGTCGAGCTTGAACAGCGAGGAGAGCTGGTCCGGGTCGGCCTCGCGCGACTCCAGCTCGGAGATGAGCGAGAGCTGACGCTGGATGAGGCCCTGCGAACGGCGCGAGAGGTTGGTGAACATCGCGTTGACGTTGCCCCGGAGGAGGGCCTGCTCGGCGGCGAGGCGGACCGCCTCGCGGTGCACGTCGTCGAAGGCCGTGGCCACCTGGCCGATCTCGTCCCGGGAGTGCACGCCGACGGACTCGACGGAGGTGTCGACGTCCTGCGGGTCGGACTCGGAGAGCTGCTTGACCAGCTCGGGCAGGCGTTCCTGGGCGACCTTGGTGGCGGTGTCCTGGAGCCGGCGCAGCGAGCGGATCATGGAGCGGGCCACGACGAAGGCGCCGATGAGCGAGACGCCGAGGACGAGCAGGATCAGCGCACCGTTGATGATGGCCTCGCGCTGCGACTCCTGCCGCAGCTCACGGGCCATCGTCTCCATGTCGCCGAGGAGCTGGTTCTCGATGCGGCCCATGGCCGCGATCTTGGTCTCGTACTCGTCGGTGAAGTTGAGGTAGCCGCGCCAGTTGTCGCGCCTCTTCAGCTGGTCGTCCGTCTTCAGCACGCGCTCGGCGTACTTCTCGGCGTCCACGATGGTGGGGTTGCCGGAGCGGAGCGAGTCGGTGAGCTCGGTGGCGTTGCCGCCGGTGCCCTCGTAGATCGCGGTGAACGACTTGAAGGCGTTGTTCTCGCCGTTGAGCGCGGCCTCGCCGTAGAGGCGGTCGCCGGGCTGGATGTCGCCGGGGCCCTTGTCGCTGGCCGGCAGGGCGCCCGCGATGATCGCCTGCTGGATGGAGGCGTACTCCTTGGCGGACGAGAACGCGGCGAGCGCGCGGGTCCGCTTGATCATCTCGGGGTTGCTGGTCGCCTGCGCCATGTCCTGGGAGAGGCTGAGCAGCGAGCGGATGAGACGGCTGTACGCCTCGACGGTCACCGACTGCTGGACGCCGTCCTTGTACGCGGTGGTCCGGATGTTGTGGAGGTCGATGACCTGGGCCGCGATGGTGCCGACGTTGGAGCGGATGCTCTGCAGCGCCTCGTCGTCCTCGCTGTTCGGGATGGCCCGGGTCGCGTCGAGGAAGGCGTCGTACTGGCGGTCGGTGCGGCGGCGCGGGTTGGCGATCTGGTAGTCGCTGGTGGGGCGCTTGTTGGCGAGCGGACCCGCGGATAGGTCGCGCTCGGCCTGGAGGGCCTGCGCGAGCGCGGTCGCCTCACGGGTCAGCTTGGTCAGCAGCTGCATGTGGTCGAGCTGCTGCATGTCCTGGAGCGACTCGTTGATGCGGATGCCGCCGAGGCTGGTGGCCGCGACCACGGGGAGGGTCAGCAGCGCCACGAGGCGCGTGGAGATACGCCAGTTGCGCAGGGCTATTCGCGGTCCGGTGGGGTTCTCGGGAGGGGTGGGGGCGGTGCCCTTCTCCCCGCGCGCGGTGGCCGCGCCCTGCTCGCCGCCGGGCGCGGCGGACGGGCCGGAACGGCGTGCGGAGCCGTCGCCGGACTCGCCGTTCGGCCGCGCGCCCTTGCCCTGGTTCCTGCCCTGGCCGCCCGCGCCGGGCGCCTGCTGGGTGGAGTGCGGGGCCGCGGGACCGCGATCGGTCCCGGCACGCGGTTCCTGCTCCGACGGAGCCTCCGCGCGACCCTTGCGGGCCTGGGCAGAGCCCGCGCCATCCCTCTTGAAACGTCCCTGCACTAGCGTCGCAACCTCTGGACCAGGCGCCCTTTCCGGTCGGAACCGGAGCGGACGGTGTCGGCGTCGATGGGACGCGTCGGTGCGCCCCGGGTGGTCGTCGGTGACCGGCGCAGATCCCCCTTTCCCGCCACTCGGCCGGCGCTGCGTTGCGCCCCCTGCGTGCCGGCGTCGAACCCGCGGCGGTCGTGGAATTCCAGCACAGTGCCGGACCTCCAACAAGGGCTGCGGTCTGTACCGCGGAGGGGATGACCAACCGTGCGCACGGCGTCACCCCGCGTAGAAGATGATCACGGAGGATTCGGACTTTTCCCCTCCAATGGCCTGGCGCCCCCGAGTGTCCCAGTCGCGATGATCAGGAGCGGAATGGAGGGTTCAATGGCGGAATGTCCCTTTCCGTGACCTGACATGCCCGTCCGTAATGACCGGAAAATCCACCCAGTGGTGAGCAAACTCACACGGGAATGGATGTCTCAGCCATGCATTCGAAGGGAACGCCTTGATTTAGCCTGACGCTTTACACCATTCTCGCGCCCGCACGGGCGCCCGTCCCGGAACAAGGTCTGCCAGCGCGATGACTGCACCCACCCCCGCCACCACGGCCAACCCGCGCCGCTCCACGCTCGCCCACCTCGCGGACGCCGCCGCCCTCGGCCGCGGCGCCACCCCCGAGTACGCGACCGAGCTGCCCGGCACCACGGCCAACCCGCGCCGCACGGTCCTCATGACGGCCCCCGCGCCCTACGTGCCGGCCTATCTGACCGAGGGCTGATCCGCCCCTCCACCCGCCCGCCACCGGCGATAACCGCCGGTCGGCCGCCCCGCGCCGCGTTAGCCTGGAGCGTCAGACTCCAGCCAGTACCAAGTGAGGGGCGACAGCACGCGTGCGCATCGCCAGATTCTCCATCGACGGCAACGTCGCCTTCGGCGCGGTCGAGGGCGAGGGGACCGTCGAGTCCGGCGGCCTGGTCCTCGACATCATCAAGGGCATCCCGTACACCGACTTCGAGCTCAGCGGTACCAAGGTCCCGCTGAGCAAGGTACGGCTCCTGCCGCCGGTGCTCCCCAACAAGATCGTGGCCATCGGCCGCAACTACGCGGAGCACGCCAAGGAGCTCGGTCACGAGGTCCCCGACGTCCCGGTCGCCTTCTTCAAGCCGACCACCTCCGTCATCGGCCCCGGCGACGCCGTCGAGTACCCCTCCTTCTCCAGCGAGCTGCACCACGAGGCCGAACTGGCCGTGGTGATCGGCCGCATGTGCCGCGAGGTGCCCCGGGAGCGCGTCAAGGACGTGATCTTCGGCTACACCTGCGCCAACGACGTGACCGCCCGCGACGTCCAGCAGCGCGAGGCCCAGTGGGCCCGCGCCAAGGGCTTCGACACGAGCTGCCCGCTGGGCCCCTGGGTGGAGACCGACCTCGACCCGAGCGACCTCGCCATCCAGGCCACGGTCAACGGCGAACAACGCCAGCTCGGTCGGACGAGCGACATGATCCGCTCCATCGAGGACCTGGTCGTCCACATCACCGAGGCCATGACGCTGCTCCCCGGCGACGTCATCCTCACCGGCACTCCCGCCGGGGTCGGCCCCCTCACCGTCGGCGACGAGGTCGCCGTCACCATCGAAGGCATCGGCACTCTCACCAACAGGGTGATCAAGCGTGGCTAACGCGAACCTCCGCGTCCGTTTCTGTCCGTCCCCGACCGGCAACCCCCATGTGGGCCTGGTCCGCACGGCCCTCTTCAACTGGGCCTTCGCCCGGCACAACCAGGGCACCATGGTCTTCCGCATCGAGGACACCGACGCGGCCCGCGACTCGGAGGAGTCGTACGAGCAGCTGCTCGACTCCCTCAAGTGGCTCGGCCTCGACTGGGACGAGGGCCCCGAGGTCGGCGGCCCGCACGCCCCCTACCGCCAGTCGCAGCGGATGGACATCTACAAGGACGTCGCCGACAAGCTGCTCGCCGGCGGGTACGCGTACCGCTGCTACTGCACCACCACCGAGCTGGACGAGCGCCGCGAGGCCGCCCGCGCCGCCGGGAAGCCCTCCGGCTACGACGGCCACTGCCGCGAGCTGTCGGACGGCCAGGTCGCGCAGTACGAGGCCGAGGGCCGCGAGCCGATCGTCCGCTTCCGGATGCCCGACGAGGCCATCACCTTCACCGACCTGGTCCGCGGCGAGCTCACCTTCACCCCGGAGAACGTGCCGGACTACGGCATCCTCCGGGCCAACGGCGCCCCGCTCTACACCCTGGTCAACCCGGTCGACGACGCGCTGATGGAGATCACCCACGTCCTGCGCGGCGAGGACCTGCTCTCCTCCACCCCCCGCCAGATCGCCCTCTACAAGGCGCTGATCGAGCTGGGCGTCGCCAAGGAGATCCCCGCCTTCGGCCACCTGCCGTACGTGATGGGCGAGGGCAACAAGAAGCTCTCCAAGCGCGACCCGCAGGCCAGCCTCAACCTCTACCGGGAGCGCGGCTTCCTCCCCGAGGGCCTGCTGAACTACCTGTCGCTGCTCGGCTGGTCCTTCTCGGCCGACCAGGACATCTTCACCATCCCCGAGATGGTGGCGAAGTTCGACATCGCCGACGTCAACGCCAACCCGGCCCGCTTCGACCTCAAGAAGGCCGAGTCCATCAACGCGGACCACATCCGCATGCTGGACGTGAAGGCGTTCACCGAGGCGTGCGAGCCCTGGCTCCAGGCCCCGCACGCCCCCTGGGCCCCCGAGGACTTCGACCGCGCGGCCTGGGAGCGGATCGCCCCGCACGCCCAGACCCGCCTGACCGTGCTCTCCGAGATCACGGCCAACGTCGACTTCCTCTTCCTGCCCGAGCCGGTCCTCGACCAGCCCTCCTGGGACAAGGCGATGAAGGGCGAGCCCGCGGCCCTCCTCACCACCGCCCGCGAGAAGCTCGACGCGGCCGACTGGAGCGACCCCGAGTCCCTCAAGAACGCCGTCCTGGCCGCCGGCGAGGCCCACGGCCTCAAGCTCGGCAAGGCCCAGGCCCCGGTCCGCGTCGCCGTCACCGGCCGCACCGTCGGCCTCCCCCTCTTCGAGTCCCTGGAGATCCTGGGCAAGGAGAAGACCCTGGCCCGCGTCGACGCGGCCCTGGCGAAGCTCGCCGCCTAGGCGACACCGCCCTCCACCACGGGGCGGCGGCTGGAGGACCCCCTCCGGCCGCCGCCCCGTCGTCGTACCCGCCCCGCCGTGCGCGCATCGGGCCGGAGCGACGGGCTCCACCCGACCTGGGCCACCAGGACCGGAAGACCGCTGACGGGAGCCCGCCACCGGCGTACGGTCGGTGCCATGAGCATCCGCGCCGTCCTCTGGGACGTGGACGACACGATCTTCGACTACGCGAGCGCCGACCGCGCCGGGATGCGCGCCCACCTCGCCGCCGAGGGCCTGGCCGGCCTGCACGGCTCCGTCGAGGAGGCCCTGCTCCACTGGAAGGCGCTCACCGAGCTGCACTGGCGGCGGTACGAGGAGAGCCCCGCGGGGAACTGGCAGGACCAGCGCCGGGCGCGGGTCCGCGACTTCCTGGAGCGCCCGGAGATGACCGACCCCGAGGCCGACGCCTGGTTCGCCCGGTACGTGGCCCACTACGAGGCCGCCTGGGAGCTCTTCCCCGACGCCCTGCCCGTCCTCGACCTGCTCGCCACCGACTACCGGCAGGCCGTCCTGTCGAACTCCAGCATCCACGCCCAGGAACCCAAGCTGCGCGCCCTCGGCGTCCGCGACCGCTTCGAGGCCGTCCTGTGCGCCGCCGAGCTGGGCAGCGCCAAACCCGCCGCCGAGGCGTTCCACGCCGCCTGCGCCGCCCTCGGCCTCGCCCCGCACCAGGTGGCGTACGTGGGGGACCGGCCCGACATCGACGCCCTCGGCGCGCAGGAGGCGGGGCTCCGCGGCATCTGGCTGGACCGCGCCGGCACCGGCGGCCGACCCGGCCTGCACCGCATCACCGACCTGCACCAGCTCCCTCCGCTGCTCCGCGGGGATACCCGTTTTGGAGCACCGTCCACCTTCGGGTAATGTTCTTCCTGCGCCGAGGGGAGCAAGCCGAAAGGCAAGAACCCGGAAAGCGCAAGCCGAGCAAGATCCCCCTCACGGGGAAGTTGCCCCGGTGGCCTATGGTGTAATTGGCAGCACGACTGATTCTGGTTCAGTTAGTCTTGGTTCGAGTCCAGGTAGGCCAGCTCGCAGAGCTCATCTGCAAACCGTGGATGGCATCCACAAAGCCCCCGTTGTGTAGCGGCCTAGCACGCCGCCCTCTCAAGGCGGTAGCGCCGGTTCGAATCCGGTCGGGGGTACAGATCCTTCCCGCGGGATCACTTGGGTAGCTCCCAGGTGGACCCGATGCAGGATCGCTAGGGCCCCCGTTGTGTAGCGGCCTAGCACGCCGCCCTCTCAAGGCGGTAGCGCCGGTTCGAATCCGGTCGGGGGTACGACGCTGGTCTAACCACGTATTGGTCTATGGTGTAATTGGCAGCACGACTGATTCTGGTTCAGTTAGTCTAGGTTCGAGTCCTGGTAGACCAGCTCGGGTCTGCGGCGGTCGGAGTCCGACGCTCGCATGATCCAAAGCCCCCGTTGTGTAGCGGCCTAGCACGCCGCCCTCTCAAGGCGGTAGCGCCGGTTCGAATCCGGTCGGGGGTACGCGACAGAGAAGCCCTTCCCTTCGGGGGAGGGCTTCTTCGCTGTTCCCGGCTCGCGCACGGACAACTCCGGCCCACCGCTGCGGCGTTGGAGCGGTGGGCCGGGGAACGTACAGGTGAAGAGAGAAGAAGGATCAGCCGTTGCGGCGGAGCGCCTCGGAGAGCCGCGCTGCGGCGTCGATGACCGCCTGGGCGTGCATACGGCCCGGGTGGCGCGTCAGACGCTCGATCGGACCCGACACCGACACGGCGGCCACCACGCGGTTCGACGGGCCCCTCACGGGCGCGGAGACGGACGCGACGCCCGGCTCCCGCTCACCGATCGACTGGGCCCAGCCGCGGCGCCGTACGCCCGACAGGGCCGTCGCCGTGAAGCGGGCGCCCTGAAGACCGCGGTGCAGCCGCTCGGGCTCCTCCCAGGCCATCAGGATCTGCGCCGACGAGCCGGCCTTCATGGTCAGCGTGGAGCCCACCGGGACCGTGTCCCGCAGACCGGACAGCCGCTCGGCCGCCGCCACGCAGATCCGCATGTCGCCCTGGCGCCGGTAGAGCTGCGCGCTCTCCCCGGTGACGTCGCGCAGATGCGTCAGCACCGGCCCGGCCGTCGCCAGGAGGCGGTCCTCACCGGCCGCCGCCGCGAGCTCCGCGAGGCGCGGGCCCAGGATGAAACGGCCCTGCATGTCGCGGGCCACCATCCGGTGGTGTTCCAATGCCACGGCCAGACGGTGGGCCGTGGGTCGTGCGAGTCCCGTCGCCGCGACCAGTCCTGCGAGGGTGGCCGGACCGGACTCCAGGGCGCTCAGGACAAGGGCTGCCTTGTCGAGAACGCCTACGCCGCTAGAGTTGTCCATGCAACGATATTCACGTCTCACTCTGTGAAACGCAAGTTCAATTTTCCGAGGATCTTGTCACTCTGGTGGGGCGGCCGCACAACGGCCCGCACAACGGTCTCTAGTGGTGCCGGCGCAGCCGCCGGCCGGAGGGAAAGCGATGGGTAGGACACTCGCGGAGAAGGTCTGGGACGACCACGTCGTCCGGCGCGCCGAGGGCGAGCCCGACCTCCTCTTCATCGATCTTCACCTGCTGCACGAGGTGACCAGCCCCCAGGCGTTCGACGGCCTCCGGCAGAACGGCCGCCAGGTGCGGCGCCTCGACCTCACCCTCGCCACCGAGGACCACAACACCCCCACCCTCGATATCGACAAGCCGATCGCCGACCCGGTCTCCCGCGCCCAGCTGGAGACCCTGCGGAAGAACTGCGCCGAGTTCGGCGTGCGGCTCCACCCGCTCGGCGACGTCGAGCAGGGCGTCGTCCACGTGGTGGGCCCGCAGCTGGGCCTGACCCAGCCCGGCATGACCGTGGTCTGCGGCGACTCCCACACCTCCACGCACGGCGCCTTCGGCGGCCTGGCCTTCGGCATCGGCACCAGCCAGGTCGAGCACGTCCTGGCCACCCAGACGCTGCCCATGGCCCGCCCGAAGACCATGGCCATCACCGTCGACGGCGAGCTGCCCGCCGACGTGACCGCCAAGGACCTGATCCTCGCGATCATCGCGAAGATCGGCACCGGCGGCGGCCAGGGCTACGTCCTGGAGTACCGCGGCTCCGCCATCGAGAAGCTCTCGATGGAGGCCCGCATGACCATCTGCAACATGTCCATCGAGGCCGGTGCCCGCGCGGGCATGATCGCCCCCGACGAGACCACCTTCGCCTACCTCAAGGGCCGTCCGCACGCCCCCGAGGGCGAGGACTGGGACGCCGCCGTCTCCTACTGGAAGACGCTGAAGTCCGACGAGGACGCGGTCTTCGACGCCGAGGTCGTCATCGACGCCGCCGCCCTGGCGCCGTTCGTCACCTGGGGCACCAACCCCGGCCAGGGCGCGCCGCTTTCGGCGAACGTCCCCGACCCGGCTTCGTACGAAGACCCCTCGGAGCGCCTCGCCGCCGAAAAGGCCCTGGAGTACATGGGGTTGACCGCCGGCCAGCCGCTGCGCGACATCAAGGTCGACACCGTCTTCGTAGGCTCCTGCACCAACGGCCGCATCGAGGACCTGCGCAACGCCGCCTCCCTGCTGGAGGGCCGCAAGGTCGCCGACGGCGTCCGCATGCTGGTCGTCCCCGGCTCCGTCCGGGTCGCCCTGCAGGCCGTCGAGGAGGGCCTGGACAAGGTCTTCAAGCAGGCCGGCGCCGAATGGCGGCACGCGGGCTGCTCCATGTGCCTGGGCATGAACCCCGACCAGCTGGCCCCCGGTGAGCGCTCCGCGTCCACCTCCAACCGCAACTTCGAGGGCCGGCAGGGCAAGGGCGGCCGCACCCACCTGGTCTCCCCCCAGGTCGCCGCCGCCACCGCCGTCCTGGGCCATCTGGCCTCCCCGGCCGACCTGTCCGACGCCGTCACCACCGCGGGGGTCTGAGGAACCATGGAAGCTTTCACCACGCACACCGGCCGGGCCGTCCCGCTGCGCCGCAGCAACGTCGACACCGACCAGATCATCCCGGCGCACTGGCTGAAGAAGGTCACCCGCGACGGCTTCGAGGACGGCCTCTTCGAGGCATGGCGCAAGGACCCCGAGTTCGTCCTCAACCGCCCCGAGCGGCAGGGCGCCTCGGTCCTGGTGGCCGGCCCCGACTTCGGCACCGGCTCCTCCCGCGAGCACGCCGTCTGGGCGCTCCAGAACTACGGCTTCAAGACCGTGATCTCCGCCCGCTTCGCCGACATCTTCCGCGGCAACTCGCTGAAGAACGGTCTGCTGACGGTCGTCCTCCCGCAGGAGACGGTCGACGCCCTCTGGGAGCTGACCGAGGCCGACCCCACCGCCGAGATCACCGTCGACCTGGAGGCCCGCAAGGTCCTGGCGGCCGGGATCGACGCCGACTTCGAGCTCGACGAGAACGCCCGCTGGCGGCTCCTGAACGGGCTGGACGACATCAGCCTCACCCTTCAGAACGAAGCCGACATCGCGGCCTACGAGACGGCGAGGCCGTCCTTCAAGCCCCGTACAATTACGGCCTGAGCAGCGCTTTTCCAAGACTGCGCCCCCCACCCTCCGGTGGGGGGCGCAGTCGCTTGTTGAGACCCTGTCGGGCGACAACTCGCCCTAGATGGCACAATCGGTGCATGGAACGCGACAACCAACTCAAGCTCTACGAGGAAGTCGCCGACCGATTGAAAGAAGCGCACTCCCGAGTGCGCGCACTGCAAGTCCCGGAGGGCGTAAGGATGGCGCTGTCCCGGAAGCTGCTGGTCGTCACGGCCGCGGCGAAGCACGATCTCGCGGACGCGGCAACGCGTCTGGACCGGTTGATGAAGGACCTCGACGAGGGCCGATTCCCTGAAGACGACTGACACCAGGAACTCCGCAACGGCACTTCCGCGTTGCGGCACAAGGGTGATTAGGCCGTTTCGTGTTTGATTTGCGGTATATACATGCCTAACGTGCGAAAACGCTAGAACAGTTTCGTTCCGGCAAAGTCTCCGAAGGGGAAGACGTGAACAAGGCGCAGCTCGTAGAAGCGATTGCCGACAAGTTGGGCGGTCGCCAGCAGGCCGCCGAAGCCGTCGACCACGTGCTCGACGCCATCGTGCGCGCCGTGGTGTCCGGCGACCGGGTGTCGGTCACCGGCTTCGGCTCGTTCGAGAAGGTCGACCGCCCGGCCCGCTACGCCCGCAACCCGCAGACGGGCGAGCGCGTGCGGGTCAAGAAGACCTCGGTTCCGCGTTTCCGCGCCGGCCAGGGCTTCAAGGACCTGGTCAGCGGCTCGAAGAAGCTCCCCAAGGGCGGCGAGGTCTCCGTCAAGAAGGCCCCCAAGGGCAGCCTGACCGGTGGCGCCTCCGCCACCGTGAAGAAGGCCGCGGCGAAGAAGGCCACCACGGCCAAGAAGGCCGCCGCCAAGAAGGCCACTCCGGCCAAGAAGACCACGGCCGCCGCCGCCAAGAAGGCGACCCCGGCCAAGAAGACCACCACCGCGGCCGCGAAGAAGACCTCCGCCGCCGCCGCCAAGAAGACGACGGCCGCGAAGAAGACCGCCACCGCCGCGGCCAAGAAGGCCACCACGGCCACCACCGCCAAGAAGGCCGCCGCCAAGAAGACGGCCCCGGCCAAGAAGGTCACGGCGAAGAAGGCGCCCGCCAAGAAGACCACGGCGCGCAAGACCGCCACGGCGAAGAAGGCCGCCGCCAAGAAGTAGGACCGTCCTCGCACGTCCGCCGGGCCGGGCTCCCCGCACGGGAGCCCGGCCCGCGGCGCGTCCACGAGCCTCCGCCCCCCGGGCGCGTCCACGAGCCTCCGCCCCCCGGGCGCGTCCACGAGCCCCCGGCCCCGGGCGCGACAGGCCCGGGGGAGCGGTTCAGAAGGTCTGCAGCGTCACCAGCGTGATCCGCGGGCCCGCGCCCGCGGCGCCCGGCTCCGTCTCGATCCGCACCCGCTGACCCGGCCGCAGCAGTCGCAGCCCGCCCGCGTCGAAGGCGTCGGGACCGAACTCCACCGGGGTGCCGTCGTCGAGCAGCACACTGCCGCTGCGGGTGTCGGGGTCGTACGTGAACGCGGTCGCCTGCATGCACCGCAGCCTATCCGGCCGGTGCCGGCCGCCGGGCCGCCGTCCGCGGGCCGAGCCCCAGCGAGCCCGCCGCCTCCAGGTCCTCGCCGGTGTCCACGTCCCGGCGCACGGAATCCACCCCGGCCAGCCGGATTTCCACCGCCCCCGACGACAAATGCCGCAGCCGCGACGGACCTCCGAAAGCCGGTTCCAATTCCACCCCCGGAGCCGCCGAGAGGAATGTCGTACCTATTTCGGCGGCATCCGCGAGAAATGCCCTCGGGAATTGGCGGGCCGCCCCCAGGACCCGCGCCAGCTCCGCCGGCCGCAGCGCGGGCAGGTCCGCGTTCAGCACCGCCACGCGCGCGTGCGGCCGCCGCTCCCGTATCGCCCGGGCCCCGTGCGCCAGCGCCGCGTTGAGCCCCGCCGCCGGGGAGTCCGGCACGATCCGGGCCCCCAGCGCGGCCAGCGCCCGGCCGGCCGCCGGATCGTCCGTGACCACCACCACGTCCCGTACCTCCGGGCACTCCAGCGCCGCCGCCACGGTGTCCTCGGCGAAGGCCAGGGCCAGCCGGGGCCGGAGCCGCTCCCCGGCCGCCGCGGCGAGCCGGCTCTTCGCCAGGGCCAGGGGTTTCAGGGGTACGACCAGGGACCAGCCGTCGTCCGCATCCGTGTTCATCGCCGACCATTCTGTCCCGCCCGGGCGGTACGGCCGCGCCCCCGGGGCGTACCGTGTCCTCGACAGAGCAGGACCGCGGGGCGACACTTGCCCCCCCTGCCGGCAAGACCGAGCACGACCCAGCAAGTCCCCGTACGTCCCGGAGAAAGGTGCCCCGAGTGCCCCGCCGCAGAATCGGCTTCTGGTACCGCCTCGCGGCGGTCATCGCCAAACCCCCCCTGGTGGTTCTGTTCAAGCGGGACTGGCGCGGCACGGAGCACATCCCGGCCGAGGGCGGCTTCATCACGGCGGTGAACCACAACTCGTACCTGGACCCGCTCTCCTACGCGCACTACCAGTACAACACCGGCCGGGTGCCCCGCTTCCTCGCCAAGGCCGGCCTCTTCAAGGCCGGATTCGTCGGCACCATGCTCCGCAACACCGGCCAGATCCCCGTCTACCGCGAGACCGCGAACGCCCTGGACGCCTTCCGCGCCGCCGTGGACGCCATCGAACGCGGCGAGTGCGTCGCCTTCTACCCCGAGGGCACCCTCACCCGCGACCCCGACATGTGGCCCATGCCCGGCAAGACCGGCGCCGCCCGCGTCGCGCTGCTCACCAAGGCGCCCGTCATCCCGGTGGCCCAGTGGGGCGCCAACCTGGCGATGCCGCCGTACGCCAAGCAGGACAAGTTCAGCCTCTTCCCGCGCAAGACGCTGATCGTGCAGGCCGGCCCGCCCGTCGACCTCTCCCGCTTCGACGGCCTGGAGCCCACCCCCGAGGTGCTGCGCGAGGCCACCGAGACGATCATGGCCGCCATCACCGCGCTCCTGGAGGAGGTCCGCGGCGAACAGGCCCCCGCCGAGCCGTACGACCCCCGCCGCGCCCGTCTGGAGCAGCGCCGCAAGGCCGCCGAGGGAGGCACCAAGTGACCAAGGCCGCCGTCTTCGGCAACGGGTCCTGGGGCACCGCCTTCGCCATGGTGATGGCCGACGCGGGCTGCGAGGTGAGCCTCTGGGGCCGCCGCCCCGCGCTCGCCGAGACCATCAACACCACCCGTACCAACCCGGACTACCTGCCCGGCGTCGAACTCCCCAAGGGCATCACGGCCACCGCCGACGCCGCCGAGGCCACCGAGGGAGCCGACTTCGCCGTCCTCGTCGTCCCCTCGCAGACACTGCGCGAGAACCTCGCCGCCTGGGCGCCGAAGCTGGGCCCCGGCACGGTGCTCGTCTCCCTCATGAAGGGCATCGAACTCGGCACGGCCAAGCGGATGAGCGAGGTCATCACCGAGGTGGCCGGCGTCCCCGCCGAGCGCGTGGCCGTCCTCACCGGCCCCAACCTGGCCCGTGAGATCGCGGCCCGGCAGCCCGCCGCCGCCGTCGCCGCCTGCGTCGACGAGTCGGTCGCCCAGCGGCTCCAGGCCGCCTGCATGACCCCGTACTTCCGCCCGTACACCAACACCGACGTCGTCGGCTGCGAACTCGGCGGCGCGGTGAAGAACGTCATCGGCCTCGCCGTCGGCATCGCCAACGGCATGGGCCTCGGCGACAACTCCAAGGCCACGCTCATCACCCGCGGCCTCGCCGAGACCACCCGCCTCGGCCTCGCCATGGGCGCCGACCCGCTCACCTTCTCCGGCCTCGCGGGCCTCGGCGACCTCGTCGCCACCTGTTCCTCGCCGCTGTCCCGGAACAACACCTTCGGCACCAACCTGGGCCGCGGGATGACCCTCCAGGAGGCCGTCGCGGCCACCAAGCAGACCGCCGAGGGCGTCAAGTCCTGCGAGTCGGTGCTCGATCTGGCCCGCCGGCACGGCGTCGACATGCCGATCACCGAGACCGTCGTCTCCATCGTCCACGACGGCAAGCCGCCCACGGTCGCGCTCAAGGAGCTGATGTCGCGCAGCGCCAAGCCCGAGCGCCGCTGAGCCCGCCGGGCCGCTGCGCCGGACGCGGGAGGCCGCCAGCGGGGCGCTCAGGAGTTCGGACACCGCAAGGTACGCTCATCGCGATATGAGCGAGAACACCCAGAGCCCCCGCAAGCCGCGCGTGGCCGTCGTCTTCGGCGGACGCAGCTCCGAGCACGCCATCTCCGTCGTCACCGCCGGCGCCGTCCTCAAGGCGATCGACCGGACCAAGTACGACGTGCTTCCCATCGGCATCACCCGGGAGGGGCGCTGGGCGCTGATCGCCGACGCCCCTGAGCGGATGGCGATCGCCGAGCGCGCCCTGCCGGACGTCGAGCAGCTCACCGAGTCGGAGACCGGCGGAGTGGTCCTCCCGGTCGACCCGGCCAGCCGCGAGGTCGTCCTGCACGAGCCCGGCTCCCTGCCGCAGGCCCTCGGCGAGGTCGACGTCGTCTTCCCCATGCTGCACGGCCCGTACGGCGAGGACGGCACCCTCCAGGGCCTCCTCGAGCTCTCCGGCATCCCCTACGTCGGCGCGGGCGTCCTCGCCTCCGCCGTCGGCCAGGACAAGGAGTACATGAAGCGGGTCTTCGTCTCCTACGGGCTGCCCGTCGGCCCGTACGAGGTGATCCGGCCGCGCGAGTGGGACCGCAACCCGGCCGAGGCCCGCAAGAAGATCGTCGAGTTCGCCGCCGACCACGGCTGGCCGCTCTTCGTGAAGCCGGCCCGCGGCGGCTCCTCCGTCGGCATCACCAAGGTCGACGACCTCTCCGGCCTGGACGAGGCCGTCGAGGAGGCCCGCCGCCACGACCCGAAGATCATCGTCGAGGCGCTGGTCCGCGGCCGCGAGATCGAGTGCGGCGTCCTGGAGTTCGAGGAAGGCCCGCGCGCCAGCGTGCCCGCCGAGATCCCGCCCGTCACCGACCACGACTTCTACGACTTCGAGGCGAAGTACATCGACTCCGCCTCCGGCCTGGTCCCCGCCCCGATCGGCGCCGAGGCCACCGCCGAGGTCCAGCGCCTGGCCGTCGCCGCCTACGACGCGGTCTCCTGCGAGGGCCTGGTCCGCGCCGACTTCTTCCTCACCGAGGACGGCGACTTCGTCATCAACGAGATCAACACCATGCCCGGCTTCACCCCGATCTCCATGTACCCGCGCATGTGGCAGGAGAGCGGCGTGAGCTACCCCGAGCTGGTCGACCGGCTGATCCAGGCCGCGCTGACCCGCTCCACGGGCCTGCGCTGACGCCCGGATCCCTGGAGCCCTAGCGGCACTCGGGCTCCAGGGCGCAGGGCACCGCGCGCTCCACCGGGGCGGCCAGATCCACCAGCGGCCCGATGTCGTGCGCGTACCCCTCGTCCAGCGTCACCTCGACGTACGTCTCCCGGTACACCGAGGTGAACCGGGGTCCGCCCCTCCCGGGCTGCTCCAGCATCCAGCGCACGCCCTCGGCGGAGACGCCCTGCGCCTGCGGATCGCTCATCTTTTCGGGCCGGGGGACCCCGCAGCGCAGTACGATCGCTCCGTCACCCCACCCCGCGGTCAGCTCGGAGTCGGGGGACGGATCGCTCCGCTCCCGCCCCGCCACGGTGTCCGGGAGCTCCCGCGCCAGCGCACGGCAGAGCGCCGCCTCCGCCGGGGGCGGCGTCGGCACCGGCACGGACGCCCGGGCGCCGGCGGAGCAGCCGGTGACGGCCAGCAGCAGGACGGCGGTCGCGGCGGGCAGGCCGAAGGGCCGGTGGGAAGACATCACCGGCCAAGGGTAGACGGGGGCTACAGATGGACGACCGGGCAGGTCAGGGTGCGCGTGATGCCGTCCACTTGCTGGACCTTCGCGACCACCATGCGGCCGAGTTCGTCGACCGTGTCGGCCTGCGCCCGCACGATCACGTCGTACGGACCGGTCACGTCCTCTGCCTGGATCACCCCCGGGATCTTGGAGATGGTGTCGGCGACGAGCGACGCCTTACCCACCTCGGTCTGAATCAGGATGTACGCCTGTACCACGGAACCTCCAGGGCGGCCACGAGGATCTTGTGGGAGAAAGAGACGCCACGGTACCGCGTCCCCGGAAGCCGCGGGGAGACCCGCGCCTTCCGGGGCGCCCGGAGTGTGGCGTACACAGGACGGAAGTTGACGGTCAACTTGACGGTACCCAGCACGGTGACGGCCCGCGACCCGCGGCGTGAGCGGACGCTCCGCCGACCGCCGGCCGGCATGACGACACGAGGTGAGACGCGGTGAAGGGCACAGTCGGAGAACTGGGCGAGTTCGGGCTCATCAGAGAGCTCACGTCCCGGCTCACCTCCACCCCGGCGGTACGGATCGGGCCAGGCGACGACGCCGCCGTGGTCTCCGCCCCGGACCGGCGCGTGGTGGCCAGCACGGACATCCTGCTCGAAGGACGGCACTTCCGCCGCGACTGGTCGACGGCGTACGACGTCGGACGCAAGGCCGCCGCGCAGAACCTCGCCGACATCGCCGCCATGGGCGCGGTCCCCACCGCGCTCCTCCTCGGCCTCGTCGTCCCCGCCGAACTCCCCGTCACCTGGCCCACCGAATTGATGGACGGGCTGCGCGACGAATGTCAGGTCGCGGGCGCGGCGGTGGTCGGCGGCGACGTCGTCCGCGGCGACACGATCATGGTCTCCATCACCGCCCTCGGCGACCTCCGCAACCACGACCCGGTCACCCGGGGCGGCGCGAAGCCCGGCGACGTCGTCGCCTACACCGGCTGGCTCGGCTGGTCCGCCGCCGGCTACGCGGTCCTCTCCCGCGGCTTCCGCTCCCCGCGCGCCTTCGTCGAGGCCCACCGCCGCCCCGAGCCGCCGTACCACGCCGGTCCGGCCGCCGCCGGGCTCGGCGCCACCGCCATGTGCGACGTCAGCGACGGCCTCATCGCCGACCTCGGCCACATCGCCGAGGCCAGCAACGTCCGCATCGACCTGCGCTCCGGGCTCATCGACATCCCCAGCCAGATGCACGACATCGGCCAGGCCGTCGGCGTCGACCCGCGCCAGTGGGTGCTCACCGGGGGAGAGGACCACGCCATCGTGGCCACCTTCCCGCCCGACGTGAAGCTGCCCGCCCGCTGGAAGGTCATCGGAGAGGTCATCGCCCCCTCCGCCCTGCCCCAGGTGACCGTCGACGGCGCCCCCTGGCACAGCACCGGCGGCTGGGACCACTTCGGGGAGACCGAGTGAGCCCCGCCCCGCCGCTCGTCCTCACCGTCGCCGGATCCGACTCCGGCGGCGGCGCCGGCATCCAGGCCGACCTCAAGACCATGCTCGCCCTCGGCGTCCACGGCATGAGCGTCCTCACCGCCGTCACCGCCCAGAACTCGCGGGGCGTCCAGGGCGTCTGGGAGCTTCCCGAGGAGGCCGTCCGCGCCCAGTACCGTGCCGTCGTCGACGACATCGGCGTCCACGCCGTCAAGACCGGCATGCTCGCCACCGCCCCGCTCGTCGAGACCGTCGCCGAGCTCCTCGCGGGGACCCCCGGCGTGCCCGTGGTCGTCGACCCGGTCGGCGTCTCCAAGCACGGCGATCCGCTGCTCGCGGCGTCCGCCCTGGAGTCCGTACGGAAGCGACTGCTCCCGACCGCGACCGTCGCCACCCCCAACCTCGACGAGGTGACCCAGCTCACGGGGATCGTCGTCGAGGACGAGGACGGGATGCGCCGCGCCGCCGAAGCGATCCTCGGCTTCGGACCCCGGTGGGCGCTCATCAAGGGCGGCCACCTGCCCGGCGACGCCGCCGAGGTCGTGGACCTCCTCACCGACGGCACCGAGGAGCACCTGCTGTACGCCCCCCGGTACGACAACCGGCACACCCACGGCACCGGCTGCACGCTCGCCTCGGCCGTCGCCTCGGGTCTCGCCAAGGGGCTGCCCGTGCCCCGGGCCGTCCGGGAGGCCAAGGCGTACGTGACCGGGGCCCTCGCGGCGGGCTTCGCCCTGGGACAGGGCATCGGGCCCGTCGACCACGGGTGGGCGTCCAGGGACCGAGTCCAGAACTGAAGGGAGCGGGGCCCCGCCGGGGCCCCGCTTCCCCGTCAGGGCAGGAGACCTGCCCGGAGGCGCGGCCGTCCGGGCATGGCACAAGGCCGTCCGGGCATGGCAAAAGGCCGGTTCACCTAGGTGAACCGGCCTTTCAAGGCAACCGCAGGGGCTGCGCTACGACAGAACGTCGCGATTAGCGCGAGACCTTGCCGGCCTTGATGCACGAGGTGCAGACGTTGAGCCGCTTCGGCGTCCGACCGACCACGGCACGCACACGCTGGATGTTCGGGTTCCAGCGACGAGACGTACGGCGGTGCGAGTGCGAAATGTTGTTGCCGAAGCCCGGCCCCTTGCCGCAGACGTCGCAGTTGGCAGCCACGGGTCACTCCAAAGACTTCAGATTTACAGTGAGATCCGGCGCACCGGAATCAGGAGTCTGAAGTGGCTTGCCGGGAATGTCCCGGCGAGTGCCGGGCAACCGAAGCAGCATACAACGACTGCTCCCGTGGAACGAAACTACCACGGTCGGGGCCGACCCCGTCCCGGCCCCCCGGTCCGGGAAGCCCCGGTCTACCCTGCGGTGAGCTTCACCGCCGAAGGAGGACCCCCGTTGTCGCGAGCCCCGCAGCCCTTCGACCACACCGTCCGGAGTGACGAGCGTCTCGTCCTCGACGCCGGGACGGTACGGGCCTGGAGCGCGCGGACGGCCGAGGCGCTCGGACGGGAGCGGGCCGCCCTCGACGCCATCAACGTCTTCCCGGTCGCCGACGGGGACACCGGCACCAACCTCTGCCTGACCGCCGACGCCGCCCACCGGGCCGTCGAGGCCGTCTTCACCGCCCCCGGGGCCTCCGGGGACTCCGCCCCCGACACCACCGACGCCGTCCGCGCCATGGCCCACGGAGCGCTCCTCGGCGCCCGCGGCAACTCCGGAACCATCCTCTCCCAGCTGCTCCGCGGCATGGCCGGGGTGCTCGCCGACGGCGCCGACGGCGACCACCTCGCCCGCGCCCTCGCCGTCGCCTCCGCCTCCGCCCGCGCGGCCGTCGCCCACCCCGAGGAGGGCACCATCCTCACCGTCGCCGCCGCCGCCGCGGCGAGCTGCGCGGACGGCGGCGCCCTCCCGGACGTCGCCAGAAGGGCCTACGACGGGGCCAGGACGGCCCTGGAGGCCACCCCCGGCCAGCTGGCCGTGCTCGGCCGCGCGGGGGTCGTGGACGCCGGCGGGCAGGGCCTGGTGGCCGTGCTCGGCGCGCTGGTGGAGACGGTGACCGGCCGGGCGCCGGAACCGCCGCCCGCCTCCCCGGGCGTACGGGGCGTCCCGGCCGGTACGGGGGAGACCTGCGGGCCCGGCGCCCAGGGCCCCGGCCACGAGGTGCTCTACCTCCTGGAGGCCGGCGACGACGCCGTCGAACTCCTCAGGGCCCGGCTCGACGCCCTGGGCGACTCCCTCGTCGTCGTCGGCGGCGACGGCCTCTGGAACGTCCACGTCCACACCGACGACCCCGGCGCCGCCGTCGAGGCCGGGATCGAGGCCGGCCGCCCCCACCGCATCCGCATCACCCACTTCGCGAGCACCACCGCCGCGCCCGCCCCCGGCCCCCCGGCCGAGGACCCGGCCCACGCGCGCGGGGAACGCGCCGCCCGCGCCGTCGTCGCCGTCCTCCCCGGCGAAGGACTCGCCGGACTCTGCGCCGAGGCCGGCGCCACCACCGTCCAGGCCCGGCCCGGCGAACCACCCGCCGGCGACGAACTCCTCGCCGCCGTCCGCAGCGCCCACGCGCGCGAGGTGGTCCTCCTGCCCAACGACACCGACCTGCGGGCCGCCGCGGCGACCGCCGCCGAACGCGCCCGCGCCGAGGGCATCCGCGTCGCCCTCATCCCCACCCGCGCCGCCGTCCAGGGCATCGCCGCCCTGGCCGTCCACGAACCCGGGCGCAGCTTCGACGAGGACGTCGTCGCCATGACCGCCGCCGCCGGCGCCACCCGCTACGCCGAACTCGCCGTCGCCGAACGCCAGTCCTTCACCTCCGCCGGCGTCTGCCAGGCCGGCGACGTCCTCGGCCTGATCGAGGGCGACGTCGCCGTCATCGGCCAGGACCTCACCGACACCGCCCGCACGGTCCTCGACCGCATGCTCCAGGCCGGCGGCGAACTCGTCACCCTGGTCGTCGCCGACGGCACCCCGCCCGGCCTCGCCGACACCCTCGAAGCCCACGTCCGCCGCGGCTACCTGGCCGTCGACACCGTCACGTACCACGCCGGCGAGGGCGCCCCGCCGCTCCTCATCGGGGTGGAGTAGCGGGCCCGTACCGGCAGGTTGTCCACAGGCATCGCCCCGACTGTCCGTCCCGTGGTGTGCAATGGAACACGTGCCCGCGCTCGACGAACCCCTCAAGAAGTCCCTCGGCCCCGCGACCGCCAAGGTCATGGCCGAGGCCCTCGACCTGCACACGGTCGGCGACCTGCTCCACCACTACCCCCGGCGGTACGCGGAGCGGGGCGAGCTGACCACCCTCTCCGACCTGCCGCTCGACGAGCACGTCACGGTCGTCGCCCAGGTCGCCGACGCCCGCGTGCACACCTTCAACGGCGCCAAGGGCCGCGGCCAGCGCCTGGAGGTGACCATCACCGACGGATACGGCCGGCTCCAGCTGGTCTTCTTCGGCAAGGGCGTCCACAAGCCGCACCACGACCTGGCCCCCGGCACCCGCGCGATGTTCTCCGGCAAGGTCTCGCTCTTCAACCGGCGCCTCCAGCTCGCCCACCCCGCCTACGAACTCCTCCGCGGCGACGGCGACGGCGACGTGGCCGTCGACGCCTGGGCCGGCGCCCTCATCCCGATCTACCCGGCCACCACCAAACTGGAGTCCTGGAAGATCGCCAAGGCCGTCGACGCCGTCCTGCCGAGCGCCGCCGACGCCGTCGACCCGCTCCCCGGAGCCCTCCGCGAGGGCCGCGGCCTCGCCGAACTCCCCGACGCCCTCCGCCTGGTCCACCGCCCCCGCACCAAGGCCGACGTCGCCGCCGCCCGCGAACGGCTCAAGTGGGACGAGGCGTTCGTCCTCCAGGTGGCCCTCGCCCGTCGCCGCCACGCCGACACCCAGCTCCCCGCCGTCCCCCGCCGCCCCGCCGCCGACGGACTCCTCACCGCCTTCGACGCCAGGCTCCCCTTCACCCTCACCGACGGCCAGCTCAAGGTCTCCCGGGAGATCTTCGACGACCTCGCCACCGACCACCCCATGCACCGCCTCCTCCAGGGCGAGGTCGGCAGCGGCAAGACGATGGTCGCCCTGCGCGCCATGCTCGCCGTCGTCGACGCCGGGGGACAGGCCGCGATGCTCGCCCCCACCGAGGTCCTCGCCCAGCAGCACCACCGGTCGGTCACCGAGATGATGGGCGAGCTCGCCGAGGGGGGAATGCTCGGCGGGGCCGAGCGCGCCACCAAGGTGGTGCTGCTCACCGGCTCCATGGGAGCCGCCGCGCGCCGGCAGGCCCTGCTCGACCTGGTGACCGGCGAGGCGGGGATCGTCATCGGGACGCACGCGCTGATCGAGGACAAGGTCAAGTTCCACGACCTGGGCCTGGTCGTCGTCGACGAGCAGCACCGGTTCGGCGTCGAGCAGCGCGACGCGCTCCGTGGCAAGGGCAAACAGCCCCCGCACCTGCTGGTCATGACCGCCACCCCGATCCCCAGGACCGTCGCCATGACCGTCTTCGGCGACCTGGAGACCTCCGTCCTCGACCAGCTCCCCGCCGGACGCTCCCCGATCGCCAGCCACGTCGTCCCCGCCGCCGACAAGCCGCACTTCCTCGCCCGCGCCTGGGAGCGGGTCCGCGAGGAGGTGGAAGGCGGCCATCAGGCGTACGTGGTCTGCCCCCGCATCGGCGACGAGGAGGACCAGAAGAAGGCCGCCAAGCGCAAGCCCTCCGCCGAGGACGAGGCGGAGAAGCGGCCCCCGCTCGCCGTCCTCGACGTGGCGGAGAAGCTCGGCGCCGGCCCCCTGGCCGGGCTGCGGATCGCCGTCCTGCACGGGCGCATGCACCCCGACGACAAGGACGACGTCATGCGCCGCTTCGCCGCCGGCGAGCTCGACGTCCTCGTCGCCACCACCGTCATCGAGGTCGGCGTCAACGTCCCCAACGCCACCGCCATGGTCATCATGGACGCCGACCGCTTCGGCGTCTCCCAGCTCCACCAGCTCCGCGGCCGGGTCGGCCGGGGCTCCGCACCCGGCCTCTGCCTCCTCGTCACCGAGATGCCCGAGGCGAGCCCCGCCCGGCAGCGGCTCGGCGCCGTCGCCGCCACCCTCGACGGCTTCGAGCTCTCCCGCATCGACCTCGAACAGCGCCGCGAGGGCGACGTCCTCGGCCAGGCCCAGTCCGGCGTCCGCTCCTCCCTCCGGGTCCTCGCCGTCATCGACGACGAGGAGGTCATCTCCGCCGCCCGCGAGGAGGCCACCGCCCTGGTCCTCGCCGACCCGGAGCTCGACGCCCACCCGGGCCTGCGCACCGCCCTGGACGCCCTGCTGAGCGAGGAGCGGGAGGAGTACCTGGAGAAGGGCTGACCGCGCCCCCGGCCCGTACGGCCATATCCTGGGACGTACGCACTGGACGACGCAGGACGAGGACACCGATGACCCGCGTGATCGCCGGCACCGCCGGCGGACGGCGCCTGGCCGTGCCCCCGGGCAACGGCACCCGCCCCACCTCCGACCGGGCGCGTGAGGGCCTCTTCTCCACCTGGGAGGCGCTCCACGGCATCGAGGGCACCCGGGTCGCCGACCTGTACGCCGGCTCCGGCGCCGTCGGCCTGGAGGCGCTCTCCCGGGGCGCCGCCCACGCCCTGCTCGTCGAGGCCGACGCCCGCGCCGCCCGCACCGTCCGCGAGAACGTGCGCGCGCTCGGTCTGCCCGGCGCCGAGGCCAGGACCGGGAGGGCCGAGCAGATCGTCACAGGACCGGCCCCGGCCGAACCGTACGACCTGGTCTTCCTCGACCCGCCCTACGCCGTCGCCGACGAGGAGCTGCGCGAGATCCTCCTCACACTGCGCTCGGGGGGCTGGCTGAGCGAGGATGCCGTCGTCACCGTGGAGCGCAGCACCCGAGGCGGCGCCTTCGGCTGGCCGGACGGCTTCGCACCACTGCGGTCCCGTCGCTACGGCGAGGGAACGTTTTGGTACGGTCGCGCCGCCTCTACGTGCGAAGACGCACGATGACCGGACCGGAGAGCGAGGGAACCAGGTTGCGCCGCGCCGTCTGCCCGGGGTCGTTCGACCCCATCACCAACGGACATCTCGACATCATCGCCCGCGCCTCCAAGCTGTACGACGTCGTACACGTCGCGGTGATGATCAACCAGTCCAAGAAGGGCCTGTTCGAGGTCGAGGAGCGGATAGAGCTGATCCGCGAGGTCACCGCCGACTTCGGCAACGTCGAGGTGGAGTCCTTCCACGGCCTGCTCGTCGACTTCTGCAAGCAGCGCGACATCCCCGCCATCGTCAAGGGGCTGCGGGCGGTCAGCGACTTCGACTACGAGCTCCAGATGGCCCAGATGAACAACGGCCTGTCGGGCGTCGAGACGCTGTTCGTGCCCACCAACCCGACGTACAGCTTCCTGTCGTCCTCCCTGGTCAAGGAGGTCGCGGCCTGGGGCGGCGACGTCTCCCACCTGGTGCCCCCCGCGGTTCTCGGCCGGCTGACCGAGCGGCTCCGGCAGAAGTGACGCGCGGCCACCGCCGCTGACGCTCCGTCACCTGGTGTCGGACGGGCCACGACTGCCCTTACAGTCGTCCCGTCCGTCTCCATCCAGCTGTAGAGAGTGGCGAGCACCCGGTGGACGTGCAGAAGAAGCTCGACGAGATCGTCGCGACCGTACAAGGCGCCCGCTCGATGCCCATGTCGGCCTCCTGCGTGGTCAACCGCGCCGATCTCCTCGCCCTCCTCGACGAGGTGCGGGACGCCCTGCCGAACTCGCTCGCCCAGGCCCAGGAGCTGATCGGCGGGCGGGAGCAGATGGTCGAGCAGGCCCGCCAGGAGGCCGAGCGGATCATCGAGGCCGCCCACGCCGAGCGCGGCACGATCGTCTCCGACACCCAGATCGCCCGGCAGTCCCAGGAGGAGGCCGACCGGATCCTCTCCGAGGCCCGCCGCGAGGCCGAGGAGATCCGCGCCGAGGCCGACGAGTACGTCGACTCCAAGCTCGCCAACTTCGAGGTCGTCCTCAACAAGACCATCGGCTCCGTCGACCGCGGCCGCGAGAAGCTCCTCGGCCGCGGCCCCGGTCTGGACGAGCACGGTTACGCCGACGAGGACGCCCCCGAGTACAGCGCCGACCCGCAGACCCTGATCTCCCGCGCCGACGAGTACGTCGACGCCAAGCTGGGCGCCTTCGAGGCGGTCCTCTCCAAGACCCTGGAGGCCGTCGGCCGGGGCCGCCAGAAGCTACACGGGCGGATCGCCACCGACGCCCTCGGCGAGCACATGGCCGCCCACGAGGGCCTCGGCTCCTCCGTGCACACCAGCGACGCCGACTACCTCGCCGGTCTCGCCGAGCTGGCCGACCCGCAGCCGGCCGCCCCCGCGCCGCCCGCGCCCGCCCCCGTCGCCGCGCAGATCCCGGCCCAGCAGCCGGACCCGTACGGCTACCAGCAGCAGCCCCAGCAGACGGACCCGTACGGCTACCCGCAGCAGGACCCCTACGCGTACCAGCAGCCCCAGCAGGTGGACCCCTACGGCTACCAGCAGCAGGACCCGTACGGGTACCAGCAGCAGCCCCAGGTCCAGCAGCAGCCGGCCGCCCTCGACGAGACCAGCTTCTTCGACACCAGCATGATCGACCTGGAGCAGCTGCGCCGGTACGAGCAGGGGCACTAGGCGGGTCCGCCCGCCGGCGGAAGGGCCGGATTGGGCCCTGGGCGAAGCGTCCAGTATCCTGGTCCTTCGGTCGCGTGTAGGTCCGCGATCCATGCTGCCCGCAAGCGGCAGCCCCCTGAGACTTGCGACGCGAACGATCCGAAAGCGGGAAGAACCCTGAGCACGCGCCTCGACCACCGCAACCCCCTCGTGTTCGACACACACGAGCTGGGGCGGCGTCCCGGTGCCCTCCAGCGGATCTCCCGCACGGTCGACGCGCCCGCCGACCTCGGCGTCGCGGGGGTCATCGGAGTGCCCGAGGGCGCTCCGGTCGAGATCGAGCTCCGACTCGAGTCGGTCATGGAAGGGGTGCTTGTCACAGGCACCGCCCGTGCATCGGCCGAGGGGGAGTGCGTAAGGTGTCTGGAGCCCGTCGAGTTCGATCTCGACGCGGACTTCCAGGAGATGTTCTCGTACCCCGAATCCGACGACCGGGGCCGCGCCAAGGCGGCCACGGACGACGAGGACGATGAAGACGAGAGCATGACCCCCCTCGAGGACGGCATGTTCGACCTCGAACCCGTGCTGCGTGACGCGGTGGTACTCGCGCTGCCCATGCAGCCGGTGTGCCGGGATGACTGTGCGGGTCTGTGTTCCGATTGCGGAATCAACCTGAACGACCATCCGGACCACCACCACGACGCCACCGACATCCGTTGGGCGGCACTGCAGGAACTCGCCGGTTCGCTGGGAGCCGACGAGAAGGACAACATGAGCGACGCCGCTACCGGTGTCGACGAGAAGCAGGAGAAGTAGCCGTGGCTGTTCCGAAGCGGAAGATGTCGCGCAGCAACACGCGCCACCGCCGGTCGCAGTGGAAGGCTGCGGTCCCCACCCTGGTTTCGTGTGAGCGTTGCCAGGAGCCGAAGCTGCAGCACATCGCGTGCCCGAGCTGCGGCACCTACAACAAGCGCCAGGTCCTCGCGGTCTGAGCGGGCTGGTGAGGGGCACGATGTCTGACAACATCAACAGCGCCTCGTCCCACACGCTTCTGGAAGGGCGGCTCGGGTATCACCTCGAGTCCGCCCTTCTGGTGCGTGCGCTGACCCACCGCTCGTACGCGTACGAGAACGGCGGTCTGCCCACCAACGAGCGGCTGGAGTTCCTGGGGGACTCCGTGCTCGGCCTGGTGGTCACCGACACCCTCTACCGCACCCACCCCGATCTGCCCGAGGGCCAGCTGGCCAAGCTCCGGGCCGCGGTGGTCAACTCGCGTGCGCTGGCGGACGTCGGGCGTGGTCTCGACCTGGGCTCCTTCATCCGGCTCGGCCGGGGCGAAGAGGGCACGGGCGGCCGGGACAAGGCATCCATCCTCGCCGACACCCTGGAAGCGGTGATCGGCGCGGTCTATCTCGACCAGGGCCTCGAAGCGGCGTCCGAGCTGGTGCACCGGCTCTTCGACCCGCTGATCGAGAAGTCCTCCAACCTCGGTGCCGGCCTGGACTGGAAGACCAGCCTCCAGGAACTCACCGCGGCCGAGGGTCTCGGCGTGCCGGAGTACCTCGTCTCCGAGGAGGGCCCCGACCACGAGAAGACCTTCACTGCTGCCGCCCGCGTCGGTGGTGTCTCGTACGGCACCGGCACCGGCCGCAGCAAGAAGGAGGCGGAGCAGCAGGCCGCCGAGTCCGCGTGGCGCGCGATCCGCGCGGCCGCGGACGAGCGCGCGGCGGCGGCCAAGGCCGCGGCCGACGCCGGCGAGACCGGTGATTCCGGCGCCGCCGGGCTCCCCGGTGAGCAGGACCGGAAGGACGGGGCCGCACCGGCCACCGCCTGACCGTTCCCCGCGCCATCGCACGCGTCCTTCGTCTCCCTCAGCGGAGTCTCCCCGCCCGCCCCCGCCAGGGGCGGGCGGAGCCGTTTCCGGGGGCGCCCGGGCGCGTCCGGGCCTGGAGGTAGGCTGCGAGGACCAGCACCACCCCCACCCCGTACCCCCTCCGGAGGAGTCCCGTGCCCGAGCTGCCCGAGGTCGAGGTCGTCCGGCGGGGACTGGAGCGCTGGGTCGCCGGCCGGACCGTGGCCGGCGTCGAGGTGCTCCACCCCAGGGCGGTCCGGCGTCACCTCGCGGGCGGCGCCGACTTCGCGGCACGGCTGACCGGGCAGCGCTTCGAGCCGGCCCTGCGCCGGGGCAAGTACCTGTGGCTGCCGCTCGCCGGCACCGGCACCTCGGTCCTCGGCCACCTCGGGATGAGCGGACAGCTCCTCGTGCAGCCGGAGTCGGCCCCGGACGAGAAGCACCTGCGCATCCGGATCCGCTTCGCGCCGTCCGACGGCGACTCCCTCACGGGCGCCGCCGGCACCGAGCTCCGCTTCGTCGACCAGCGCACCTTCGGCGGGCTCTCGCTGCACGAGCACGCCCCCGACAGCGCCGAGGGGCTGCCGGACGTCATCGGGCACATCGCCCGCGACCCGCTCGACCCCGCCTTCGACGACGCCGCCTTCCACGCCGCGCTCAGGCTGCGCCGGACGACGATCAAGCGGGCGCTCCTCGACCAGTCGCTGATCAGCGGCGTCGGCAACATCTACGCCGACGAGGCGCTGTGGCGGGCGAAGCTGCACTACGACCGGCCGACCGCCACCCTCACGCGCCCCCGCTCGAAGGAGCTCCTCGGCCACGTCCGCGACGTGATGAACGCGGCGCTCGCCGCCGGCGGCACCAGCTTCGACAGCCTCTACGTGAACGTGAACGGCGAGTCCGGCTACTTCGACCGCTCGCTCGACGCGTACGGGCGGGAGGACGAGCCCTGCCGCCGCTGCGGCACGCCGATGCGCCGCCGTGCCTGGATGAACCGTTCCAGCTACTTCTGCCCGCGCTGCCAGCGCCCGCCGCGCGTCAGCCCGTGACGGCGGCGCGCTCGGAGTCGTACGCCTCCCGGGCCGCGACGACCTCCGGCATCCGGCCCTCCACCAGCGCGATCAGCCCGACGAGCCGCTCGGCGATGTCCCGCCCGAGCGGGGTGAGCCGGTAGTCGACCCGGGGCGGATTGACCGGCTGCGCCTCCCGGTGCACGAGGCCGTCGCGCTCCAGCGCGTGCAGGGTCTGCGCCAGCATCTTCTCGCTGACGCCGTCGACCCGGCGCCGCAGCTCGTTGAAGCGGAAGGACCCCTCGTGCAGGGCCCCGAGGGTGAGGCTGCCCCAGCGCCCCGTGACGTGCTCCAGGGTCACCCGCGAGGCACACCCCCGCGCGAACACATCGAAGGCGAGATCGTCGGTCATGCTCTTCACCGTACGCGGGCCGGCCACTCACCACCAGACCGCGCTTTCGAAAAGTCAGTGCCGTCAGCGGCCGAAGTCCTGCGTCCACCAGGGGCCGCCGTCGGCGAAGTGGACGCCGACGCCGAGGGTGGTGAGGTCGCAGTTCAGGATGTTGGCGCGGTGCCCGTCGCTGTTCATCCAGGAGACCATGGCGGCGGTCGCGTCGACCTGACCGCGGGCGATGTTCTCGGCGCCGAGGTTCGTGATGCCGGCGGCCTGGGCCCGGTCCCAGGGGGTGGCGCCGTCCGGGTCGGTGTGGTCGAAGAAGCCGCGGTTCGCCATGTCGGCGCTGAGGTTCCCGGCGAGACGGGCGAGGGAGTCCGAGGGCTGGACGGGGACGCAGCCGACCTTGGCGCGCTCGACGTTCACCAGGCGCAGCACCTCGGCCTCGGCCGCGTCCGCGCGGTCGGCGGTGGAACCGGCCGCCGCCGTCGTCTCCTCGGCCGGGGCCTCCGTGGTGGGGGAGGGCTTCGGAGCGGCGGCCTTCGTGGTGGCCGGGACCTTCGACGGCTCGGGCTCGGGCTTCGGCTTCGCCTTCGGTTTCGCCGGGGTGGTCGCGGGCGCCGGGGCGGCGGCCCGCGTCTTCGACGGCTTGGGCTCGGGCGAGGGGGTCGCGGTCTTGGCGGCCTTCGCGGTCTTCGTCGGGGTGGGCTTGGCCTTGGGGGAGGAGGGGGTCGGGGACTTCTTCCTCTCCGGCGTGCCCTTGCCCGCTTCCTTGCTCTTGCCCGTGCCCGTGCCCGTGCCCGTGGCCTTGCCCGCGCCGGTGGACGGGGACGCCGGGGTACGGCTCCCCCCGCCCTGCGTGGTCAGCTCGGGGGTCTGCCGGGTCTCCGCGGCGGCCGGGCGGGCGCTGCCCACACTGCCGGCGGTGACGGTCTCCCCGCCGGGCAGGAGGCCGGATGCGACCGCGGCGGCGCCGACGGCGACCGCCGCCGAGGCGCCGATCAGTCCGTTGCGGACGGGGTGGCGGCGCTTGCGGCGCGTACCCCCGTGACCGCGGTCGGTGCCGGTCGCGTAGTCTGCCTCGGCGGGCGCGGCGCCGGAGCGACGGTGGCGTCCCATCTGCCCTGCCTCCCTGAGCTGGCTCTGTGCTGGATCGACGTACTGGATCGATGCGCTGGATCTTTGCGGCCTTTGCTTTCGGTACGGGTCGGTGCGGAGCGTGACGCTGCGTACGGACGGCCGAAAGGTGTGCACCCGTGCGGGTGAGGCGCATTCCGTCGGACTGTACGCCATGGGAAGCCGCCGCGACGTGCCGTTCGGGCAATCCGCCCGCTAGCGTGCAGCCATGAGCGACGATGTACGGATGACCGCCTGGGTGCGTGGGCGAGTACAGGGAGTGGGCTTCCGCTGGTTCACCAGGGCAAACGCGCTGGAGATCGGCGGCCTCAAGGGCTTCGCCCTGAACCTCGACGACGGCCGGGTCCAGGTGGTCGCGGAGGGCCCGAGTGACAATTGCCACCGTCTCCTCGACTGGCTGCGGTCCGAGGACACGCCCGGCCGCGTGGACGGAGTCACCGAGATATGGGACACCCCCCGCGGCGGTTACGACGGCTTCGCCATCCGCTGATCCCCGCCCGCCCGTACCCGCGTCGGCCCCCTCGGCCCGCCCTCGCCGAGGGCCGGGCGGGGGCCGGTGTTTCGCGCGTATGAACGGGCGTGAACAGGGAAACCGCCTGGTGGTTGCCAAGATTCGACACTCGTGCAAGGCTTCCCGGGTAAGGATGATCGCCACGCCCCGGCGCAACGGGTCGAGAGGCGCCGCCGCCTGCGACGCGGCCGCGAACTCCCCGTCCGCGCCACCGATCGGGGCGTGATCGTGTTGACCGTCAAACTTTTTGGTGAGACTCTGGAAGCCCCGCGCACCTTAGCTGTGTGGCAGTAGCACACCGGCACGACTCAGGTACTGCCGAGCACCGCGGGTGCGAATCCATCCCTCACGACCCACACCGCAATCGGTCGGTCACTCAGTGTGGAGGACCACTCATCATGGCAAAGGCGCTTCTCGGTTACGTCGGCGGCTCCGACCCGCGACTCCTCGCCGAGATGCGACGGCTTCAGCAGCGCGTCCAGGACCTGGAATCCGAGCTCGTTCGGATCCAGACCGAGAACGACGCGCTCAACGCTGCCGCCGCTCAGCAGGGCGAGTCGCTGCTCGACCGCATCGACCTCGACGTACCCCAGGCGGAGCCTGCGCTCACCTGACACCCAACCCCGACAAGCTCCGACGGGCTCAGGTGGGAACAGCTGAATAGGCAAGGGGCGCTCCGGCGTCCCTTCTTTTCTTGGCCCCCTCGACTCCCCCGCGTCACACCCTCGTCACCCGAGGGTCTGCCCTGCGCGATCACGGGCGAAACGCGACACCCCGGGTAGAGTCCCGGGGGTGCACCTCAAGGCCCTGACGCTCCGCGGATTCAAGTCGTTCGCCTCCGCCACCACGCTGAGGTTCGAACCCGGAATCACCTGCGTCGTCGGCCCCAACGGCTCCGGCAAGTCCAATGTCGTGGACGCGCTCTCCTGGGTCATGGGCGAGCAGGGAGCCAAGTCGCTGCGCGGCGGCAAGATGGAGGACGTCATCTTCGCCGGCACCACCGGGCGCCCGCCGCTCGGCCGCGCCGAGGTCTCGCTCACCATCGACAACTCCGACGGCGCCCTGCCGATCGACTACGCCGAGGTGACGATCACCCGGATCATGTTCCGGGGCGGCAGCAGCGAGTACCAGATCAACGGCGACACCTGCCGGCTGCTCGACATCCAGGACCTCCTCTCCGACTCCGGCATCGGCCGCGAGATGCACGTCATCGTCGGCCAGGGACAGCTCGACTCCGTGCTGCACGCCGACCCGATGGGCCGGCGCGCCTTCATCGAGGAGGCCGCCGGCGTCCTCAAGCACCGCAAGCGCAAGGAGAAGGCGCTGCGGAAGCTCGACGCGATGCAGGCCAACCTCGCGCGCGTGCAGGACCTCACCGACGAACTGCGCCGCCAGCTCAAGCCGCTCGGCCGGCAGGCCGCCGTCGCCCGCCGCGCCGTCGTCATCCAGGCCGACCTCCGCGACGCCCGCCTCCGCCTCCTCGCCGACGACCTCGTCCGCCTCCAGAACGCCCTGAACGCGGAACTCGCCGACGAGGCCGCCCTGCTGGCCCGCAAGGAGACCACCGAGGAGGCACTGCGCATCGCCCTCGCCCACGAGTCCGCGCTGGAGGCCGAGGTCCGCGCCCTCGCCCCCCGCCTGGAGCGCGCGCAGCAGAGCTGGTACGCCCTCTCCCAGCTCGCCGAACGCGTCCGCGGCACGATCTCCCTCGCCGACGCGCGCGTGAAGAGCGCCACCGACGCCCCCGCCGAGGAGCGCCGGGGCCGCGACCCCGAGGACCTGGAGCGCGAGGCCGCCCGGGTCCGCGAGCAGGAGGCCGAGCTGGAGGCCGCCCTGGAGGCCGCCGAGCGGGCCCTGGAGGACACCGTCGAGCACCGGGCCGAACTGGAACGGGCCCTCGCCGCCGAGGAGCGCCGCCTCAAGGACGCCGCCCGTGCCCTCGCCGACCGTCGCGAGGGCCTGGCCCGGCTGCACGGCCAGGTCAACGCCGCCCGCTCCCGCGCCGCCTCCGCCCAGGCCGAGATCGACCGGCTGGCCGCCGCCCGCGACGAGGCCGCCGACCGCGCCGTCGCCGCCCAGGAGGAGTACGAGCGGCTCAGGGCCGAGGTCGACGACCTCGACGCCGAGGACACCGCGCACGCCGAACGGCACGAGGAGGCCCGCCGCGCCCTCGCCGACGCGGAGACCGCGCTGAGCGCCGCCCGCGAGGCGGCCGCGACCGCCGAGAGCCGCCGGGCCGCCACCCGCGCCCGGCACGACACCCTCGCGCTCGGCCTGCGCCGCAAGGACGGCACCGGCGCCCTGCTCGCCGCCGGCCTCACCGGGATCCTCGGCCCCGCCGCCGGACTCCTCACCGTCACCCCCGGGTACGAGGTCCCCGTCGCCGCCGCGCTCGGCGCCGCCGCCGACGCCCTCGCGGCCGACGGACCCGGCGCCGCCGCCGAGGCCCTCCGCCTGCTCCGCAAACAGGACGCGGGCCGCGCCACCCTCCTCCTCGCGTCCGACCCCGAGCCCGGGGCGGCCCCCCGCCCGCTGCCCGCCGGCACGCGGCCCGCCGCCGCGCTCGTCTCCGGTCCGCCCGGCCTCCTCGGCTCCGTCCGCCGGCTCCTCGACGGCATCGTCGTCGTCGACGGCCTCGACGAGGCCCGCGACCTCGTCCGCGCCCACCCCGCCCTCACCGCCGTCACCGCCGAGGGCGACCTGCTCGGCGCCCACTGGGCCCAGGGCGGCTCCGCCGGCGCCCCCAGCCTCCTGGAGGTCCAGGCCCAGGTCGACGAGGCCGCCGCCGAGCTCGCCGAACTGGCCGTCCGCTGCGAGGAGTCGGCCCGCGCCAAGGAGGAGGCCGCCGAGCGCCGCCGGGCCGGCGCGGCGCGGGTCGAGGAGCTCGACGCGCTGCGGCGTACCGCCGAGAAGGAGAAGGCGTCCGTCGCCCAGGCCCTCGGACGGCTCGCCGGCCAGGCCAGGGGAGCGGCCGGCGAGGCCGAGCGGACCGCCGCCGCCGTCGCCCGCGCCCAGGAAGCCCTGGAACGCGCGCGTGCCGAGGCCGAGGAACTCGCCGAGCGGCTGCTCGTCGCCGAGGAGGCTCCGGCCGAGGAGGAGCCCGACACCGCCGTCCGCGACCGGCTCGCCATCGACGGCTCCAACGCCCGCCAGACCGAGATGGAGGCCCGCCTCCAGGTCCGCACCCACGAGGAGCGGGTCAAGGGCCTGGCCGGCCGGGCCGACTCCCTCGACCGGGCCGCCCGCGCCGAACGGGACGCACGCGCGCGTGCGGAGCAGCGCAGGGCCAGACTCCGCCACGAGGCCGGGGTCGCGGGTGCGGTCGCCGCCGGAGCCCGTACCCTCCTCGCCCACGCCGAGGTCTCGCTGGAGCGGGCCGAGCGCGAGCGAGCCGCGGCGGCCGCCGCCCGCGCCGACCGCGAACAGGGCCTCGGCACCGCCCGCGCCCGCGGCCGGGAACTCAAGGCCGAGCTGGACAAGCTCACCGACTCCGTCCACCGCGGCGAGGTCCTGGGCGCGGAGAAGCGGCTGCGGATCGAGCAGCTGGAGGCGAGGGCCCTGGAGGAGTTCGGGGTCGAGACCGGCGCGCTCACCGCCGAGTACGGCCCCGACCAGCCGGTGCCGCCGTCGCCGCCCGCCGAGGGGGAGACCCTCCCCGACGACCCTTCCGACCCGCGCAACCAGCCCCGGCCGTTCATCCGTTCGGAGCAGGAGAAGCGGCTGAAGGCAGCCGAGCGCGCCTTCCAGCAGCTCGGCAAGGTCAACCCGCTGGCCCTGGAGGAGTTCGCGGCCCTGGAGGACCGGCACCGCTTCCTCTCCGAGCAGCTGGAGGACCTGAAGAAGACCCGCGCCGACCTGCTTCAGGTCGTGAAGGAGGTCGACCAGCGGGTCGAGCAGGTCTTCACGGAGGCGTACCGGGACACCGCCCGCGAGTTCGAGGGCGTCTTCTCCCGTCTCTTCCCGGGCGGCGAGGGCCGGCTGGTGCTCACCGACCCGGACAACATGCTCACCACCGGCGTCGAGGTCGAGGCCCGCCCGCCGGGCAAGAAGGTCAAGCGCCTCTCGCTGCTCTCCGGCGGTGAGCGCTCGCTGACCGCCGTGGCCCTGCTGGTCTCGATCTTCAAGGCCAGGCCGAGCCCCTTCTACGTCATGGACGAGGTCGAGGCGGCGCTGGACGACACCAACCTCCAGCGGCTGATCCGGATCATGCGGGAGCTCCAGGAGTCCTCGCAGCTCATCGTGATCACCCACCAGAAGCGGACGATGGAGGTCGCGGACGCGCTGTACGGGGTGTCGATGCAGGGCGACGGCGTCTCGAAGGTCATCAGCCAGAGACTCCGCTGATCCCGCCTGCCCTCGATTCTCGGCTTCACTCCTTCAAGCAATGAACATTAGAGCGCTCATTGCTGGGTAAGCGAGGGATGACCCTGCCTCTTGACTTCAAAACTTGAACGCATAGTCTCTGCAACGTTGCTTTTACCTTCACGTGGTGGGCGGCGCGGACCTGTGCGCCACTGGAAGCCACTGGAAGGGCTGTCCCCCCACCGAGGAGTCCATGTGACCGACACCGCGCAGGCGCCCACGCCGCCGCCGTCCGAAGGCCGAGCGGCCCATCCGGACCACCTCGGGCACGTCATCTTCATCACCGCCTCCGCCGCGATGGGCGGCTTCCTCTTCGGCTACGACAGCTCCGTCATCAACGGAGCCGTCGAAGCCATCCGCGACCGCTACGACATCGGCTCCGCGACCCTCGCCCAGGTCATCGCCATCGCCCTGATCGGCTGCGCCATCGGCGCCGCCACCGCCGGCCGGATCGCCGACCGCATCGGCCGCATCCGCTGCATGCAGATCGCCGCCGTCCTCTTCACCGTCAGCGCCGTCGGCTCCGCGCTGCCCTTCGCCCTCTGGGACCTCGCCTTCTGGCGGATCATCGGCGGCTTCGCCATCGGCATGGCCTCCGTCATCGGCCCGGCCTACATCGCCGAGGTCGCCCCCGCCGCCTACCGCGGCCGCCTCGGCTCCTTCCAGCAGGCCGCCATCGTCATCGGCATCGCCATCTCCCAGCTCGTCAACTACGGCATCCTCCAGCTCGCCGACGGCGACCAGCGCGGCGAGATCGGCGGCCTGGAGGCATGGCAGTGGATGCTCGGCGTGATGGTCGTCCCCGCCCTGCTCTACGGGCTGCTCTCCTTCGCCATCCCCGAGTCCCCCCGCTTCCTCATCTCCGTCGGCAAGACCGACCGGGCCAAGGAAGTCCTCGCCGAGGTCGAGGGCAAGGGCGTCGACCTCGACCGCCGCGTCGCCGAGATCGACCGGGCCATGCGCAGCGAGCACAAGTCCACCTTCAAGGACCTGCTCGTCCAGGGCAGCCGCTTCCGCCTCCTGCCCATCGTCTGGGTCGGCATCGGACTCTCGGTCTTCCAGCAGCTCGTCGGCATCAACGTCGCCTTCTACTACTCCTCGACGCTCTGGCAGTCCGTCGGCATCGACCCGTCGAGCTCGTTCTTCTACTCGTTCACCACGTCGATCATCAACATCATCGGCACCGTGATCGCCATGGTCCTCGTCGACCGCGTCGGCCGCCGGCCGCTCGCCCTCGTCGGATCCGTCGGCATGGCGATCGCCCTCGCCTTCGAGGCATGGGCCTTCTCCGCCGACCTCGTCGACGGCAAGCTCCCCGAGACCCAGGGCGTCGTGGCGCTCGTCGCCGCCCACGTCTTCGTGCTCTTCTTCGCCCTCTCCTGGGGCGTCGTCGTCTGGGTCTTCCTCGGCGAGATGTTCCCCAACCGGATCCGCGCCGCCGCCCTCGGCGTCGCCGCCTCCGCCCAGTGGATCGCCAACTGGGCCATCACCGCCAGCTTCCCGTCCCTCTCCGACTGGAACCTCTCCGGCACCTACATCATCTACACGGTCTTCGCCGTGCTCTCGATCCCCTTCGTGCTCAGGTACGTCAAGGAGACCAAGGGCAAGGCGCTGGAGGAGATGGGCTAACCCCCGCTGCCCCTCTCCTCACGACGGCTGCCCCGGCCCGAGGCTCACGCCCCGAGCCGGGGCAGCACCTCGTCGCAGAACAGCCGCACGCTCCGCCACCCCTCCTCCACCGGCATCCCCCCGCACAGCGGATGCAGCACCAGGCTCTCCAGGCCCAGCGCCACGCACTCCGCGGGCGTCACCACCCGGTACACCCCCTCCGCCCGCAGCTCCGCCACGCTCGACGCCCCCGACCGCACCGCCGACCTGATGTCCTTCGACTGCCAGGACGCGTAGGCCCGGGCCTCGTGCAGGAAGTGCTCGCCGTACTCCGCCCAGGTCCGGTCCGGATCCTCCGACACGTGCAGCAGCGGCGTCACAGGACCCGGCATCATCGTCCAGCCCTCCGTCCCGTACTCCGCGCACCGCTCCGCGTAGTACGCCTCCAGCTCCGGCAGATGCGCCGAGGGGAAGAACGGCAGACCGAGCCGCGCCGCGCGCCGCGCCGCCGCCTTCGACGAACCGCCGACGAGCAGCAGCGGGTGCGGCCGGGTGAAGGGCCGCGGGGTGACCCGTACCGTACGGCCCCGGTACGCGAAGGGCTCGCCCGTCCACGCGGCGAGCAGCGTCTCCAGGAGCTCGTCCTGGAGCTTCCCGCGCCGCCCCCAGTCCACCCCGCGCTCCTCGTACTCCTCCGGCCGGTAGCCGATCCCCGCCACCGTCACCAGCCGGCCCCGGCTCAGCAGGTCCAGGACCGCGATCTCCTCCGCGAGCCGCAGCGGGTCGTGCAGCGGGCCGATGATCGCCGAGACGGTGACCGCGATCCGGCGGGTGGCGCCGAAGACCGCGCCCGCGAACGCGAAGGGGGAGGGGAGCCAGTTGTTCTCCACCCCGTGGTGCTCCTCGGTCTGGACCGTGTCCACCCCGTGCCCGTCCGCGTAGGCCGCCATCTCCAGCGCGGCGCGGTACCGCTCCGCCAGCGACTCGGCGGTGGCACGCGGCTCGACCAGGTTGAACCGTACGACGCTGAAGGCCATGGGGGTCCCCTCCCGGGTGGGCTGCCGGCGAGGGGCGACCATAGCTGACGCTACGTCAGATGAGAACGGTCCCGGCGCGCCCGGAACGCGCGACCCACGCTGCGTGCGTACGGCGTCACCGGCCCGGTCGTGTCCGATACTGGGTGACGTTATGGAACTCATCCTTGCTGTAGTCATCGCTCTGGTCGTCGTGGTCGCCGTGACCAGCGGGCTCGTGATCAGCGGCCGCAAGAAGAAGCAGCTGCCGCCGGCCGAGCCGCCGTCCACCACGCCGACCATCACCGCTCCGCCTGCCGAGCCGCACGTCGGCGACGAGGCGGAGACACCGCGGGAAGAACCACGCCGCACCGTCGAGGAGGTCGGCCTCCCGACCGCCGAGGAGGCGGTCGAGACCCCCGCCGCCGTCGAGGACCCGGTCGTCGCCGAGGCGCCCCCGGCGCCCGAGATCGAGGTCCCCGAGCCCACCGCCGGACGCCTCGTCCGCCTCAGGGCCCGCCTCGCCCGCTCCCAGAACTCGCTGGGCAAGGGCCTGCTGACCCTGCTCTCCCGCGAGCACCTCGACGAGGACACCTGGGAGGAGATCGAGGAGACCCTCCTCGTCGCCGACGTCGGCGTCGCCCCCACCCAGGAACTCGTCGACCGGCTCCGCGAGCGCGTCAAGGTCCTCGGCACCCGCACCCCCGAGGAGCTCCGCGGCCTGCTCCGCGAGGAGCTGATCGCCCTCCTCGGCGACTACGACCGCACCGTGCACACCGAGAGCCCCGAGGACGTCCCCGGCGTCGTCATGGTCGTCGGCGTCAACGGCACCGGCAAGACCACCACCACCGGCAAGCTCGCCCGCGTCCTCGTCGCCGACGGCAAGTCCGTCGTCCTCGGCGCCGCCGACACCTTCCGCGCCGCCGCCGCCGACCAGCTCCAGACCTGGGGCGACCGCGTCGGCGCCCGCACCATCCGCGGCCCCGAGGGCGGCGACCCCGCCTCGATCGCCTACGACGCCGTCAAGGAGGGCATCGCCGAGAAGGCCGACGTCGTCCTCGTCGACACCGCGGGCCGCCTCCACACCAAGACCGGCCTCATGGACGAGCTCGGCAAGGTCAAGCGCGTCGTCGAGAAGCACGGCCCGCTCGACGAGATCCTCCTCGTCCTCGACGCCACCACCGGCCAGAACGGCCTCATCCAGGCCCGCGTCTTCGCCGAGGTCGTCGACATCACCGGCATCGTCCTGACCAAGCTCGACGGCACCGCCAAGGGCGGCATCGTCGTCGCCGTCCAGCGCGAGCTCGGCGTCCCCGTCAAGCTCGTCGGCCTCGGCGAGGGCCCGGACGACCTGGCCCCCTTCGAGCCCGCCGCCTTCGTCGACGCCCTCATCGGCGACTGACCCCGCACGGCGCACGCGAGAGGGCCCCCGCTCCGTCCAGGAGCGGGGGCCCTCGCCGTACGCGCCGTACTCCTAGGCGTGCGTCCGATGGCACATGTACGCCAGCGTGCCGAGCAGCAGCCGCGCCTGCGGCGGAGCCCCCGCCGTGTCCAGCGTCGGCGGCCGCAGCCAGCGCACCGGACCCAGACCGCCCAGGTTCGACGGGGGAGCGGTGATGTGACAGCCCGGCCCCAGACAGTGCAGGTCCAGGTCCGCGTCGTCCCAGCCCATCCGGTACAGCAGCCGCGGCAGCTCCGCCGCCGCGCCCGGCGCGACGAAGAACTGCGCCCGGCCCGTCGGCGTCGCGCAGACCGGCCCCAGCGGCAGCCCCATCCGCTCCATCCGGACCAGCGCCCGCCGGCCCGCCGCCTCCGCCACCTCGATCACGTCGAAGGCGCGCCCCACCGGCAGCAGCAGCGCCGCCCCCGGGAACTCCGCCCACGCCTTGGTCGCGTCGTCCACCCCCGCGCCCGCCGGAACGGGCGGCGCGAAGGAGAGAGGATGCGCGCCCGGAGCCGTACAGGCCCGGTCGCCGCAGGAGCACTGGCCGGAGACGGCCCGCGCGCCGGGCTGGACGTCCCAGCCCCAGAGTCCGGTGTACTCGGCCACCGCTGTGCACTCGGTGGTGCGTGCGCGACGCCGTGAGCCGGACCGCATCTCGCGAATGCCGCCGATCGTGAAGCCCATGCCCCCTCCAACGGGTCGGACGCGCCGGTGGTTACGACCCGGAACACGCGGGTCACGTTCGGTGACGCCACGCCCGGGTGTGATCGCCCGGGGCGGCGCTCGGTCGTGAACGGGGTGGTGCGCCCGGTGGCGCACGCCTCTCCGCGCTCCCAACCGCTGACCCCGGGTCGTCGCATGTCAAGTGAATCGTGTGGAGCGCCCGGCGAGTTCATTCGAAGGGGTGGCGAATGGTGGCGTTTCTTGAAACGCCCTCACCGCAGGGGTGATCGTAGGATTACTTTCGGTACCCGAACCCCGGAGGACACGCGCGGGTGGGTATGCCGGAGGCAAGCCGGTTTCCCGTTCGAAGGAGTCGGAACACCGAGCGGAGTGCCGCCGGACGCGGCATTCTGATAGGGGTTCGCACGACAGGCAATCAGGTGGATGGGGGCGTTCCAGTGGGCGGCAGCGGCACAGACGGTACGAATGCCGGCAAGCGCCCCAACGAGCGCCTCGGCTCGTGGTTCGTGCGCAGCGGCTGGTCCAAGGGCGAACTCGCCCGCCAGGTCAACCGCAGGGCCCGCCAGATGGGCGCCCACCACATCTCCACCGACACCTCCCGGGTCCGCCGCTGGCTCGACGGCGAGCAGCCCCGCGAACCCATCCCGAGAATCCTCTCCGAGCTGTTCTCCGAGCGCTTCGGCTCCGTCGTCGCCATCGAGGACCTCGGACTGCGCACCGCCCACCAGACGCCCTCCGTCTCCGGCGTCGACCTCCCCTGGGCCGGACCCCAGACCGTCTCCCTGCTCAGCGAGTTCTCCCGCAGCGACCTCATGCTCGCCCGCCGCGGCTTCCTCGGCTCCTCCCTCCAGCTCGCCGCGGGACCCGCCCTCATCGAGCCCATGCAGCGCTGGCTGGTGCCCACCCCCACCGGCGAAGCCGCCCCCGGAGACCCCGCCCCCGACGGCCGCCGCCCCCACCGGCTCTCCGAGATCGAGCTCGACCTCCTCGAATCCACCACCGCCATGTTCCGCAAGTGGGACGCCCAGTGCGGCGGCGGACTGCGCCGCAAGGCCGTCGTCGGCCAGCTCCACGAGGTCACCGACCTCCTCCAGGAGCCCCAGCCGGCCGCCACCGCCAAACGCCTCTTCACCGTCGCCGCCGAACTCGCCGAACTCGCCGGCTGGATGAGCTACGACGTGGGCCTCCAGCCCACCGCCCAGAAGTACTTCGTCCTCGCCCTGCACGCCGCCAAGGAAGCCGGCGACAAGCCGCTCGGCTCGTACATCCTCTCCTCCATGAGCCGGCAGATGATCCACCTCGGCCGCCCCGACGACGCCCTCGAACTCATCCACCTCGCCCAGTACGGCAGCCGGGACTGCGCCACCCCCCGCACCCAGGCCATGCTGTATGCGATGGAGGCCCGCGCCTACGCCAACATGGGCCAGCCCTCCAAGTGCAAGCGGGCCGTCCGGATGGCCGAGGACACCTTCGCCGACGCCGCCCTCGAAGGCGGCCCCGAGCCCGACTGGATCCGCTTCTTCACCGAGGCCGAGCTCAACGGCGAGAACTCCCACTCCTACCGCGACCTCGCCTATGTCGCCGGCCGCTCCCCGACCTACGCCTCCCTCGCCGAACCCGTCATGGAACGGGCCGTGGAGCTCTTCGGGAAGGACCCCGACCACCAGCGGTCGTACGCCCTCAACCTCATCGGCATGGCCACCGTCCACCTGCTCAAGCGCGAGCCCGAGCAGTCCGTCGTCCTCGCCGAGAAGGCCCTCGGGGTCGCCCGCTCCATCCGCTCCGAACGGGTCAACAACCGGCTCCGCAAGACCGTCGACACCGCCGCCCGCGACTTCGGCGACGTCGCCCAGGTCGTCGACCTCACCGACCGGCTCACCCTGCTCCTGCCCGAGTCCGCCGAGGCCGTCTGACCGCCCCGCCCACTCCCCGCGAGCCCCCGCACCCCGGCCGCGCCGGACGTCCCGTACTGCCCGACTCGGCTCCCCCGCCGCACAGGACACACGGACGCCGGCGCGGCCGGTCCACGTCCGGGACCCGCCACCCCCCGACCGCCCGGCCGGGAGAGTACGCCCGTTACCTCCCCGTGACCCGGGTGTTCACGGTCACGTAACACACCCCGGCCCTTCGTCACTGCCCCGAAACATCGAGCGGCATCGTCGGAAACCGCGCTGCGCGAATCTCTGGCCCATAACCGGCCACCCCTCAGGCCGCCGCTCACCGCCGGCCCCGCCCCGCACAGGCCGCATCCGACGACGAGGAGACGCCGATGGCACCAGCCATCACGACCCTGGCAGCAGACGCCCCCGAGCTGTCCGCCGCCAACACCGGGTTCATGCTCATCTGCACCGCCCTGGTCATGCTGATGACCCCGGCCCTCGCCTTCTTCTACGGAGGCATGGTCCGCGTCAAGTCCACCCTCAACATGCTGATGATGAGCTTCATCAGCCTCGGGATCGTCACGATCCTCTGGGTGCTCTACGGCTTCAGCGTCGCCTTCGGCACCGACACCGGCGGCATCGTCGGCTGGTCCTCCGACTACCTCGGCCTCAGCGGCATCGGCGTCACCGAACTCTGGGACGGCTACACCATCCCCGTCTTCGTCTTCGCCGCCTTCCAGCTGATGTTCGCCATCCTCACCCCGGCCCTCATCAGCGGCGCCCTCGCCGACCGGGTCAAGTTCACCGCCTGGGCCCTCTTCATCGCCCTCTGGGTCACCGTCGTCTACTTCCCCGTCGCCCACTGGGTCTGGGGCGCCGGCGGCTGGCTCTTCGAGATGGGCGTCATCGACTTCGCCGGCGGAACGGCCGTCCACATCAACGCCGGCGCCGCCGCCCTCGGCGTCATCCTCGTCATCGGCAAGCGCGTCGGCTTCAAGAAGGACCCGATGCGCCCGCACAGCCTCCCGCTGGTGATGCTCGGCGCCGGTCTGCTCTGGTTCGGCTGGTTCGGCTTCAACGCCGGCTCCTGGCTCGGCAACGACGACGGCGTCGGCGCCGTGATGTTCGTCAACACCCAGGTCGCCACCGCCGCCGCCATGCTCGCCTGGCTCTTCTACGAGAAGATCCGGCACGGCGCCTTCACCACCCTCGGCGCCGCCTCCGGCGCCGTCGCCGGCCTCGTCGCCATCACCCCCGCGGGCGGCTCCTGCTCCCCGCTCGGCGCGATCGCCATCGGCGCCATCGCCGGCCTCGTCTGCGCCATGGCCGTCGGCCTCAAGTACAAGTTCGGCTACGACGACTCCCTCGACGTCATCGGCGTCCACCTCGTCGGCGGTGTCCTCGGCTCCCTCCTCGTCGGCTTCTTCGCCACCGGCGGCGTCCAGTCCGACGCCAAGGGCCTCTTCTACGGCGGCGGCCTGGAGCAGCTCGGCAAGCAGGCCGTCGGCGTCTTCGCCGTCCTCGCCTACTCTCTGATCGCCTCCGCGGTCCTCGCCCTGATCATCGACAAGACCATGGGCATGAGGGTCAGCGAGGACGACGAGGTCTCCGGCATCGACCAGGTCGAGCACGCCGAGACCGCCTACGACTTCAGCGGAGCCGGCGGCGGCGCCAGCGGGCGCACCACCGCCGCCCCCGCCCCGGTTGTCACGGAGAACAAGAAGGTGGACGCATGAAGCTCATCACCGCGGTCGTGAAGCCGCACCGGCTCGACGAGATCAAGGAGGCCCTCCAGGCGTTCGGGGTCCACGGCCTCACCGTCACCGAGGCCAGCGGATACGGCCGCCAGCGCGGCCACACCGAGGTCTACCGCGGAGCCGAGTACACCGTCGACCTCGTCCCCAAGATCCGCATCGAGGTCCTGGTCGAGGACGAGGACGCCGAACAGCTCATCGACGTCGTCGTGAAGGCCGCCCGCACCGGCAAGATCGGTGACGGAAAGGTCTGGAGCGTCCCGGTCGAGACCGCCGTCCGCGTCCGGACGGGCGAGCGCGGACCGGACGCGCTGTAGGAGCGCGACCCAGGGGGTACGGCTCTGGGGGTACGGCCTCCAAGGGGTGGGGGGTGCGGGCCGGGCCCCCCCCCCCCGCGGCGGTCCACCGCCGGGCGGGCCCCGGGCCCCCGCGCGCCCGGGGGGGCCCCCCCGCGGCGGCGA